>CACAUR010000005.1 GCA_902535745.1 uncultured Pelagibacteraceae bacterium
CATAATTTTAATGTTCCAGTAGCTTTTCTACACCGTTGGTGTATTTGGAAAATCTAGATCTTGGAAAGGGAAAGTCTTTCATCAGTTCGTTTAAATCTTTTTTAAAAGAAGCTTTTAACTCAATTATTTGGTTTTTATCAATACCTAAAAATTTCCTGTGCTTTGTAAAGTAATTTATATCATTATCTATGGTAACTCTAATGTCTCTATATTTAAAATAATCCCTAGTATACTCAACATAAAGGACTGGCTTGCATGAGCCATAGTCTTTGTCGAAGAAACCCAAATTTTTCATATTATTAGTTTTTTTTAAGTCTATTTGATTACTCGTTTTGTATCTACCCTCCGTACTAGATATTTTTATTTCTAAAAAATTTCTATCATCCTCGTACCTTCTCAATCTAATTTTTTTTCTTGGTAGACATCCTTCAATTGAGTCATTAAACATTTCAAATTTATCATTATCAAAATAAAGATTGTTGATTTTTCTTGTTTCAAAAATTTTTGAAGCCCCTTTTGATATCAGATATTCTTTAAACTCAGATAATTGATATTTATTTATCAAAAGTTTTTCTTCTATTCTAAAACTCATAATTTTTATTTAATCATTGTATTCAAGGTTTTTATTTGTGAAAACTTATCTGTCTCAACGTTACTTTCAGAATTCTCGCAGCTAAAATTTTCTACACTTATAAAACCACCAAAAAATTCTTGTTTCTTTTTATATGCAGCTAGACAAATTTCTAGATTTTGTGAATTATTATTAATTACTTTTACAATAGATCCATCCTTAGAAGCTATTCCCATTTTTGAATCTTTTATATTAATTTCATTTGTAGTCAGTATAGATCTCTCACCCACCGAAAGTGCTTTATCTCCACAATTACTTAAATTAAATTGATTTATATCATAATTGCCGAAAGAAAAATCAGCACAATCATTTTTTGAATTATTTATATAAATATCATTTATATTTACTTTAGAAAAATCTAAATCAAGAGCGTCACTATACGCTTCAGTAACTTTAATTTCTTTTATCTCACCACTCGAATTGATTAAATTGATGGTGTCTTCACATGCTCCATTTGAACCGTTTATTTCCACATTTTCAAACTTTATATTTATAAAAGACAAACAACCAGTAAGGCCGTAATCATTTATTGAGCTCGACTGTACTTTGTCAAAATCATTTACTTTCAAGCCAATAAAATTAATGTTAATTTTATTTAATCCCCCATTAATAAAGTAAGCTCTAGCAAAAGGAGTTTTTTGATAGATATCTAAATTATTTTGATCTTCATTAAACTTAACCTCTATATTTTCATCATGATAAAAATCTGCATTTTTAATTCTTAATTTTTTGTAATTGTTATTTTGATTTTTTTTATTGAGATTTTCTTTTATACCAATGTATTGATAAATTGTATCATTTTTAATGAGTTCATCAGAAATAAGTTTTAAAACTTCTTCTTTTTGAAGATTAATTTTTTCACATTTTAAATCTTCTATATTACATAATAAATAGTCTTCATTAAAATTATTATAAACAACTTTTAAATTTTTGTTTTCAGTCTTTGTTTTACGCAAAGCATCAAAATAGTTTTTCACCAGCGTATTTTTAATATCCTCAGGTGCAAAATTTTTATTAGATACATATTTTTTTAAAATCATTAAATTATTTGATAATTTTTTGAAAAATAGCTCAACCTCATTTTTTGAAAGGCTTCCTCCCGATCCTAAGAATTTTTTATATAAAATACCTTTATCTAAATTTTGAATCTTTATATGAGCTTTTTTTACATTTTCTAGATCAATAATTGTAAAATCATAATTCTTGTCATTAAACATTTCCATCTGGCTAACAGCTTCATCAATCACTATATCTCCGTCATAATAAACTGGCTCAAAATACTCACCAAGTGAATTCCAATGAAACTTCCTATTGTGCGGAGACATTCCATGTCTTGCTCCCACAGCATACATTAAGGAGCTAAAAACTCCCAATTTTTCCGATCCAACACTATTTTCGTTGCTTAAAACATTTTCGTTTAAATTATAATGTGAGATATTTACTGGACCTAATGTCATTTCTTCAATCCACTTTAAGTAGACCTTGTTCAATTCAGTTAAAGCCTTATTTGATATTTGAAAGTGATTTTCAGATTTTCTTGCCCAATTAGAATTGGTAATTCTTGCAACCTGATTATCAAGTCCTGAATTAAAAAAAGGATTGTTATTTTCTAGGAAAGTGAACATATATCTCTCACTTCCTTCTAACAGTGGTCCTTCAACTCTTTTATTGTATTCCAACATTTCTTTTCTAACTTTTTCTTGAAATAACATTTTTTTTTCAAGATTATTTACTTTTACATCCACTAAAAAAGTTCTAGGAGCCAGTATATCTATTTCACTCAAAAATTTTGTAAAAAGTATTTCATAATTCGGATCTTTCCTTGTTTCTGGAATGAAAAGTTTAAAATCCACTATTCCATTAATATTTCCTTTATCTAGTTTAACATCTAGTGAGGTAAAGAAGTTTCCATCGATTATTTGTATATGATCTTTAAGGTCGCCACTTAACCTTACTCTACCTTTATGTGCGCAAACAATGTTATCTTTATAAAAAGCCTTAACAGTAGCTACGAATCTTCTTTTATTTTTCTTTTTTAAGACACTATTATTAGCAAATTGATTTTCTTTTTTTTCTCGTTCAACCAAAACTTCAAAAATATTCGAGTACCAATTTCTAGACTGCTTAATTTCAATTATAATGTTTTCAGGTGTTGAATTAAAAACTTTTTGTGCTTGAGAATTATCTAAAAAAGAATAACAATTATTTTCTTGTGAATAAGAATAATTTGACAAAAGAAAGAAAAGAAAAATTGTATTTATCAATATCAAACATTTTCTAAACATATGAGACATCTATTTTAGTAATCTCATTTCTTTCTTTAATAGAATCTTTAAAACTATTAAGTTCTTTAGAATTTTCAAAGGATAATCGATAAATATACTCATTTGAGTCTTTTAGAACTACCATGTTTTTAATATTTTGGTTTTTTTCAATATCTTCCATTGATTTAGATGAATATATCTCAATTGTATTAAGTGACATGCCTTCATTAAATGAGACATTATAAAAAGGTTTGCTAAAAAATTTTTTCAAAATAAACTGGCTTACTCTAGTTCCACCTATTACCAACAAACATGTTGCAACCAAAATATAAGCAAAATCCATATTTACACTTGCTGCAATTCCAATTGTAATTAAAACAAAATACATTACCAATTCTAACGCGCTTTTAACTGGATTACGAAATCTTACAATTGACAAAGCACCAATCATTCCAAGTGATAATGCAATGTTACCTGTTATTGTTTTTTGTAATTACATATGTAACAACTGGTAAAATTAGAAAAGCTATAGTTTGTTGATATGTTTTAACCCAATTTTGACCAGTTATACTTAAGGAGAATCTAAGAACTAATCCTGAAAGTATTAAGAAAACGATATTTTCAATCATAGAATGATTATACAAATTTATTAGTTAGATTAAACAAATTAAAGGTGTTGTTTGGTGCGCCTGCTAGGAGTCGAACCCAGAACCTCCTGGTCCGTAGCCAAGCGCTCTATCCAGTTGAGCTACAGGCGCTTAATTTAAAAAATAATCATATTTAATAATGTAATTTTTTTATAATTAATTATTCTATATTAATGTCAAAAAATTCTAAAGATATTGTTTTTGTTGCAGCTAAAAGATCAGCTATAGGAAGATACAAAGGCATTTACAAAGATCTACAAGCACACAATTTAGGGTCATTAGTAATCAAAAGTTTAATTAGTAAAACGAAATTAGAAGTGGATAAAATTGATGAGGTAATATTAGGCCAAGTGTTAACTGGGTCCTGTGGACAAAATCCAGCAAGGCAAGCAGCTTTAAATTCTGGAATTCCAAAAGAAAAAACTGCAATAATTATTAATCAAGTGTGTGGGTCTGGACTTAGATCTATTGTAAATGGATATCAGTCATTAATAACAAATTCTGCTAACTTTATAATTGCTGGTGGTCAAGAAAGTATGACTAATTCACTGTATGATCAGATGATGAAAGATGGTTTGACGGATGCTTTTTATAATTACCACATGGGTGTTACAGCTGAAAATGTTGCTGTAAAATATAATATATCAAGACAAGAACAAGATGAATTTGCACATGAGTCTCAACAGAAAGCTAATGAAGCAATAAATAAAAAAAAGTTTGATAACGAAATTATTAACGATGATACCGATGAACATCCAAGAACTGGAATTACAATAAACGACCTATCGAAATTAAATTCTGTATTTAAAGAAAATGGAACTGTCACTCCCGGAAATTCATCCGGTATCAACGACGGAGCGGCTGCAGTAGTTTTAACCACAAGAGAATTAGCAGAAAAACATAATTTAGAAATTTTAGGAAAGATTAAATCTTGGGCAACCTGTGGTGTTGATCCATCAATGATGGGGTTAGGACCAATACCTTCTTCTAACAAAGCTCTTCAAAAAGCGAAATGGAATATAAAAGATTTGGACTTAGTTGAAATTAATGAAGCCTTCGCTGCTCAAAGTATTGCTGTAATTAAAGAGTTAAAAATTCCTAAAGAAAAAGTAAATGTGAATGGTGGAGCAATAGCGCTCGGTCATCCGATAGGTGCTTCAGGAGCAAGAATTGTTGTTACACTTTTAAATGAATTAAAAAAAATAAGTGGAAAAAAAGGCTTGGCAACATTATGCATCGGAGGAGGGATGGGAATTTCGATGTGTATAGAAAAAGATTAATATTTGAGTGATTTATAATATTTATTTAGAATAATATTTTGCACCCAAATTTTTGCGTCTAAATTTTTATAATTAGGCTTTTTCTTAATAAAATTAATAAATATTTTTAACATATGCTAATTAACTCATTTTAGGATGACGAAAAAAAGATATAAATATGTTAAAATATTGATCTTTGAAAAATATAGATGAAAAAAGACATTCTAGTACCTGATATAGGAGATTTTGATAACGTAGAAATCATAGAAGTTCTTGTAAAAGAGGGTCAAAAAATTCAAAAAAATGATTCTATTGTTACACTTGAAAGTGATAAATCAAGCGTAGAAGTTCCAAGCACAGAAGAGGGCGAAGTATTAAAAATTTTAGTAAAAGTTGGTGATAAAGTTTCAAAGGGAGATAAACTGGTAGAAATTCAATCTGCTTCTGAAAAAAAACCTGAACCTGAAAAAAAAGAAGTCAAAAATTTAGATATTCCTAAAGATACTGAAAAAATAATTGTAGACGCAGAAAAATCTCAAAAAGCAGAACAAGAAAAACCTGTTGAAACACAAACTATAAGCCAAGAGAAAAAGAAACCAACCAGAAATATTGAAATAATATCTGATGGCAATGATTTAGATCCAACTGAAACTAAAGAGTGGCTAGAGTCTTTATCTGCAGTCCTTCAAAATGACGGTAAAGAAAGAGCTCAATATTTAATAAAACAATTAATTGAACATTCTTATAAAGAAGGCTCAGATTTAGTCTTATCTCGAAATACACCTTACATAAATACTATTCCTCCTGAAGAGGATAAAAAATCTCCAGGGGATCAAAACATTGAAAGAAAAATAAGATCTTTAATTAGATGGAATGCAGCTGCAATGGTTGTACGAGCTAATAAAAAAAACCCTGATCTTGGCGGTCATATAGGAACCTTTGCTTCAGCTGCAACATTATATGACGTTGGTATGAATCATTTTTGGAGAGCAAAAAATAATAAGTTTGGTGGAGATTTAATATATTTCCAAGGTCATAGTGCTCCTGGAATTTATGCAAGATCTTTTTTAGAGGGAAGATTAACTGAGAAACAATTAGACTCTTTTAGACAGGAGGTCTTACCAGGTGGTTTGTCTTCTTATCCTCATCCTTGGCTTATGCCGAACTACTGGCAGTTTCCAACTGTATCAATGGGTCTTGGTCCAATGTTAGCGATCTACCAAGCAAGATTTATGAAATATTTAATTAATAGAGGTTTGATTAAAGATGAGAATAGAAAAGTTTGGGCCTTTTTAGGAGATGGGGAAATGGATGAACCAGAGTCTTTAGGTGCAATTGGATTAGCATCCAGAGAAAAATTAGACAACCTAATATTTGTGGTTAACTGCAATCTTCAAAGATTAGATGGACCCGTTAGAGGCAATGGAAAGATAATTCAGGAACTTGAGGGAATTTTTAGAGGAGCCGGTTGGAACGTATTAAAGGTGATATGGGGATCCTACTGGGACCAATTATTAGCAAAAGATAAAACAGGTTTATTGGTAAAAAGAATGAATGAAGCTGTTGATGGTGAGTATCAAGCATTTAAGGCGAAGGGCGGCGCATATGTAAGAGACAAATTTTTTGGAAAATACAAAGAATTAAAAGAAATGGTCTCCAGCTTAACCGATAGAGATATATGGAAGCTTAATCGAGGAGGCCATGATCCACATAAAGTGTATTCAGCTTACCATAGAGCAGTAGAAAATAAAGGTAGTCCAACAGTGATCATTGCCAAAACTATCAAAGGTTATGGAATGGGTAAATCTGGGGAAAGTATTAATACCACACATCAACAAAAAAAATTGGACGTAGACGATTTACTTTATTACAGAGATCGATTTGATGTTCCATTAAATGACGAGCAGGTAAAAAATATTGAATACTACAGACCAAAAGAAGACGCACAAGAAATAAAATATTTAAAGGAGAGAAGACTTCAACTTGGAGGTTTCATTCCTGAAAGATCATCTTTTGCCAAATCAATTAAAGTTCCTCCAAAAGATATCTTTGATGTGATGAAACAATCAACAGGTACTAAAGAAATGTCGACGACTATGGCACTGGTTAGAATGTTAACAAACCTCTTAAGAGATAAAAATGTTTCACCTAAATTAGTTCCTATAATTCCTGATGAGGCTAGAACATTTGGTATGGAGGGCTTTTTTCAAAAAATTGGTATTTACGCGCATGAAGGTCAAAAGTATGAGCCTGTGGACTCGAAACTACTTTCATCTTACAGGGAAGATAAATCAGGACAGGTGTTAGAGGAGGGAATAACAGAGGCAGGTTCCATGTCATCTTGGATAGCAGCAGGGACATCATACACTAATCATGATATAGATATGATACCAATATATTTGTTCTATTCAATGTTTGGTTTTCAAAGAGTCGGTGATTTCGCCTGGGCTGCAGGTGATAGTCAGGCAAGAGGATTTCTTATAGGAGCTACATCTGGGAGAACAACTTTGGCTGGAGAAGGATTACAACATCAAGATGGACATAGCCATCTACTTGCTTCCACAATACCAAATTGTGTTTCCTATGACCCAACCTATGCTTATGAGTTAGCTGTAATATTCAGAGATGGTTTAAGAAGAATGTATGAAAAAAAGGAAAATGTTTTTTATTATATTACAACAATGAATGAAAATTATCCGCATCCAGCAATACCAAAAGATAAAAATATTGAAGAAGCAATCTTAAAAGGAATGTATAAAATTAAACAAATTTCAAAAAACAAAAAAACAAAAATTCAACTATTAGGATCTGGAACTATTTTAAGAGAAATGATGCAGGCGGCGGACATATTAGACAAAGATTTTAAAATTGATTGTGATGTGTGGAGTGTGACAAGTTTTAATGAATTAAGAAAAGACGGTATGGAAGTGGAGAGATTTAATCTTTTAAACCCAAATGAAAAACCTAAAAATACATATGTTGAAAATTGTTTAAAAGATGCCGAAGGCCCTATATTGGCTGCATCAGACTATATGAGAATTACATCAGATCAAATAAGACCTTTTACTAACAAAAGTTTTTATTCGCTAGGAACAGATGGATATGGAAGAAGTGATAGTAGAGAAAAACTAAGAAATTTCTTTGAGGTTGATAAAAAATATATCGTTACTTATGCTTTAAGTGTTTTAGCAAAAGAACAATTAATCCCCTCAAAATATGCAGAACAAGCTATTAAGAAATATAACATTGATAAAAATAAACCTATACCTACAAAATTATAATTATGTTTAATAGAATACTCGCTACTCCAAAAGTAAGAAAATTTGCACGTGAATTAGGGGCTGATATATCTAACTTAAAAGGGTCTGAAAGAAACGGGAGAATAACGGAGGAAGATGTCAAAAATTTTATAAAAAATTCTAAAAAGAGCATACCAGTAAAAGAAACCCAAAAACCAGAACCTAAAAAAAAATTAGTTGATCACTCTGAATTTGGCGAAATAGAAATTGTTGAAATGCCAAGAGTAAAAAAGCTTGCAGCACCGTTGTTATCCGAATCTTGGAGAACTATTCCACATGTTACACATCATGATGAAGCTGATGTTACTGAACTTGAAAACTTCCGAAAAAATTTAAAGGATGGTTACACAGGTGAGCAAAAGAAAATTACCCCACTTGCTTTTATAATTAAGGCATTGGTGAAAAGTATGATGAAATATCCTGTATTTAATTCATCAATAAAAGATGAAGAAAATTATCAAATTATATTAAAAAAATATTTCCATATTGGTATTGCGGTAGATACTCCACATGGTCTTATGGTACCTAAAATAAGAGATGCTGACAAATTTAAAATATCTGACTTATCACAAAAATTAAAAGAAGTAAGTGATAAATGTAGAAATTTAAAAATTGATAAAAAAGAATTTCAAGGTGGTTCAATAACTATCACTAGTCTTGGTGGGATAGGTGGAACATTTTTTACGCCTATAATAAATCCACCTGAGGTAGCCATATTAGGAATTGGAAAAATATTTCAAAAAGATAAAAGTGACAAACTTATTCTCCCGCTGTCATTATCCTATGATCACAGAATTATTAACGGAGCAGATGCTGCAAGATTTTGTAATGAGATTAAAGAAAACTTGGGTAAAAATTTTGCCTACAACCTCTCAATATAATTAACTAAATGTCAAAAAGACTATCACTTATAAGCGCATTTGTTTGTTGTTTAATCTGGGGTACCACGTTTATTGCACAAGACACTGGGATGGATGAAATTGGGCCTTTCACATTTAATGGGGTGAGATTTCTTGTTGGTTTCCTTGCGCTGGTTCCTTTTTTTTTAATAATTGAAAAAAATAAATTTTTTTATGAATTTAATAAAGATAGAAGAAATTTTCTATATCTCTCAATCTCTATAGGTATATTTTTATTCTTAGCCTCTGCATTACAACAAGTTGCACTCCTCTACACTGATGTAGCTAATGCAGCTTTCTTTACAATTTTTTATGTACCTTTAGTACCATTTGTTCTTTATATCCTTTATCGAAAAAAAGTTCATTGGAGTGTTTGGCCGTCTGTTTTGTTGTGTGTAGTAGGAGGATACCTGCTAACAAATTTTTACGACGCATCAGTCAGAAAAGGAGACATATTAGTATTGATATGTGCTTTGTTTTGGAGTTTACACATTATTTTTATCGGTCAACTGGTAGAAAAATTTGATTTACCAGTCACAGTTGGTCTTATTCAAACTTTAATAGTATCAATTTTATCAATTTTTATTGGATTAGTTTACGAGACCTTTACAATTTCAAATATTTTATCTGAGACATATGAAATTCTTTATGCAGGCGTATTATCTGGTGGATTTGCCTTTGTTTTACAAATTTATGCGCAAAAAAACATTAGTCCCGCACCAGCAGCAATAATTTATTCATTAGAGGGTGTTTTTGCAACAATAGCAGCTTGGATTATACTAAATCAAATTTTAAATATAGATAATATTTTAGGATGTTTATTTATTCTTGCCGGAGTTTTGCTGTCACAATTGATGCCGGAATTTAAACGATTAAGTATAGATAAACCAAAATAAGACTAATCCTAAGCAAACCCTATAAATTACAAAAAAATTCATACTAAATTTTTTTACAAAAATTAAAAAATATTTAATTGTGATATATGAGAAAATAAAAGAACAGATGACCGCGAGAAAAACAATAAAATTTACTTCAAAATTTGAAAAAGTTAATTCTTTTAAGTTTAAAAAACTTGCACCGGCGATTGCTGGTACAGAGAGAAAAAATGAAATTTTGGCTGAATCGTATCGATCAAATTTGAGAAATCTGCCAGCAGTAATAACAATTCCAGCTCTACTTACTCCTGGAATTAATGCAAGCACTTGAAAAATGCCAATAGCAAGTATTGCCCTTAAATTTAAATCTGTATCAATTTTTTTTCTTACAGAAAATTTATCAGCAATATATAAAAAGATTGCAAAAATTACTGTTGTCCACGCTATTATTTCAATGCTTCTAAAATAATTAATTAAGCCAGTTTTGAATACAAAGAAACCAACTATAATTAGAGGTAGAGATCCAAAAATTAATAATTTAAGTAATTTTTGATCTTTGAATAATTTTAAAAAATCATCTCTAAAATAAAATAGTATTGCTAATAGTGATCCTAGATGAAGAGAAACATCAGTCAAAAGAGACTTTATCTCAAAATTTTGTAATTCAGACATTAAGTATAAGTGAGCAGATGAACTGACAGGAATAAATTCAGATATCCCTTGTATTGCTGATAAAATTATAATTTCGATGAATTCCGCCATTATTAATTATTTAACTAAACTAATTAGAGGTAAATTAAAGCAATAACATGAATGCATATGAGGTATGCAAAACAGGAAAAAACTAGCAAAAACAGTGAATTTTTTAAAATATAGGTAATAATAACTGTCCTATTTTTCATTTAATTCAACAGTTTAATAATATATAAGCCACAACACTATGTCTGAAAAAATGCTTAAATTTGTGGAAATAGGTCAACAGAACCCACCTAAAAGGAAAACCGATTCCAGAAAAGAGGATTTTAATGAGATATATAAAGAGTTCATTCATGAAGGTGCGAAAGAACAATCAAGCAGGTGCTCTCAATGTGGTGTTCCTTTTTGCCAAGTTCACTGTCCTTTAAGCAACAATATTCCAGATTGGTTAAAACTTACAGCGGAGGGAAGATTAGAAGAGGCTTACAATTTATCTCAAAGTACAAATAATATGCCAGAAGTCTGCGGAAGAATTTGTCCGCAAGATAGATTGTGTGAAGGGAATTGTGTTATCGAACAGTCTGGTCATGGCACGGTAACGATAGGATCTGTTGAGAAATTTATAACCGACAATGCTTGGGACAAGGGTTGGGTAAAGCCAATCAAAGTTGAGAGGGAATTAACTCAAAGTATAGGAATCATTGGATCTGGACCCGCAGGTATGGCTTGTGCCGAGCAGCTCAGAAAAAAGGGTTACCAAATAACTATTTACGATAGATATGATAGAGCTGGAGGATTATTAATATACGGAATACCAAATTTTAAATTGGAAAAACATGTTGTTGAGAGAAGAACAAAGCTTTTGCAAGATGGTGGTATTAAGTTTGTTTTAAATTTTGAAGTTGGAAAAGATGCATCATTAAACGAATTGAGAGAGAAGCACGATGCAGTTTTAATTTCTACTGGGGTTTATAAACCAAGAGAAATTGAAATTGAAGGAAGCGATTTGAACAACATTTATCCTGCTATGGAATTTTTGACCGCATCAAATAAAAAGGGTCTTGGAGATAAGGTTGAAAACTTTGATAATGGATCCCTAAATGCAAAAGATAAAGATGTTATTGTAATTGGTGGTGGTGATACAGCAATGGACTGTGTAAGAACCGCAGTGAGACAAAAAGCTAAATCAATAAAATGTTTGTATAGAAGAGATAAAGAAAACATGCCAGGTTCATCAAGAGAAGTTGCAAACGCTGAGGAAGAAGGTGTTGAATTTGTTTGGTTATCTAGTCCAAAAAAGTTTTTAGGTAAAAACAAAATAGAAAAAGTTTCTGTAGATAAAATTAAACTTGGAGATCCTGATGAAAGTGGAAGAAGAAAACCTATTATTCAAGAAAATTCTGATTTCGAATTGAAAGCTGACATGGTTATTAAATCATTAGGCTTCGACCCGGAAGATTTACCAGTTTTATTTGGTGAAAACAAATTACAAGTTTCAAGATGGGGTACAATAAAAATTGATTTTGATACTATGGAGACAAGTGTAAAAGGTGTATTTGCTGCTGGCGATATAGTTCGTGGAGCTTCATTGGTTGTTTGGGCTATAAAAGATGGAAGAGATGTTGCAGAAAGTATTCATAAATATTTGAAAGATTTAAAGGACTCAAAGAGAAAGGTGGCCTAACTGTGAGTAAGAAAAAGATAAATCTAAAGTTAGAAAAATTAAGAAGAAAAGAAAACTTAGAATTATTAAAATCAAATCATGTTTACAGCGAAAATATGGAACATGATGCTTGTGGAGTTGGTTTGGTATCATCTACAGATGGAAAAAAATCAAGACAAGTTGTTGAATACGGAATTGAAGCATTAAAAGCTGTTTGGCATCGAGGAGCAATTGATGCTGATGGAAAAACAGGGGATGGTGCTGGTATCCATATAGAAATTCCTTCAGATTTTTTTATCGAAAAAATTGAAGCTACAGGTCATAAACATGATAACTCAGAAGTTTGTGTGGGAATGTTGTTTCTTCCAAGAAATAATTATGGCGCTCAAGAAGCTTGCAGAACTATTGTTGAAAGTGAGTTAACAAAAAGTAATTTTAACATCTATGGATGGAGACAGGTACCTGTTAACCCTTCTGTTCTAGGAGAAAAGGCAGATTTAAATAGACCAGAAATTACACAAGTCTTGTTTAAATATAATGATAAAAATGAAAAGGGTAAGTCACTAGAGATAAAACTTTATGAAGCTAGAAGAAAGATTGAAAAAAAAATACTTCATGAAAACCTTAATGAATTTTACATATGTTCCTTTAGCTCTAAATCAATCATTTACAAAGGAATGTTCCTTGCTGAGTCCTTGTCTGATTTTTATATAGATCTTAAAGATCCAAGATTTGTATCAAGATATGCAATTTTTCATCAGAGATTTTCGACAAATACCGCACCAAGCTGGGATCTGGCACAGCCATTCAGAGCTTTAGCGCATAATGGAGAAATAAATACCTTAAAAGGAAACGTTAATTGGATGAAGGTTCATGAAGAAGAAATGTTCAACCCAGTTTTTGAAGATGTGGAGAACTTAAAGCCAGTGATCCCAAGCGGAAATTCTGATTCAGCATCATTAGATAATGTTTTTGAGTTACTTAATATTTCTGGTCAACCTGCGCCTTTAGCAAAACTAATGTTAATACCAGATGCATGGTCTAAAAAAAGTAAAGTGCTACCAGCTGAACATCAAAAATTATTTAACTTTCTGAACAGCACCATGGAACCATGGGATGGTCCCGCTGCTATTGCTGCCACAGATAATGAATGGGTGATAGTTGCTACAGACAGAAATGGTCTTAGACCTATGAGATACACAATCACAAAAGATAATTTACTTTTTGCTGGATCAGAAACTGGAATGATTGAACTTAATGAAAAAAAGATAGTTTCAAAAGGAAGATTAGGTCCTGGTGAAATTTTAGGTGTAAGAATAGAAAAAGGGAAGATATTTAAAAATATAGAGATAAAAAACTACTTAGCAAAAGAGTACAAACATTTTAATAACCAAATTATTGATTTAGACAAAAAATTCCCGATCAAAAATGAGACAAATTTATTTAAAGGTGATCAATTAAGAAAACTTCAACATTGTTTTGGATATAGTTTAGAGGACCTTGAATTAATACTGCACCCAATGGCAGAGGACGCAAAAGAAGCGACTGGATCAATGGGTGATGATACACCTTTAGCAGTTTTGTCTAATAAATACAGACCCTTGTATCATTTTTTTAGACAGAATTTTAGCCAGGTAACAAACCCGCCAATCGACTCATTAAGAGAAAATAAGGTTATGAGTTTAAAAACAAGGTTTGGAAATCTTGGTAATATTTTAGATTTTAATAACCTTACTGAAGAAAATATTTACGTACTAAACAGTCCTATTCTATCAAATAAACAGTTTGAAAAATTTGTTTCTTTTTTTGACAAAAATAATCAAGTTTTAGATTGTACTTTTACTATTGAAGAAAATATAGAATCTTCACTCGAAAGATTAAAAAAAGAGGCTGAAGTTTTAGTAAGACAAGGGGTAACACAACTAATTTTAAGCGATAAAGAAGTTTCTAAAGACAAGTACCCAATTCCTATGCTTCTATGTATTGGTGCTGTTCATACTCATCTTATCAAATTAAAGTTAAGGGGCTATGTTTCAATTAATGCTCAAACGGGTGAAGCGCTAGATACCCACTCTTTTGCAACTCTTATAGGAGTTGGAGCTACTACAGTTAATCCTTATTTAGCATTAGACAGTCTTTACCAGAGATTTGAAAAAAAATTATTTGGAAAGTTTATTTATGATGATTGTGTAGAAAGATATGTAAAATCGGTAAACTTAGGCCTTTTAAAAATAATGTCAAAAATGGGTATTTCTGTAATTAGTTCTTATAGAGGAGGATGTAATTTTGAAACTGTAGGATTAAGTAGAACAATTGTTAATGATTTTTTTCCCGGTGTTACTTCTAAAATTTCAGGTATTGGACTTACAGGGATTGAAAAAAAAATAAGAGGTATTCATGAGGAGGCTTTTAGATCTGACACAAACGTATTGCCAATAGGAGGAATTTATCGATATAGAAAAAATGGTGAGACACACCAATACCAAGGTAAATTGATACATTTGCTTCAATCGGCAGTTACAATTAAATCTTATGAATTATATAAAAAATACTCCAAAGGAATATATGAGTTACCCCCTATTAATTTAAGGGACTTAATTGATTTCAAGAAAAAAAATACAATCAATATCGATGAAGTGGAACCAGTTGAGAATATCTTAAAACGTTTTGGAAGTGGAAGTATGTCCCATGGAGCACTATCAAAAGAAGCTCACGAAACACTAGCTATTGGAATGAATAGAATTAGAGGAGCATCTTGTAGTGGAGAAGGTGGTGAAGATGAAAAAAGATTTCAAATTCAATCTAATGGAGATAGTGCTAATTCAAGAGTGAAACAAATAGCATCCGCAAGATTTGGAGTTACAATTAATTATTTAAATAACTGTAACGAGATAGAAATTAAAATTGCACAAGGTGCTAAACCAGGAGAAGGTGGACAGTTACCAGGATTTAAGGTCACAAAAGAAATTGCCAGATTAAGACATTCTACTCCTGGGGTGACTTTAATATCGCCCCCTCCTCATCATGACATTTACTCAATTGAGGATTTGGCCCAATTAATTTATGATTTAAAACAGATAAATCCTAAAGCACGTGTTGGTGTAAAACTTGTTGCATCTTCTGGTGTTGGTACAATTGCAGCAGGAGTTGCAAAGGCAAAAGCCGATATAATTTTAATATCTGGGCACAATGGTGGAACAGGAGCTACACCTCAAACTAGTGTAAAATATGTAGGTATACCTTGGGAGATGGGATTGACTGAGGCAAATCAAGTTTTAACCCTTAATAATTTAAGACATACAGTTACACTGAGGACAGATGGTGGAATTAAAACTGGTAGGGATGTTGTCATTGCAGCCATGATGGGAGCGGAAGAATTTGGCGTAGCAACAACTGCTTTAGTCGCAATGGGATGTATTATGGTAAGACAATGTCACTCAAATACGTGTCCAGTAGGTGTTTGTACGCAAGATGAAAAATTGAGAGAAAAATTTAATGGAACTCCTGATAAGGTGGTTAACCTGTTCACTTTTATAGCTCAAGAGGTGAGAGAAATTCTGTCTGAGCTTGGATTTAAATCTTTAAACGAAGTAATTGGAAGAACAGATCTCTTAAGGCAAGTGAGCAAAGGATCCCCTAATTTGGATGATTTAGATCTGAACCCTCTTTTTGTAAGAGCTGATCCTGGTAAAAACAAAAGATATTGTGAAAAACAAATGATAAATTTTGTACCAGACACTTTAGACCAGAAAATTTGGCCTGAGATAAATAAAAAAATCGATAACAATGAAAAAATTGAAAAATCCTATCAAATTGAAAATACTCATAGAGCTGTAGGCACACGTATTTCTTACGAGTTATATAAAAAACATAATAATGCAAAATTAAATGATGACTACCTAACCCTAAATTTTGAAGGATCTGCAGGACAATCTTTTGGTGCATTCGGTATTAAAGGATTAAAGTTAGTTTTAAATGGGGATGCTAATGATTATGTTGGGAAAGGATTATCAGGAGGTAAAATAGTCATTAAACTGAGCAAAGAAAGTAATTTGATTTCAAATGATAACACAATTATTGGTAACACAGTTTTATACGGAGCAACTTCAGGTAAATTATTTGCAGCTGGACAAGCAGGTGAAAGATTTGCCGTAAGAAATTCAGGAGCTACGGCTGTAGTTGAAGGATGTGACTCCAATGGTTGTGAATATATGACTGGGGGAAATATTGTAATTTTAGGAAATACTGGGGACAATTTTGCTGCTGGTATGACAGGTGGTATGGCTTTTATTTATGATAAAGAAAAAGAATTTGAAAAAAGAGTAAATCCTGAAAGTGTAATTTGGCAAAGTGTTGAAACAAAATTTTGGCAGGAATTTCTAAAAAAATTAGTTGAAGAACATTCAAATGAGACAAATTCAAATGTTTCCAAAAAAATACTAGAAAACTTTGATACAGAGATTTATAATTTTATTCAAGTTTGTCCAAAAGAAATGGTCGACAAACTTGAAAATCCTATTACAAATAAAATCTCTAATTTCGCAAGTTAATAAAAAATGAAATTATTTTGTTTTGGTTTTGGACAAGTAGCCCAATTTTTTGTGGATCATCTGCTAAATTGCAAAGTTGATTTAAAATTAACAATTACATCAAGAAAAAAAACTTCTCAGCATACTTTTAAAAATTTAGAATATTTAAATTATGAATTTAATGAAAATGATTTTGATAAAGATTTGATCAACTCATTACAAGAGTCTGATCATATTTTAATATCCGTTCCCCCAATAAACGGAAAGGATATGTTTATAGAAAGATTATTAAAAAATAATTTAAATTTACCAAACCTTAAATGGCTGACTTATTTATCCTCAACAAGTGTTTATGGTAATCATGATGGAGCTTGGGTAAATGAGGATAGCATAACAAATCCACAAACGCTTGCAGGAAAAAATAGATTAAATGTTGAAAACGATTGGTTATCTATTGGAACAAAAAATTCTTTACCAGTTCAAATTTTTAGACTTTCTGGAATTTATTCAGATGAATACAACGCAATTACCAGACTTAGAAATTATCAAAAATTTGTGGTTGATAAAAAAAATCATTTTTTTTCAAGGATACATGTTAAAGATATAGCTCAAACATTATATCTGTCACTAAATAAATCTTTAAATAATGATATTTACAATTTGTCTGATGATAAGCCAGCATCAAATATCGAGATTGTTAAATATGCATGTAATTTGATTAATTTTGAATTACCAAAAATTATTAGTTTTGATGAATTAGAGGAAGGTATGCTGAAAGATTTCTATAAAGATTCTAAAAAAGTTTCAAATAAAAAGATCAAGAATATATTTAAATTAAAATTGATTTACCCAACTTATGAGGAGGGTTTGAAGTTTAATATATAATTTCGTCTATTAAATGTGCGAGTTTATTTAAGTCCCCTTTTCGTGCTAAACTATGATCACCTCCTTTTACAATCTCCATTTTCTTTTTTGCTTTAGGAAAAATATTAAAGATTTTTTTTGATAGTCTTATAGGAACAACATCATCTTTTTTCCCATGTATTAAAAAAACAGGGATCTTTGAGTTTATTCTCTTATTAAGCACTTTATTTTTTCTTCCATCTTTAAGTAAAGCTAATTTTATTTTATACTCATAATCATCACTTTTCAGTATGTAGAATTTTTTTTTTAAAAACAGTTTTTTCTCTTTATTTTTTAGTTTTTGCCAAATTAACCTATCCAAAAATTCAGGAGCAGAACCTATTCCAATAAATCCAATTATTTGTTTCTTAAAATCTTGAAATTGCAGAAGTCCTAACCAAGTACCTAAACTTGAGCCAACTATTAAAAATTTCTCTTTTTTAATTATTTTGTGAATTACAAATTTAACATTGTTCTTCCATTGAGAAATGGTTCCATTTTCGAATTTTCCATATGACTTACCATGACCAGAATATTCAAGAGACAGAAAGTTAACTTTTCTTTTTTTACAATATCTATTTAAAAAAAGAGGTTTTTTTCCTTCCATGTCAGATTTTAAGCCATGCAAAAACACAACAGTAAGTTTAGAATTAAATTTACTATTCAAAATTCTTAATTTTTTATCCTTTTTAAAATAGATATAATTGAATTTAGTCATTTTGAAATTTTAAATATGATATTATAAGTTAAATAAATGTCATCTAAATTAAAAGTTTTACAAGTAATACCAAGACTTGGTTATGGTGGAGCTGAAATAGGTTGTTACGATCTTGCCCATTATTTAAAAGAACAAAAATCAAGCTCCTTTATTGCTACTAGTGGAGGAGAGTTATTGAAATATATAGACAAAAAAAAAGTAAAATTATTTAGACTTCCGGTCCACAGCAAAAATCCTTTACTGATACTAGTAAATATATTTATACTTACTTTTATAGTTCTTTTTTATAAAATTAATATACTTCATGTTAGAAGCAGAGCACCAGCATGGTCTTGTTATTATGTCTCTAAAATAACTAAATGTAAATTAGTAACAACATTTCATGGGACATATAATTTTGATAATTCAATTAAAAAAAAATACAATGCAATTATGCTAAAGTCAGATTGTGTAATTGCGGGCTCAAACTTTATTTTTTCGCATATCAAAGAAAAATACCCAGAGTACATAACCAAAATAAAGAAATTTTTAGTAATTTTTAGAGGAATAAATACTGAATATTACGACCCTGAAAACATAAAAGAAGCAGAGAGAATTAAATTTATAAAAAAACTAAATATTGATGCAAATAAAAAAATTATTTTAATGCCAGGTAGACTTACTGAATGGAAAGGTCAAGAAATTTTTATAGAAGCCCTTAATGATCTTAAAACTAAATTTGGTTATAAAAACTTTACTGCTATACTTCTTGGGTCTGATCAAGGAAGAAAAATTTACAAAAAAAAACTAATTAGGTTGATTGAAAGATTTAGATTAAATGATGAAGTAATTTTTCTTGAACATGCACCCTCAATGCCTGTGGCTTATAGCGTCTCTAGCGTTATTGTTTCTGCGTCAATTGAACCTGAGGCTTTTGGAAGAATATCAGTTGAAGCACAATCAATGAAAAAGCCAATAGTCGCAAGTGATATTGGTGGATCTAGAGAAACAATAGTTGATAATAAAACTGGATTATTATTTAGTTCTAGCAATCATCATTCTTTGAGTGAAAAACTAGATTTTATTTTTAGATTGGATGATACTTCACTTAATGTAATGGGAAATAATGGTAGAAAAAACGTGCAAAAAAAATTTAATGTTGAAAAAATGTGTTTTTCAACTTATTCAGAATATAAAAAATTAATAAATGCCTAATATTACTTTACCTGATGGAAAAAAATTAGCTTTTAAAGAAAAAGTTTCAGGACTTAAAGTTGCTGAAAAAATTAGTAAATCTCTCGCAAAAGAAGCTTTAGTTATAAGTGTCGATGGAAAATTAAAAGATTTAAGTTATGAAATTGAAAAGGATTGTGAAGTAAAGGTTTTAACGTCAAAAGATAAAGATGGGCTTGATACTATCAGACATGACACAGCCCATATTTTAGCAATGGCAGTTCAAGAATTATTTCCTGGAACTCAAGTGACAATCGGACCAACTATTGAGGAAGGTTTTTATTATGACTTTTCCAGAAAGGAACCTTTCACTGAGGCTGATTTAAAAAAGATTGAAACAAAGATGACAGAGATTGTTGATAGAGATGAACCAACTCATAGAGAGGTTTGGGATAGAGACGAGGCTATTTCGCATTTCAAAAAAATTGGCGAAAATTATAAGTCAGAAATTATTCAAGACATTCCTAAAAATGAGGAGATATCAATATACTTTCACGGAAAATGGCATGATCTTTGTCGAGGGCCGCATCTAGCATCCACCGGTAAAATTGGCAAGAATTTTAAGTTAACTAAGGTTGCAGGCGCATATTGGAGAGGTGACTCAAAAAAGGAGATGCTGCAAAGGATCTATGGAACTTCATGGGCATCAAAAAAAGATTTAGATAATTACATTATAAGATTAGAGGAAGCCGAAAAAAGAGATCACAGAAAACTTGGTAAAGAAATGAACTTATTCCATTTTAGAGAAGAAAGTCCAGGTGCTGTATTTTGGCATCAAAGAGGATGGACATTATTTCAAAAACTTATCGACTACATGAGGAAAAAACAAAACGAAGCAGGCTATAAAGAAATTAACACCCCAGAAGTTTTAGATAGATCTTTATGGGAAAAATCTGGCCACTGGGAAAAATTTGGTGAACATATGTATACATCTGAAACTCCAGATGAAAAAGTATTTGCCATAAAACCTATGAATTGTCCAGGATGTGTTCAAGTATTCAATCAAGGCTTAAAGAGTTATCGAGACCTACCTTATAAAATGTCTGAATTTGGAAAAGTACATAGATATGAACCATCGGGTGCTCTACATGGTTTGTTGAGAGTGAGAGCATTTACTCAAGATGATGCGCATATCTTTTGTACTGAAGATCAGATTACCGAGGAGTCTCTATCAGTTACAAATCTTATTTTAAATATTTATAAAGATCTTGGATTTGAAAATGTAATTTTAAAATATTCTGATAGACCAGACCTTAGAGTTGGAGAGGATGAGGTTTGGGACAAAGCAGAAAAAGCTTTATTGGAAGCAGTTAAAGCTACAAAATTAGAATATAGCATCAATAAAGGGGAAGGTGCATTTTATGGTCCAAAAATTGAATTTGTTTTAAGAGATGCAATAGGAAGAGATTGGCAATGTGGAACCCTACAAGTAGACTTCAATTTACCAGGAAGACTAGGTGCATCTTTTGTAGATAAAGATGGATCAAAAAAAGTTCCAGTAATGTTGCATCGAGCTTTATTTGGTTCTCTTGAAAGATTTATTGGAATATTAATTGAAAATTATTCTGGAAAACTTCCTTTCTGGATAAGTCCATCACAAATAATGGTAATACCAGTTTCTGAAGACTTTAACGATTATTCTGTTGAAGTTAATAAAAAGCTTATAGCATCTGGTTTAAATTCAGAGGTTGATTTGAAAAATCACAATCTAAATTACAAAATAAGGGAACATTCATTGTCAAAGGTTCCAATACTATTAATTTGTGGAAAAAAAGAAGTTGACAGTAATAGTGTAACTATTAGACAATTGGATTCTACAAAACAAGAAAATATGGAACTAAAAAAATTTATTAATCACTATCAAGCTTTAAATAAAGCTCCATCATTATAAGTGGCAGATTTTAAACAAAACTATTTCCAAAGAAGAACAAAGGATAGAGGACCTCGCTCAAATAACAGGATTATGTCTCAAGAGGTACAGGTAATTTCAAGTGATGGAAAAAATTTAGGAATACTAAATACTCAAGAAGCAATCAACATGGCTAAAAATGAAGGGCTTGATCTAATTGAGATCGCCCAAAATGCCAAACCTCCAGTCTGTAAAATTATGGATATGGGTAAGTTCAAGTATGATGCTCAAAAAAAAGCTAATAAAGCAAAGAAGAAGCAAAAAAAAGTAGAACTTAAAGAAATAAAACTTAGACCAGTAACAGAAATTCATGACTACTCATTTAAAATAAAAAATGCACAAAAATTTTTGAGTAAAGGTGATAAAGTAAAATTTACAATTAAATTTAAAGGAAGAGAGTTGCAACACTCAAATCTTGGACATGAATTAATGGACAAGATTAAGACCGACATAGAAAAACTTGGAAAAGTAGAGTTACAGCCTAAATTTGAGGGTAAACAGATGATTATGGTCATTCAACCAATCTAATTATTCTTGTAAAATTATAATTATATTTGTATAACCCCCCCAGTTATGCCAAAGTTAAAAACTAAAAGTTCAGCAAAAAAAAGATTTAAAATTTCTGCAAGAGGAAAGGTAATAATGCCTCAAGCTGGGAAAAGACATGGTATGATCAAGAGAACGAATTCACAAATTAGAAAACAAAGAGGAACAACAGTAATGTCTAAACAGGATGGCAAAATTGTAAAATCATACATGCCATATAGTTTGAGAGGATAAAATGCCAAGAGTAAAAAGAGGAGTCACAAGCAGAGCTAAACATAAAAAAGTTCTTAAAGCTGTAAAAGGTCAGTGGGGCAGAAGAAAGAATACTATAAGAGTTGCAAGACAAGCGATGGAAAAGTCGATGCAATATGCATATAGAGATAGAAGAAATAAAAAAAGAGAATTTAAATCATTGTGGATACAAAGAATTAATGCAGGAGTAAGAGGTGAAGGACTTACATATTCAAAGTTCATACATGCTTTAAGTAAATCTGGTATCAAGTTAGATAGAAAAATTCTAGCTGAAATTGCTTATGATAACCCTGAAGCGTTTAAAACGATTGTAAAGAAAGCTCAAGCAGCACTTAATTAATCTTCCCTATTGTTTTTCTTAGTTTAAGAAATAATCTCTAAAAATGTCTGATTTTGAAAAAAAAATTCTCGAGTTTAAAAATAGATTAAACAGCACCCAGGATTCAAAAGAAATTGAAGCCATAAGAACAGATATTTTCAGTAAAAATGGATTTATAAATTCTCAGTTTAAAAAACTTGGTTCTTTATCTCAAGATGAGAAAAAAACTTTTGCATCCAATATAAACAAAGCAAAACAAGAATTACTTGAAATATTTAGATCAAAAGCAACAGAAGTTTCGGATAAAGATCTTAATGAAAAAATAAAAAAAGAAAAAATTGACGTCACTTTACCTGAGAAAGAATTCAAAATAGGAAAGATACACCCTGTATCTCAAGTTATTGATGAAATATCATGTATTTTTTCAGAGATAGGATTTAGCGTAGAAGAAGGGCCTGATGTTGAAAATGATTATAATAATTTTACTGCCTTAAACACTCCTAAAGATCATCCAGCAAAAGATATGCATGATACATTTTATTTGGATGAGAACATGAAAACCTTGCTTAGGACCCACACTTCTCCAGTTCAAGTTCGCACAATGTTAAAAGGCAAACCTCCTTTTAAAATAATTGCACCAGGAAGAACTTATCGTAGCGATAGTGATCAAACTCATACACCAATGTTTCATCAGCTGGAAGGTCTTCACATAGATAAAAATATTAATATGGGACATTTAAAAGGATGTTTAAATTATTTTATTAAAGAATTTTTTGAAGTGGATAAAATTAAGATGAGATTTAGACCTAGTCACTTTCCATTCACAGAACCTTCAGCCGAGGTAGATATAGGATATAGAATTGAAAATAACAAAATTACCATCGGCGAAGGTGATAAATGGCTTGAGGTTCTTGGATGTGGAATGGTGCATCCAAATGTTTTAAAAAACTGTAAGGTTGACCCAAAAATTTATCAGGGTTTTGCATTTGGTATTGGTATTGATAGATTGGCAATGCTTAAGTACGGAATAAATGATTTAAGATCTTTTTTTGAATGTGACTATAGATGGTTAAATTATTATGGTTTTGACCCTTTAGATGTTCCAACAAACTATAGAGGTTTAAGTAAATGAAATTTACAAAAGACTGGCTTGATGTTCATTTAAAAACAAATAAAAGTGAGTCACAAATTATCCAGAAATTAAATAGTATTGGCCTAGAAGTAGAAAAGGTAGAGCCAGTCAAAAATGAATTAAGCGACTTCATTGTAGCAAAAATAATAAAAGCAAATAAACATCCTAATGCTGACCGGCTTAAGTTATGTGATGTGGATATAGGAAAAAAAAATACACTTAAAGTTGTCTGTGGTGCTCCTAATGCAAGAGATGGACTCTTGACAATCTACGCACCGCCAGGTTCAGTAATTCCAAAAAATAGCATGAAATTAGAGGTATCAAAGATCAGAGGAGAAACCTCTTACGGAATGCTCTGTTCTGAGTCAGAATTGAAACTTTCTAATGAGAGCGAAGGAATAATAGATCTAAATGATAAATATAAAACAAAAATTGGAAAATCATTCTTCGGTAAAAAAAAAGGAAAAAATGTAATTGAATTATCAATTACCCCTAATAGACCAGACTGCCTAGGTGTGAGAGGTATAGCGAGAGACTTGTCAGCCTCTAACTTTGGAAAATTAAAAGAACCAAGAAAAAGTAAAGTTAAAAATAACATTAAACATAATTTAAAGATAAAGATTGAAAAAAATAAAAATCAGGCATGTTCAATTTTTGGAAGCTGTATCATTAAAAATATTAAAAATACTGAAAGTCCAGGATGGTTAAAAAATAGAATTTTAGCACTAGGCTTAAGGCCTATTTCTGCCGTTGTTGACATAACAAATTATGTAATGTTTGATTTAAACCGACCCCTCCATGCATACGATTTAGACAAGATAAAGAATAAAATTACCGTTAGAAATTCAAAAAAAGGAGAGAGTTTTAAAGCTCTAGATAATAAAAATTATACACTTGATAAAGACATGTGTGTGATAGCTGATGATGAAGGGGTACTTGGTTTAGGTGGAATAATCGGGGGCGAAAGGTCGGGCACAGAAATACATACAAAAAATATACTATTAGAGGCAGCATATTTTGATCCTGCATTAATTAGAAAAACTGCTAAAAAATTAGATTTGAATAGTGATGCAAAGTTTCGTTTTGAAAGAGGGGTAGATCCTCAATCTGTAAATGCTGGACTGGACTCAGCTGTCGAACTAATTTTAGAAATTTGTGGAGGGGAAGTTTCCAAATTTGATGTACAGCAGACAAAAAAATTTAAAGATCTTGAGATAAAATTTGACCCCAAAACGGTAACAAAGACAGTTGGAACCAATATAAACATTAATGAGTTAAAAAAGATCTTATCAAACTTAGGCTTCACTATTAAAACCAAGGGTAAATTCCTCAATGTTAAGGTTCCAAGTTGGAGACCAGATATCTTTGGTGAGATTGATCTAGTAGAGGAAGTTATTAGAATTATTGGATTTGAAAAAATTAAGTCCATTGAACCTGAGAAAAAGCGAACTAAACCAACACTTAATTTCTTTCAGAAACATTTCCATTTAGCTCAAAGATCAGTAGCCTCAAAAGGATATCTTGAAACAATAACATGGTCGTTTACTGACGAAAAAATTAATAACAAATTTAAAGAAAAATTAGAAAGTGTAAAAATTGTAAATCCAATAAGTTCAGATTTAAATGTATTAAGAAATTCTTTGTATCCAAATCTCATTTTCTATTTGGAAAAAAACTTAAATAGAGGATTTGGTGATCAAGCTCTTTTCGAAATTGGTCCAACTTTTACAGGAAGAAAACCTGGTCAACAAATTACTGTTGTTTGTGGGATTAAAAAACAATTTATAGATGAAGATAATAATTTAAAGAAAAATGATTTAGTAGATGTTTTTCATATTAAAAAAGATTTAGTTCAATCATTAACAGAACTTGAGATAAGAAAAGAAGATTTTAAGGTTGAGGAAAATACACCTTCTTATTATCACCCAGGTATCTCAGGATCTATAATCTCAAAAGATGGAAATCTTGTTCTTGGATATTTCGGTGCCTTACATCCAAAAATAATTTCAAATACTTTTGGATTTGAAATCTTTTTAGAAAACCTAGTTGAATATAAAGCAAAAAATAAAAAAACTAAAGATAGTCTAACTTTTTCAGATTATCAAAAGTCAGATAGGGATTTTGCTTTTTTAGTCAATAAAGATACTAGAGCTCAAGATTTAACAGAAGTTATCCAAAAAATAGATAAAGATTTAATTAAAGAAATAAAAATTTTTGATGTTTATGAAGGGGAAAATATTCCATCTGATAAAAAATCAATTGCATTAAAAGTAACAATTCAGTCTGATCATAAGACTTTAAAGGAAAATGATCTGACAAATATATCAAAAAAAATAATTAGCACTGTAGAGGAAAAAACTGGTGCAAAATTAAGATCGTAAATGTCTAGCCTCGATAACATTAGAAATTTTGCTATTATCGCTCATATTGATCATGGGAAATCAACAATAGCAGACAGGATTATACATAAGTGTGGAGGTTTGACAGAAAGAGAGATGAAAGATCAAGTATTAGACTCAATGGACATTGAGAGAGAGCGAGGAATTACAATTAAAGCGCAAACTGTAAAATTGAATTATAAGGCCAAAGATGGCAAAGAGTACATACTTAACATAATAGACACCCCCGGTCATGTGGATTTTAGTTATGAAGTCAGTCGATCACTATATGCATGCGAGGGATCAATATTAATTGTAGATAGCACTCAAGGGGTTGAGGCCCAAACACTTGCTAATGTTTATCAAGCACTAGATATTAATCATGAAATAATTCCTGTACTAAATAAGATTGATCTGCCTGCCTCTGATTTAGATAGAACAAAAAAACAAATAGAAGATGTAATAGGTATAGATACATCCAATGCTGTACCATGTTCAGGAAAAACAGGCGAAGGTATAGAAAATATTTTAGAGTCTATTGTCTCATCATTACCACCACCAAAAGGTGAGACTAAAGAACAATTAAAATGTTTGCTAGTCGATAGTTGGTATGACTCTTACTTGGGAGTTATTATTTTAGTTAGGGTAATAGATGGAACCTTGAAAAAAAATATGAAAATTAAAATGATGTCTACTGATCAAGAATATATAGTAGAAAAAGTTGGTGTATTTACACCAAAGGCTGAGAACATTGAAGAACTCAAATCTGGTGAAATAGGATTTATCATTACAGGAATAAAAAACTTATCTGACACAAAAGTTGGTGATACTATTTGTGAATCTCAAAATCCTCTTAAAAAAGCCTTACCAGGTTTTAAACCTAGTAAACCAGTTGTATTTTGTGGTTTGTTTCCAGTTGATAGTTCAGAGTATCAAAAACTAAAAGATGGTTTAGCAAAACTACAATTAAATGATTCAAGTTTTTCTTATGAAGCAGAGTCTTCATCGGCACTTGGTCTTGGTTTTAGGTGTGGCTTTTTGGGATTGCTTCATTTGGAAATCATTACTGAAAGACTTGAGAGAGAATTCGACATTAATTTATTAACGACAACTCCAGGTGTTGTCTATAAAGTGCACTTAAATAATGGAAAAATTGAAGATCTACAGAATCCTTCAAATTTGGCAGATCCAACGCATATAAAACTTATTGAGGAGCCTTGGATAAAAGCAACAATAATTACTCCAGATCAATATTTGGGATCAATTATGAAAATATGTCAAAGCAAAAGAGGAATACAAAAAGATTTAAATTATTCAGGAAATAGAGCAGTATTGAGTTATGAGATACCACTTAATGAAGTAGTCTTTGATTTCAATGACAGGCTAAAATCAATGACAAGTGGTTACGCAAGTTTTGATTATGAAATTATGGGACATAAAGAAGGAGACCTTGTTAAACTATCAATACTTGTAAACTCAGAGCCTGTTGATGCACTAGCTATGATGGTACATAAAGATTTTGCACAAACAATTGGAAGAGATGTTTGTGAGAAACTTAAAGATCTTATTCCAAGACATAACTTCATGATCCCTGTACAGGCAGCAATTGGTGGTAAAATTATAGCAAGAGAAACTATTAAGGGTTTTAAAAAAGATGTTTTAACAAAAATACATGGTGGTGGAGCAAGAGATAGAAAAAGAAAACTTTTAGAAAAACAAAAAAAGGGAAAAGCAAGATCAAAACAATTTGGCAGAGTGGAGATACCACAAGAGGCTTTTATTGGTGTACTGAAAATAAATAAAGAAAATTAAAATGATATATGATTGTTTCTCTTACTGGGACGAGGATTTACTTTTAGATTTAAGATTAAACATTTTAGATAAAATTGTAGATCGTTTTGTAATTGTTGAGGGGGATAAAACTTGGCAAAACAATCCAAAAAAACTTAAGTTTGATGTTAAAAAATTCCAAAAATTTAAAGACAAAATTATTTATATTCCTGTAACAGACTTACCAGATGGTGAAGATCCATATTTACGTGAAAACCATCAAAGAAATTCAATCTCAAAAGGTATAAAAGATGCAAACAAAGATGATATTATTTTAATTTCAGATTTAGATGAAATTCCATGTCCAAAAGCTATTAAAAATTTTGATCATAAGATGAGATATGCAACTTTCAAACAAAAGCATTTTTATTACAAATTCAATCTTCAAAGTAAAAACTATCCTTATTGGCATGGTTCAAGAATTTGTATCAAAAAATATTTAAAATCACCTCAATGGTTAAGGGAATTAAAATTTAAAAAAAGACCATTTTGGCGTTTTGATAAATTAAGACTTAATAACATTATTAGCAATGGTGGTTGGCATTTTTGCAATTTAAAAACTCCTGAAGATTTATTGTATAAATATCAAAATTTATGTGAAACAAACGATCCAACGCATTTTAAGGAGCGGATTGATCCTAAATATCTTCAAATAGACGAAATACAAAAAAAAGTTATTTCAGGGGAGGATATAATTGGCAGAAAAGATAATTTTGAAAAAATTGAATTAGATTATTCTTTTCCAGAGTATTTAATAAAAAATAAGGAAGATTACAGTGATTGGATAATTTAGTGTAAATAATTCTTTAGTCTTTTTACATCTAATACCATATCACCCCTTTTTTCCCTTTTAATTTTTTTTAATTTAATAAGATGATGCCTCAATTTATTAAATTTACTGATTCTTTTATAAACATTATTTGGATGACCCAAAGGTCTTATTTCTACAACTTTAGTTTTTCTTTTACAAAAAATCAGATTTGCCATACCAGCTCCGTGTGGACCTATAACAATGTTGCAATTTTTGAATATTGAAATTTGCTTATCAAAACTAAAATTTGATAATTTGACTATTTTGAAACCTTCTTTTCTTAAATAATTTTTTATTTCATTATCATTAATAATTTTACAATGGTTGTACTGAGAGTCGGATCTATCAATGTAAATTTTATCAAAGTTTTTAATTTTTTTTGCTGAATTATTGAGAAATTTTTTTCTCAAAAAATTGACAATCCATCTTGGCAAATTATTTTGAGCTGTAGAAAAAGTTCCTTTTAAATAATTAGGATGAGTACAAAATATTAAGTTATCTAAAAAACAATGTTTATTTATCCTACTATCTATGACTTTATTTGAGTTTAATTTTAGCATCTCAAAAGTTGCTTTTTGGAAAGAGTTTAGTTTAGAGAAATAGAAATAATCGATTTTTTTTAAATTGTAAGCTTCAGAAAGAATTTTGATTTTTGGAACAATATCAAGTAACCAGTGTGCGTAATTATTATATCCACTGGCACCTTGCACTAGACTAATAACATTTCCATCTATTTTCTTTAAAAACTTTGGTGTTCCAGATTTTAAAACTTCATTTTTTTTTGAATCAACTAACTTGCCGTTTATTTGCTGCATTGAGCCTTCAGTAATTAATTGATTATTTTTGATAATGCTTACATTTTCTACACAATTTGTATAAATTCGACAATTTCGAATGGAATAAATTTTATAAGTGTTTTTTTGAAAATATTTTTTTTTTATAATTTTAAATTTAGGTTTGAAGTTACCTTTTAAATATATCTTTTTGTATAAAATCGAGAAAAAGCGACTTCTTAATATTTTATAAGTTTTTTTAGGTTTTTTAATCAATTTTGAAATTTAAAATTGTTTATATAATACAATTTGTAGTCTAAAAATAAATGTATGAATAGTCTTAATATTTTTTGCGTTACAGACAAACCCCACAAACATTTGGAGGGCCTCAATTTAAATCTGGTTGGTGTTGGTAAAAGACGATTTAATTATAAATATATAACATGCTTAAATGGCAAGAATATTCAAAAAAAAGAAAAGCACTATTCAGAGTTAACCTTCCATTATTGGTTTTGGAAAAATAAACTTAAGAATTACAGAAATAATGATTGGATAGGCTTTTGCCAAAAAAGAAGATTTTGGACAAAAAATTCATCGAAAGTAAAAAGTCTAAAAGATTTAAAAAAAAAATTAATCACTAAACCAAAAAAAAAATGGAATAAATATGAAAGTATAATTTGTAAACCTATAAGAGTAGATAATCCCAAAAGAATGAAATTAATTAAAAGGGGCTGGCGAAATATTTTAATGGATCCCTCTATAGTAAATCAAAAGATGAAACAAAATATAAAATTACATTTTGATATGCATCATGGATTTGGAGTTTTAGATAAAGCGATTAATAGAATGAATATCAAGGATCGAGAAAGCTTCAGAAAATTTGTAAATAGAGAAATAAAATTCAATCCACATATAATGGTTATTTCAAAAAAAAAAATTTTAAATCAATGGTTTAAAGATCTTTTTAATTGGCTTTTTAAATGTGAAAAAATTTTTGGATTAAAAGATTTGAAAGGTTATGATCAACAAAGATTATACGCTTATTTAGCTGAGAGATATCTTTCTTTTTGGTTTTTAAAAAAAACAACTTTTCTAGAGTCTGATTGGTGCTTTTTTGAGGTAGAATAATGAATTTAAAAACATTCTATAAAATTTATTATAAACATAGGTTTAAAAAGGCCTCACTTATTCTTAAAATATACCTAGTTTTTTCTGTATTTATAAAATATCTAATAAATCTATTTTATATACAAAAAATAGTTAACTTAGATAATCTTGGTTTAAAAAAAAATTGTCTTTATGAAAAAAATTTGAATTTTCTTTTTGAATACTTCAATTCAGATAAAGGAGAGCAACATATCAATCAATATGCTCAACCATTTAAGAGAAAAAATGATAAAATAATTGCCCATGGATATGCAAAAATTTATGAAAATTTGTTTAAACCAAAAAAAAGTGATCACCTAAAAATATTAGAAATTGGCTCTTTCTACGGAAATGCTTCAGCGGCCCTGTTTTTTTATTTTAAGAAATCTTTTATTTACAGCGCGGACATCAATCCTGATATGTATAAATATAAAGGTTCTCGACTAAAAAATTTTTTTGCGGATACGTCTTTGAGAGACTCAATAAACAAAAACATTTTAGAAAAAAATATTGAATTTGATATTGTGATTGAGGATGCAAGTCATATGCTTAAAGATCAGATTATTTCATTATTTATGATATTTCCTAAAATTAAAAAAGGTGGAATATTTATAGTGGAGGAAATTGATTTTCCAGAAAAAAGGGAGGACATGAGAATTAACCAAGCAAAACCAGATTTAAAAACAATTTTAAAAAAAGTTCTGTCTAAAGAGGATTTCAAGTCTGATTATATTCAGGACAAAGAGAAAGATTATTTTATAAAAAATGTTGATAGTATTGAATTTTTTACTGGAAATATCAATGAGATTGCAATCGTTAAAAAAAAAAATATTATTTTTTAATAGTATTAATTTTAAGAAATAGATCGATTTAATATGAAAAAAATTGCCATTTTAATATCAGGACAAATACGAATTTTTGAAAAAAATGTCGATTTTTTTAAAGATTTAAAAAAAACTTTGTCAAATTTTGAAATTACAATTGTCAGCTCGATTTGGGAGAATCAAAACGAATTGGAAAACTTTAAGGATAAATATAATATAAAATATATACATTTAATTAAGGAGCAAGACTGGACAAATAATGTTTCAAAAGTAAAGTATGTAACTTGGGAAGAAAATTCTGGTTTCAAAGTTCCAAATATTTTTCACATGTGGCATTCGATTCTAGAAAACATTAAATTTTTAGAAAAAATTAATATTGAAAATAATGAAGATTTTGATTACGTCGTAAGATTCAGAACAGACATTATTTGTAAAAAGGGTTTAAACTTTTTGACAAATGCAATCAACTCTTTAAAAAATAATGAAGTTTTGTTTCCTTCCAATCTTCATTGGAAAGGTTTAAATGACTCATTTTTTATTGCAAATTACTCAACAATATTAAAATTTAAAGATTTCTTCAGATTTTTAGAAACATTTATTGAGGATAACAGGGTATTTAATCCTGAGTATATACTTTATAGCTTTATTGACGAAAAAAGATTAAAAATCAAACTGATTAATGAATTTGATTTAGCCCTTATTAGAGTTGAGGATTCAAAACCTACAAAAAGGGTTTTTATTCCCTTAAAAGATAAAATTAAAATGAAAATTGCAAAACAAAAAATTAAACTTCTAAAATTTCAAAATAAGTTAAAACAAATTGTTAGATAACTTTAGGAGAGATGGCCGAGCGGTTTAAGGCGCACGCTTGGAAAGCGTGTTTAGGGGAAACTCTTTCGTGGGTTCGAATCCCACTCTCTCCGCCATTTAATGATGATCAAAGGTACTTTTTTGAATTTCAAGTTTGAAAAAAAAAAATTGCTTAATTAATCAACAATACCAATACTGATTTGACTGCTATTTCAAACCTAATTTTATCTCAACATATAAAAATGATATAGTTTTCTTTTCCGAAAAAATAAAAAAATGATAAAAACACAACAAAATTCAAATTATAAAGCAGACTCAATAAAAGTTTTAAAAGGTTTAGATGCAGTCAGAAAAAGACCAGGTATGTATATTGGTGACACCGATGATGGAACTGGTTTACACCATATGGTTTATGAGGTTGTTGACAATTCAATCGATGAAGCATTGGCTGGTTACTGTAAAACTATATCTGTAGAAATTAATAAGGATGGAACCATAACTGTTTCAGATGATGGTCGAGGCATACCTGTTGATTTTCATAAAACTGAAAAAAAATCTGCGGCGGAAGTAATAATGACCCAACTTCATGCAGGGGGAAAATTTGACCATGACTCCTACAAAGTTTCAGGAGGGCTACACGGTGTTGGTGTATCAGTTGTTAATGCGCTGTCTGAAAAACTTGAATTAGAAATTGAAAGAGACGGAAAAAAGTATTTCGTTGAGTTTAGAAATGGGGACCCAAAGTCACCATTAAAACAAATTGGAAAATCAAAAAGTACTGGAACTAAGATTACATTCCTACCTTCCAAGGAAATATTCTCATCAACTAAATTTAGCAGCTCAATAATTCAAAAAAGAATGAGAGAACTGGCATTTTTAAACAAAGGTGTAAATTTAGTTGTTTTGGATAAAACTTTAAAAAAAGAGAAGAGGGCAGAATTTAAGTATGATGGTGGAATAATAGAATTTGTAAATTTCTTAAATGAAAAAAGAGAAAAACTTAAAAATAAAAATGGGAATGACCTTTTTAAAAAACCAATTTATCTTGAGGGGGATAAAAATGGTATAAATATAGAATGTTCTCTTGAGTGGAATTCAGGTTACTCGGAAGATATGTATACGTACACAAATAATATATTTCAAAAAGATGGAGGAACACATCTTTTGGGCTTTAGAAGCTCGTTGACTAGAATTTTAAATAAGTATGTAAATGAAAACAATATATTAAAAAAAAACCAAGTTTCTATTACCGGAGATGATATTAAGGAAGGCTTATGCGCCGTATTATCTATTAAGATGCCAGATCCAAAATTTTCTTCTCAAACAAAAGATAAATTGGTTTCCTCTGAAGTCAGAAATATTGTTGAAAATTTTATGAATGAAAAGTTGTCTATTTGGTTTGATCAAAACCCTAGTATAATAAAAATTGTTTTATTGAAAATAATTCAAGCAGCACAAGCAAGAGATGTTGCTAGAAAAGCAAGGGAAAGTGTTAGACGAAAAGGAGCACTCGAGCTCACGGGTTTACCAGGCAAACTTGCTGATTGTCAAAATTCAAAGAGAGATGGAACTGAGTTATTTATTGTAGAGGGAGATTCTGCTGGCGGTTCTGCAAAACAAGGAAGAGACAGAGAGTTTCAAGCTGTATTACCTCTGAGAGGAAAAATTTTAAATACATATGTAGAAGAAGTAAATTCAAAGAGAAATGGCAATTCGAACGATAGTAAAACTAAAGCATTATCAAAAATGATTTCGTCAAATGAAATCGTAACGTTAATAAATGCTTTAGGTCTAGATCCAAAGGCTGAGGAAATTGATTTGGACGATCTTAGATATGGTAAAATAATTATTATGACTGACGCGGATGTTGATGGATCTCATATTAGAGCGTTACTATTAACATTTTTTAATAATAAACCATTTAATAAACTTATAGAAAATGGAAATATTTTTTTAGCACAACCACCTTTATTTAAAATAAATAAATCAGGCAAAAGTATTTATATTAAAGATGAAAAAAGTTTGGAAAACTTTATTTTAAATAATTCTAAAAATTCAAAAAAATTAAAAAAAGGATCAAAAGAATTTGAAAAAATGCTGTCAGAGGAAAAATCAAAACTAAACATTCAAAGGTTTAAGGGTCTTGGTGAAATGAACCCAGATGAACTTTGGAATACTACCTTAGATCCCAATAAAAGAAATTTGCTTCAAGTCAAATACTCTAACGATAGAAAAAGGGACCAAAAAATTATTCATACTCTAATGGGCAATGATGTATCTATTAGAAAAGATTTTATAATTTCTAATGCTTTAGAAATCAGTAATTTAGATATTTAAGTATGGAAACTCAATCGGTTTCAAAAACATACACATTAAATAAAACTACCTATATTAATCTTCGATGGATAGCAATTCTAGGTCAGTTTTTAACAGTTAATGTTGTAAAGTATGTTTTTAATTTTGAATTTGATATTTTAATTGTCAATGTTGTTATAGTTCTAGGAATAATATCTAACATAATTTTAATTTATTTTTATGAAAAAAATATTCTTTCAAATAGAGCTTCATTTTCATTTTTGCTGATCGATATTATTCAATTAAGTTTAATACTTTACTTTTCAGGGGGAGTTATTAATCCTTTTTCAATTTTTTTAATAATTCCAAGTGTTTTTTCTTCATCTAATCTGTCATTTAAAACCAGTTTATCATTAATATTGATTACAATATTTTCAATAATTTTACTTACCCTTTTTCATAAACATTTGATTTACCCTTCAGGCAAAAGATTAATTATTAATGACTTTTACCATTATGGTACATCAATATCCTTAATTATTGCTCTTATTTTTCTTAATTATTTTGCAATTTTATTTGGAAGAGAGTCAAATTTAAGAAAAGAAGCATTAAATAAGATTGAAGAATTCATTGCAAAAGAACATGAGTTGGTATCATTGGGAGGACAAGCTGCAGCTGCAGCTCACTCTTTAAACACACCTCTTTCGACTATAAAAATAATTTCTCAAGATCTTCATGATCAGTTTAAAGATAAAAAAGAACTTAAAAAAGATCTTGAATTACTTGTAAACCAAGTTGATAGATGCAGTCAGATCCTTAAAAGATTGTCACTAAATCCTGGTGTTGAGGATAATTTTATTAATCAAGAATGCTCAATGTTTGATTATGTTAGTGAAATTATTAAATCATTTGAGGACATTTCAAATAAGGAATTTACATTAAACAACAGTCAAGACACTAATTCTTTTAAGATAACAAAATTGATAGAGATTATTTATGGAATAAGAAACTTTGTTGGAAATGCCAATAAATTCGCGAAAAAAAAAATATATATATCCATTAAAAGTGATAACCAATTGACAGAGATATCTATAGAAGACGATGGAAATGGCTATTCTAAAGAAGTTTTGAACAAAATTGGAGAACCTTACATTAAGTCTTCGTCTTATAATGATAAAGCAAAATCTGGATTAGGTCTTGGAATTTTTATCGGAAAAACTTTACTTGAAAGAAACGGTGCGAAAGTAATTTGCAGAAATTCAAAAACTAGATCGGGGGCAGAAGTTTTATTAACTTGGAAAAATAAGGATTTAAAAAACCTTTAGTTTAGTTTTTTTGGACTGTTCTTTTTTTCGAATAAATTGCTCAGTTGAGAAATCATTACATCTCCTAACTCTTGCACATCAGAAATTTTAATCGCTTTTTTGTAGTATCTCGAAACGTCATGACCTATACCAATTGCAAGCAGTTCAATATCTGAGTTCGACTCAATAAATTTAACAGTTTTCTTTAAATGTTTCTCCAAATAATCACCTGAGTTTACAGACAACGTCGAGTCATCAACTGGAGCTCCATCAGAAATAACCATCATTATTTTTCTTTCCTCTTTTCTTCTAACAAGCCTATTAAAAGCCCACAAAATTGCTTCTCCATCAATATTTTCTTTTAGCAATCCCTCTTTAAGCATTAACCCGAGATTTTTTTTTGATTGTCGCCAGTGAACATCGGCTGCTTTATAAATTATATGTCTTAAATCGTTAAGTCTTCCAGGATTTTTTGGTTTTCCGCTTTTACTCCATTTTTCTCTAGCCTCTCCACCTTTCCAATTTTTGGTTGTAAATCCAAGTATCTCAACTTTAACATTACATCTTTCTAGTGTTCTTGAAAGTATATCTGCGCATAATGCAGCAATAGTTATTGGTCTTCCACGCATTGATCCTGAGTTATCAATTAAAAGTGTTACTATGGTATCTTTAAACTCGTAATCTTTTTCTTTCTTAAATGACAGAGAATTTTGGGGATCTATAATTATTCTGCTTAGTTTTGAACTATCTAATAAACCTTCTTCTAAATCATATTCCCATGATCTGTTTTGCTTTGCTAACAATTGCCTTTGTAATTTATTAGCAAGTTTTGTTATTACGTCCTGAAAATTAGTAAGTTGTTGATCTAGATTATTTCTTAGTTTTTTGATTTCATCATCTTTTTCTAAATTTTCGGCTTTTTCAATTTCATCAAAATTATTTGTAAAAATTCTGTATTCCTTATTATTTTTTGAAATATTAAGTTTTTGAATAATATTTTCTGAATTTTCTTTTTGATCCCCATCTTCTAAAAATTCCTCTTCCATTCTAAACTCATTTAAATCTTCCCCTCCATCTAAACTTTTATTTTCACTAGTTTCTTCTGATTTACCTTCTTTATCTTCATTATTATTTTCATCCTTATTATTCTGTAGATTTTCATTATCTTTATTGTCGTCATTACTCTCACTTTTAACTTCGTTTTCGTTTTCAAATATCTCCATATTTTGGAATATTTTTGAAAATTTCTCGTTATATTTTTTTTGATCAGCAATATTTTTCTTTAAAAATTGTGTATGTTTTTTTATTTTTTCATCGAATTTATTTTCCCAAAAACTTAAGATCTTATTTGATACATTATTTAATTTGATATTCAAAAAATTTTTTAAAAGGTATAATTCAAACGCCTCTGAAACATTTACATCTTCCCTTTTTTTAATATTAGTTTCTTTTTTATTTAAAATTTTATTATAATAATTTTCGTTGATATTTTTTTTTATACCGTTAAGCATATCAGAGCCTAATAATTCACATCTTATTTTTTCTGAAATTTCATAGAATATTTTGTAGGATTGGTTTTTAGGAAAATTTTTTTTATAAATATTTTCATCTGAAAACTTTTTTTTTAATGCATTTGAATCGGCAAAGGCTCGAAATTTTACGTAATCTTCTCTAGAATATAGATTTGAAATTTTATAATCTTCAATATTCCTCTGATTTTCTTTTTTACTTAAAATATCAAATTCTTCTGAAATAACTTTATATGTTGAGTCTAATGCTTGTTTAAATCTTTCTTTAAAGAATTCCTCTTTTTTACTCATTAGATTGTTTGTTAATAACCGCTTCTGGCAAGTCTTCTCCAAAACATCTCTGATAATACTCCGCAATAATATTTTTCTCTAACTCATCACATTTATTCAAAAAAGTAACCCTAAATGAATATCCAATATCTTTAAATATTAAATTATTTTCTGCCCAATGCATAACTGTTCGTGGACTCATTACTGTTGAAATGTCACCAGACACAAACCCCTTTCTGGTCAGAGAGGCTACTTTAATCATATTTGCAATATCTTCTTTTCCTTTTGAATTATTATAAGTCTTATTCTTAGCAAGTAATATTTCCATTTCTCTTTCCAAACTTAAATAATTAAGAGATGTAACTATATTCCATCTATCCATTTGGCCTTGATTTATTTGCTGTGTGCCATGATAAAGTCCAGTAGTATCACCTAGGCCAACTGTATTTGAGGTTGCAAATAACCTAAAGTACTTATGTTGTTTCAAAACTTTATTTTTATCTAGAAGTGTAAAATTTCCCTCTGCCTCTAGAACTCTTTGAATTACAAACATCACATCAGGTCTACCAGCATCATATTCATCAAAAACTAGTGCGATAGGATTTTGGATAGACCAAGGCAAAATACCTTCCTGAAATTCCGTAATTTGTTTTCCATTTTTTATTGTGATCGCGTCTTTTCCTATCAAATCTATTCTACTTATATGACTGTCTAAATTCACTCTTATGCAAGGCCAATTCAATCTTGCAGCAACTTGTTCAATGTGAGTAGATTTTCCTGTTCCATGATATCCTTGAACTAATACTCTCTTATTGAAAGAGAAACCGGACAATATTGCAAGCGTAGTATCTTTATCAAATTTATAGTTTTTATCTATTTCTGGAACATATTCATTTTTTTTTGAAAAAGCATCTACTTCAAGATTAGTGTCAATTCCAAAAGTTTGTTTCACTGAAATTTTTATATCTGGTGTCGAATTTATATTTTCACTCATTTTTTGTAAGACCTTTTTAGTTGCGTATAAGCCAATGTTATAATTTTTAGTTTTTCTTCGTATTTTTTATTTCCTGAGTTTTTATCAGGGTGAAATCGTTTGACAAGTTTTTTAAACTTATCTCTAATAATGGTCCATTCTGCACCTATATTTAAACTTAAAATATTAAAAGCTTTTATATCATCATCCGAAAAGTTGAATTGTCGCAATTTTGAAGCACTTATATCGTCGTTGTTAATTCCATCCAAACTTTCCTTAAGAGTATTATTCCACAAAACTTTAAAAAAATTATCTTGCCCACTGAAATTTTGAGTGGGTTTGTGCCAAGTCATGTCAGATTTAATAAATTCATTAATCTGATTATCAGTCATATTTGCAAAATAATTCCAATTTTTGTTAAATTCTTTTATATGTTCTAAACAAAGATACCTAAAATCCTTACTGTTATCTTTTTCAATTGGAGCCTTGTACTCACCAACTTTGTTACAGTTATTCCAGTCGCATATAATTTTCATTGTAGTATTATTATAATACATTTTATGGAAATAAATAAATTAATTGAGATAGTAAAAAAAAAAATTTCGAGAGAAATTGTCTTACAAGAAATAAATGTAGAAGATAAATCATTTTTACACAAAAGTCACAAAAATAATTCTCCAAACAAGTTTCACATCAAAATTATAATCATCTCCAATGAACTTAAATCAAAAAAAAGAATTGATTCTACAAAAAAAATTTATAAAATTTTGGAAAATGAATTAAAAAATTATATTCATTCTATCCAATTATCAATAAATTAAATTTTTTAAAAATGTTCTAATCTTATTTTCTTCAAATGATTTGTCTAGTATGGGTTTTGCAATACCTTTCAGAAGAATTAGATTTATTTTACTATCTTTATTCTTTTTGTCTTGTTTCATATAAAAAATAATTTTTGATATATCTTTTGTTTTAAAATATTTATTTAAATTACAATAATTCAGTTTTTCTAAGTGCTCAATAATTTGCTCATAATCATTTTTTTTTAAAATATTTCTTTGTTTACTAAATTTAATAGCTGACATAATTCCTAATAAAACTGCCTCACCATGATTTAGTCCTTTTTTATATCCAATTGTTGCTTCATAAGCATGGGCAAAGGTATGACCCAGATTAAGAACTTTTCTTATATTTTTTTCCTTCTCATCTTTCTCAACCACTTCTTTTTTGATTAAACAGCTCTTATAAATTGCATTTTCTAAAAATTTAGAATGATGACTCATAATTTTATAAAAATTTTTTTTTAAAAATTTGAAAAATATCTTATTACTTATAAGAGAATGTTTAAGAATCTCTGCATATCCACATATCATTTCTTTTTTAGGTAAACTTTTTAAGAAATCTATATCCGAGATAACTAACGAGGGTTGATAAAAAGATCCTATCATATTTTTTCCTGATAAAGAATTAACTCCCGTTTTACCACCAATCGCTGAGTCAACTTGACTAAGCAAAGTTGTTGGTACATTAATAAAATTCAATCCTCTTTTAAAAATACTTGAGGCAAATCCACAAATATCACCACAAATACCACCTCCTACAGAAATTAAACAATCGTTTCTGCTAAAGTTCTTTTTTTCAAGAATTTTTACGATAGAGGAAACAGTTTTTAAATTTTTACTTTTTTCATTAAAAAAAATTTTTTTCTTTTCTATTCTTTTCTTATTAAATGTATTTACAATACGTTTAATCATTTGAGTTGGTACATTACTATCGTAAATAAGCAAAAACTTTTTTGAATATATTCTTTCGTTTGAAATTATTTTGTTTACCTTTGAGCAAAGATTTTTACCAACAATCACTGAGTAATTATTTATTTTAGTTTTAACTTTTAATTTCATCTTTTTTCAATATTGAAACTATTTTATCTACAATTTCGATTTTTTTTTGATTATCACAATCTATTTTAAAATTTGATTTGGTATAACATTTATTTCTTCTTAATATCATCTTTTCAATTTCCTGATCGTTCAGTCCCTGAATAAGTGGTCTTTTCGAGGATTTTCTAATCCTTTTAATAATAGTTGAGGGTTTCCAATTTAACCAAAATGACAATGAATTATTTTTAACATTTTTTCTTACTCTTTCATCTAGAAACGAACCTCCCCCCAAAGATAAAACTAATTCTTTTTCTTCAGAATCTAATAGTGATAGGATTGTTTTAACTTCTATCGCTCTAAAATACTTTTCACCCTTGAGTTTAAAAATTTGGCTAATTGTTTGTTTTTCAATTGTCTCAATTTTACTATCTACGTCTATGAATTTCATATTGATTTTTTTTGATAATAATGCGCCAATTGTTGACTTTCCTGATCCCATCATGCCTATTAAAACAATTTTTTTTTTTATTTTCATAATTTTCTAAGTTGAAAAAACACAAATATGTCTTAATTTGAATTTAATAAAAAGTATATGCAATTTTACAAAAAAACAAGCATTGGCAGTTCTATTAATCCACTAAAAATCATAATAAAAGTAGTTGTGTTTTTAGCAATTATTTTTGGAATTTTAGTAATGGTTAGTAAAATAAATTTCCCTTCACCAAATCAGCTTATTGAAAAAAAAATCCCTCAAGAAAATCTTAAAATTGTTAAATAATTTTTTCATAATTTTTTTAATTTTAATAGCTTTCACTAAATTTGCTTTAAGTAATGAACCTGCAGATATTTGGAGTCTTGAGAAAAAGGAAAATAGTGAAGAAAATGTCGTAATTGAAAATACCACAAATGAATTTGAGAATAAAAAAATTCAAATTAATGCTGGTATTACAGATGACATTAAAGTTTCGGAAGAAAATTTTACAGACAAAAATGATTTAGTTGTTGGGATATATGATCCAGGAAAATATGGTTTTGAATTAGACATGTGGACCAAATCAGATGGAAAAAAAATATATGAACTAAAAAAAAAAATAAACTCAATGAATCTTTCTGAGGATGCAAGCGAGATCTATAAAAAAATTCTCCTTACCAATACTTTTCCACCCAAGAATAATTTGGATAAAAAAAAGTTTTTCGACCTTAAAGCCGAATGGTTAATTAAAAATGAAGACCTTGGTTTAATAATTGATTATGTAACTAAAAATTTAAACATAATATCAAATGAAAACTTGATTAAATTTGTTTTAAACGAATATTTATCAAAGGCAGAAATTAAAGAGGCATGCAGCTTATTTAAAAAGTTAAATCAAAGTTTTAGCGATAATTATCTAAAGAACTTTTCAATATATTGCTTGATACACAGCAAGCAAAATGATCTTGCTATGATGCGTTTTGATTTAGAAAAGGAATCTGGTTATTCAGATCCTTTTTTTGAGAAAAAATTTAATTCATTAATGGGGCTTTCAAAAGATGACAATACTTCGTCAGATAAAAATCTATTAAATTTACATCTTTCATTTAATACTATTAAAGACTTTAAATACGTGCCAACAAAAAAAACTTCAAAGTTATTTTGGACCTATTTAAGATCCAACAATCTGCTAGACAGCACTAGTGATATCGATATTGCCGATGAAGAAAAAATATCATTATTAGAAAAGGCTACGCACGAGAGAAACTATAATGAGAAAGATTTACTTAATATTTATAAAAAATTTCAGTTTTCTGTGGATCAACTTCTCAACATAGAAAGGGAAAAAGAGGATTTATCAAACATAAAAGCCAGAGCCTTAATGTATCAAGGTATTTTATTAAATGATGATCCTAACAAGGTAACAAAACTTTCTAAAGATTTAAAATCATCTTTTACTAATGATGGTTTAGAAGATGCCTTTAAAGATGAGTTAAGGTATATTTTGGAGGAATTTGATAAAAGTGAATTAAGTTCAGATTTAACAGATTTTTATGTTTTAAACTCTAAAGTAGAAAATCCAAATAAAAAAATTAAATACAACAATAAAATTTTACATCAATCAAAAATTATAAATTATTTTATACAAGAAAAGCCTTCTAAGAAAAAAACTGAAAAAGATCTAAATAATTTTTTAAAAAAAATAAAAAAAAGCAAAAAAAATTATTTAATAACCAAAGATGTAATTGTTATTGAATCTTTAAAGTTTGACGGTATTGAAATTAATGAGGAATATAATGATCTTTATACAATTAATGAAAATACTATGCCTATTGATATACAGGTTTTAATAAATGACGGGGAAATTGGATTGGCAATGTTAAGAATTATAGAAATAATTGGCGAAGATGAACTTAAAAATCTTGGCTCAGAAACTTTATATTTCTTAGTAAATGCGTTAAATCAAATGGATATAGATTTAATAAGAAATGAAATCCTTTCTGAAATCTTGCCAGTTAGAGTATAAACTTTGTTATGGCAAAAAGAAAAATCATACTGGTTCCAGATGAAATCCTTAGAAAAAAATCTGAAAAAATTGAGAAAATAACTTATAAAGAAAAACTGTTAGCGGACGATTTATTTGAAACAATGTACAACAATAATGGCATAGGTCTTGCTGCTGTTCAAGTTGGTGTTTTGAGGAGAATGATTGTAATTGATGTTTCAAAAAAAGATGAAGAAAAAAAACCTTTTTGTTTAATAAATCCAACTATAAAATCTTTTGGTAAAGAAAGTTCTACATATGAAGAAGGATGTTTGTCGATACCCGAAACATTTATTGAAATTGAAAGACCAAAAAGCTGTATTGTCGAATATGTTGATATTTTAGGAAATAAAACAAACATGGAATGTGATGGTTTGCTATCCACATGTATTCAACACGAAATTAATCACTTAGATGGTAAACTGATCATTGATTTTTTGTCAAAGCTTAAAAAAGAAATTCTTATAAAAAAATTATCTAAAAACAAAAATACGTCTAGTAGAGTTATTGTGTAAATGCCAGATAATATTATTTTTATGGGTACTTCAAAATTTGCTGTACCTATTCTTGAAAAGATTAGTGAGAGTAAACTCAATATTTCTGTTGTTTACACACAACCGCCAAAAAAATCAAGCAGGGGAATGAAAATTCAAAAAACTCCAATTCATGCTAAATCTGAATTACTTGGCTTACCAATTAGAACTCCAAATAGTCTTAAAAATAATGTTGATGAGTATAATTTTATAAAAAAAATAAAACCCACAATTGTAGTAGTAATTTCATACGGTCAAATTATACCGAAGGAATTCTTGGAACTTTCCAAAAATGGTTTTTTAAATATTCATGCATCCATCTTGCCCAAATTTAGAGGTGCTGCACCAATACAAAGAGCAATAATGAGCCTGGATATTGAAACGGGAATTAGTTTTATGAAAATTACCGAACACCTGGATACTGGTCCAGTTCTTGAAACTTATAAAATGAAAATTGACTTAAATTTGAATGCAACTCAGATTGAAGAAAAATTATCTCAACTGGCGGCTGAAAAAATTATTAAAAACATAGATAAAATTATAAAAGGTGAAGCGAAGTTTAAAGAACAAGACCATTCCGAAGCAACATATGCTGAAAAAATAAGTAAAAAAGAGGGAAAAATAATTTGGAATAATAGAGCAAAGAAAATTGTTGGAAAAATAAATGGTTTGTATCCCACTCCTGGAGCTTATTTTATGTTTAAAGGAGAGAGATATAAAATTTTAAAAGCTGAGATTGGAAATGGGTCAGGTCAACCTGGAGAAGTTTTAGGTGATAATCTTGAGATAGCATGCACAAAAAACGAAAGTATTAAGGTTATTGAAATTCAAAAAGAAGGGAAAAAAGTTCAAGAGATAAATGAATTTTTGAATGGTTCAAAAATACAAAAAGGCTGCACCCTAAATGAATAGATATCAAATCCTTATAGAGTACGCAGGTACTAATTATAATGGCTGGCAGATACAGAGAAAGGGGAAAACAATTCAAGGGAAGATTCAAAATACTATCTCAAAAATTCTTAAAGAAAAGGTAAATGTAATAGGATCAGGTAGAACTGACTCCGGAGTACATGCTTTAGAACAATCAGCTCATTTTGATACAAGCATTAAAATAGAAGATAGCAATAAATTTTTAAAATCAATTAATCATTTTTTATCTAGATACGGCATTAGTATTTTAGACTTAAAAAAAAAAGAACTCACCTTTCACTCTCGATATTCTGCAAAAGCGAGAATATATAAATATGTTATTTTAAATCGTAAATCTGGTTCTGTATTAAAAAATAAAAGGTGTTGGCACATAATAAAAAAACTTAATTTAGCAATGATGAAAAAAGGAGCAAAAAAATTAATTGGTACAAAAGATTTTTCAACATTTAGATCATCAAGTTGTTCTGCGAAAACTCCAGTAAGAACAATTAAATCAATAAAATTTTTAACCAAAAAAGACATTATTGAGATTGAGATCAAAGCCCAGTCATTTCTTCAAAATCAGGTAAGATCGATGATCGGTTGCTTGAAGTATGTTGGCGAGAACAAATGGAGTATTCAAAAATTTGACAAGATAATCAAATCAAAAAAAAGAATTAATTGTGCACCCCCTGCTCCAGCAGAGGGACTTTATTTAACTAAAGTGATTTATTAGTTTTTTTTTTACTAATAGCGAATTTTTTATTTATCCTAAACCTAGAACCTGCCCTTACAATATATCCGCAACAATTTTTTGCACCACATTTACAAGGGAACTGTTTATAGTCTTTATCAAATCCAAAACCATAATCACAAGTCAGTTCTTCTTCTTTTTTAATATCTCTAATTGCTGATATCCAGATCTTATAACCTTTTCCCTCATAGTCACAATTGTTATTACATGAGTGATTAATCAAACCTGCGGTATTCCAATTAAAATCTCCATCTAAAGTATATCTATTATTAAGTGTGAATAAATAGATTGGTTTATTATTGTCAAATTTTTCTGACTCCTCAACTTCTTTATTAGTAATGATTTTTCCAATATAATTAATTATTTTAGTTCCTTCTTTAATATCTTTAGTTGCATATAAACCTCGTCTGTTGTCTATTTTAGACTTTTTGATCTTATACAGTTTCATTAATTATTTTCTTCGAGAGCATTTACATGATTAAATGCGCTATCTGCAAGGGCATTAAGGTCGTACCCTCCCTCCAACACTGATATTACTTTTCCACTAGTGAATTCGTTTGTTGCTTTAAGAGTTTTTTTTGTAATCTCATAAAAATCTTCAGATTTTAATTCAAACTGTGCTAAAGGATCGGCAATATTTGCGTCAAAGCCCATGCTTAAGATCAAAAATTCAGGTTTAAATTCAACCAGTTTATCTAAAACTCTATCCAAAGCATTCATATATTTCTCTGATGTAGTCCCAGCAGGAAGAGGCACATTGAAAATATTATTATGTTTACCTTTTTCTTTTTCACTTCCAGTGCCTGGATAAAATGGATATTGGTGTGTAGATAAGTATAGAACATTTTTATTATCGAAAAAGATATCTTGTGTCCCATTTCCATGATGGACATCAGGATCGAAAATTGCAATTTTTTTATATTTATACTCTTCTATTAGATAATGGGCGGCAACTGCGCAATTATTATATATACAAAAACCCATCGCTTTACTTTTTTCTGCATGGTGGCCAGGAGGCCTCACTGCACAAAAAGCATTTTTAAATTTGTTCTGTTCAATACCGTCTATTGCTTTTATTACTGATCCTACTGCATCAATTGTAGCATCTTCACTTCCGGGTGAAATTATAGTGTCCCCATCCAAAAATTTTAATCCTTGATTAGGAAAACTTTTTTTGACCATATTAACATAATTTTCATCATGTGCTTTTTTAAGTATTTTATGATCAAAAGTAGTTGGCTTATCCCATATTAAATTTTTATTTTTTTTTAGTCTTTGAGTTATTGCCGTTACTCTTTTTGGTTGTTCTGGATGACCATCACCTGTTAAATGATTAACCGAAGTTTTTGAAGATATTATCGCAGTTTTCACTAAAAATAGTTATAAAGAATGTTAGCATAAATTTTTGTTAATTTCTTAAGATCATTTAAAGATACTGCTTCATCAACTTTATGCATTGTCTTACCTACAAGGCCAAATTCCAAACATGGAGAAATATTTTTTAGAAATCTAGCATCAGATGTTCCTCCAGTTGTCGAAAGTTTTGGTTTAATTTTAGTAAATTTTTTTACAACATTCTGTATCATATTTGTTGTAGCGTTTTGTTTTGTTAAAAATGCCTCACCAGATACTCGATAATCTATTTTAAATTTTGATTTATTTTTTGTATTAATTTTGCTTAAAATTTTATTAATTCTTTTTTTGATAGAACCTGATGAGTGCTTGTTATTAAATCTTATATTAAAAGTTGCATTAGCAACTCTTGGAATAACATTATCAGCGTTATTATTAATGTTTATTTTCGTAATCTCTAAATTTGTTGGCTGAAAGTTTTTGGCACCTTTATCGAACTTTATATTTTTTAATTCATTTAAAACTTTAACAATTATCGTTGAGGGATTATTTGCCCTATGAGGATAAGCAACATGCCCTTGCATACCAATTATTTCTATTTTTCCAGTTAAACTTCCTCTTCGACCAATTTTTATCATTTCTCCTAATTTATTTGGATTTGTTGGTTCACCAACCAAACAAAAATTAATTTTTTCCCCCCTTTTTTTTAAATAATCTACGACTTTTTTTGTACCATTTACTGCATCTCCTTCTTCATCACCTGTTATTAATAGACTAATTGATCCATTGAAACTTTTATTATTATTCAAAAAAATACTTACGGCTGAAACAAAAGCAGCTACTGAGCCTTTCATATCATTCGCACCTCTACCAATTAAATGACCTTTTTTGACAGTTGGTCTGAAAGGATTAATTGTCCAGTCTTTTATATCTCCAGGGGGCACAACATCTAAGTGGCCCGCAAAACAAAAATTAGGCCCTTTACTTCCTAACCTAGCATATAAATTTTTCACTGGTTGAAAGTTTTTTTCTTTAAAATTCAAAATTTTAGTTTTGAAACCCATTTTCTTTAATTTTTTTTCTAAAAATTTCATTACACCAGCGTCTCTGGGTGTAACTGATGGAAACTTCATTAGCTCTTTGGCTAATTGTAATTCATTTATTTTTTGCATAATTAGTCTCTTAAAAGATCGTTAATTGATGTCTTTGACCTCGTCTTTGCGTCCACAGTTTTTATTATATGAACAGCATAAAGATCATTATGAGTGCCAGGTACTACGACCGAATAAGGTGGAACATGCCCTTTTGTAACCTCACCATTTGATCTATTTACAATTTTTGTACTTTGACCAATGTAACATCCCATTGAAAGAACGCTTCCTTCTCCCACTATAACACCCTCTACAACTTCTGACATTGCTCCAACAAAAACATTATTCTCAATTATAGTTGGAAGTGCTTGAGCTGGTTCTAAGACTCCACCAATACCTGAACCAGCCGATATATGACAATTTTCTCCGATTTGACAGCAGCTACCAGCTCTACTAAAAGTATCCATCATTGTTCCAGCACCGATGTACGCTCCTATGTTTACATAACAAGGCATGAGCACTGCATTTTTTCCAATGAAAGATCCTGGTCTTACTGGACTGTTTGGTGTCATTCGAAATCCAGCAGCCTTATGTTGTTCCTTTGTCCAATTAGCTGTTTTACCTTTTAATAAGTGAGCTTTATCGTACCAGCTACTATACGGACCGCTTAAATTATCCATAGGGTAAATTCTAAAACTAAGCATGATAGCCTTTTTTAGATGTTGATGAGTTTTCCATTCCCCATTAATTTTTTCTGCTACTCGAGACTTACCACTATCTAAATCTTTAATTACTTGGTTTATTGCATCCTTTAAAGATTGATCTGAATCTTGATTTACTTGGTCTTTTTTTTCCCAAGCGTCATTAATTATTTTTTCTAAGGACATAATTTATTTACTTTTTAATAACCTTATTTCTTTAAGAAATAAAGATAGATTTTCAATTTTATGAGAAATATAATCTTTATCAGAGTCAATTTTTCCAAAATGTTCGTCATTGATTAACCAAACAGTTGTACAGCCTTTTTCAAAGCCAATACTTAAATTTTTAGCTATATCTTCAATATAAATTGTTTCTTTGGGTTTAATACCAAATTTTTTGACCATTAAATCAAAGGTCTGGGCTTCTGGTTTAGGAACATATCCAGCGTCTTTTATATCGAATACTTTTTCTTTTTCAAAAAGATCATAAATACCTAATCGGGTCAAAATATTTTGAGCATGCTCAGCGCTACCATTTGTAAAAATAAATTTTTCCATATCTAAATTCTCTAGTTCATTTCGTAATATTTTGTCTTCTTTCATAAATGAAATGTCAATATCATGTACATATTTAAGAAACTCATCTCCAATAACATTATGATGTAACATTAGACCGTTAAGGCTGGTATTGTACTTGTAAAAATAATTAGTTTGAAGTTCTTTTGCCTTTTTTTCATCTAAACCAAGTTTTTCCTGAATAAAAAGAGTCATTCTTTTTGATACAAGACCGAAGACTTTTTCTAAAGGATAGCCATTGTGAGAACCATAGCAAACCCCGTCAAGGTCCAAAAGAAGGTATTTCATTTCTTTTAAACTTTTCATTTTCTTATTAATGTACCTGATCCTTTGTCGGAAAATAATTCAAACAAAACTGAACGAGGTTTACGACCGTCAATTATACCAACTGCAGTTACATCGTTTTTTACAGCATCAAGGCAAGTATTTATTTTTGGTATCATACCCTCAGTAATTGTTTTATCCTCTATCATTTCGGTTATTTTTAAAGAATTGATTTCTGAAATAAGTTTTTTCTCTCTATTCAAAACGCCCTCAACATTTGTCATTAAAAGAAGTCTTCTTGATTTAAGAGATTTCGCAACTGCTCCAGCTGCATGATCTCCGTTAATATTATAGGTCTGTTTATTCTCTCCTAGCCCTAAAGGGGAGATAATAGGTATAATATTATTTTTTAATTTTTTAAAAATAGTTTCTGTATTAATTTTGTCAGGAATTCCCACGAAACCAAGTTCCTTTTGTTCAGGAATAATTTTTATAACATTATCTTTTTTTGTATGTAGTGAGGCTGCCTGGGACCCAATTTTTTTTAGAGAATTTACAATATCTTCATTAAAGTCAATAAGCACTGTCTCAACGACATTTATAATTTTTTCATCAGTAACTCTAAGACCTCTTACAAATTTTGACTCAATATTTTGTTTAGACAACTCCCTTTTTATTCTTGGCCCTCCTCCGTGCACAACAACCACTTGCAAACCAAGCTTGTTAAGTACACTTAAATCTTTGATAAAATTATCAAAAATTTTTCTATCAATAAATACATTGCCCCCATACTTTATAACTATTATTTCATTTTTGTATTTCTCAACATATTTTAAAACTTCTTCGACTGGCGGTCCGTCAGTAGGTAAGATCTTTTTTAAATCCATTATTGAGAGGTTTTCACAGTAGTTCTCTTCATAATGACGTACTGTTGAGCCATTGTAAGAATATTGTTGGCTGTCCAATACAGAACTAATCCTGAAGGGAAAGGTGCAAGTATTACAGTTAAAAAAACTGGAAAAAACATAAAAATTTTCTTTTGTATATCATCTTGTGGAGCTGGATTAAGTTTCTGTTGCGCCCACATTGTTAAGCCCATCAATATTGGTAACGCACCAATGATTAAAAAGTCAGGTGGTGACCATGGTATCAGTCCAAATAAATTAAAAATTGATGTTGGGTCTTTTTCAGAAAGATCTTTTATCCATCCAAAAAAGGGCTGGTGTCTCATTTCAATTGTTACAAACAACATTTTATAAATAGCGAAAAAAAATGGTATAGAAATTAAAATTGGCACGCAACCACTTACAGGATTAACTCCTTCCTTTTTATAAAGCTGCATAATTGCTTGCTGAAGTTTCATCTTATCATCTTTATGCACTTCTTTAAGACGAGCCATTTCGGGTTGCAAAATTTTCATACGACTCATTGATCTAAATGCATAATTATTGAGTGGAAAGAACAATAATCTTAAACAAACAGTTATTAATATAATTGCTAATCCATAATTTCCTGCAAGTTTAAAAAAGTAATCGTTTAAAAAGAATAAAGGTTTTACAATCCAATAAAACCAACCCCAGTCAATTACCAGATCAAATTTTGATAATCCCAATTTCTCATTGTACTCATCAATTACATCTACCTCTTTTGCAGCAATAACAATATCAACTTTATTACTAATTTGCTTATTTGGTTCTGCCTCTAAAGCCTCAGTTTCTATAAAACTAATTTTGAATTTTTCACTATACTCAAAATCTGCTCTAAAATTTTTATTCTTTTCTGGTATTAAACTTGTTAGCCAGTATTTGTCAGTGATACCTAGAAAACCTTTTTCAGCATTGATTGAATATTTTTTGTCTATTACATCATCATAATCTTTCTCCACTAACTGATCATCAAACACCCCAAGCGGTCCCTCATGTAAAATAAAAAAATTAACTATGTCTTTAGGAATATTTTTTCTGATAATTTGGCTATAGGGATAAAAATTATATGTTTTATTAGTATTATTTTTTATTTTTTGGTTAATAGTGAATAAAAATTTATTATCAATGCTAATAATTTTTTCAAAAGTGAGTCCTTGAGCACTTTTCCACATTAATTTAACGTCGTTTCCCGGTGAAAGTTTTATGTTGCCCTCTACTTTCCATTTCGATTTATTATTCGGTAAATCAATATTTTTGTTGTTAGTTACCCAGCCTGTTTCTAAATAATATGTATCAGAAGCATTTCTTGGATTTAGTAGCACAACCTTTTTTGTACCCTCGAGTTTTTCATTGTAATTTTTAAAAAGTAAATCGTCTATAATTGCACCTTTTAAAGAAATAGAACCTTTAATGTTATCATTTTCAAATATAATTCTTTTATCTTTATTTAAAGCTTCTTTTCTTGAAAGAAGATTATTAGTTTCGGAATTTTCTATTTCTGGAGCATCTAAACTTTTAACCGAGTCTATTCTTTTTTGTTTTATTTTTTCTCTATCTTCTGGCGAAGGTGAAAAAAATAAGGCCCACAAAACAATTATTGCTGCACTAAGTGATATAGCTGCGATTATATTTTTATTTGAGTCCATCTTTTAATTTTTATTTTTTTTTACTGGTTCAAATCCCTCACCACCACCAAGGAATTTAATAGGATGACAACTCAAAACTCTTTTGGTGCCTTTGAAAAAACCTTTAATCAAACCATACTCCTTTAAAGACTCTATAAAATACTCTGAACAAGTTGGTAAATACCTACAGTTGTTACCCAGCAAAGGTGAGATTAAGTACTGATAAAACTTTATTATCTTGATAATAATCTTGGTTAAAATCTTCATTAACTTATTTTTTCAAAACTTTTTTGTAATGCCTCTTTAATTTCATTGTATTTTTCCTCTAAAACACTTTTTTTTGCAAGAACTAAATAAGAAAAGTTAAGATTTAATTTAGCTATTTTAGTTATTGCATATGTCATATTTTTAAGCCTTCTTTTTATCTTATTTCTATCAACAGCTTTACCCATTTTCTTTTTTGCTACAAAACTAATATTGAGACATGTATTTTTTTTATCAGGAATTTTTTTAAAAAAAATCGTCAGATAAGAATTAGAAATTTTTCTTCCATTAAGAATTTTTTTAAAGTCCTCATTCTTTGAGAGACTTTTGATTTTAATATTCATTAAACAGTAAGTTTTTTTCGACCTTTTTTTCTTCTTCTGGCAAGAAGTTTTTTTCCACCTTTTGTTTTCATTTTTGATCTAAATCCGTGGCGTCTTTTTCTGACAAGTTTACTTGGTTGATAAGTTCTTTTCATAAGATTTTAATTATGTAGTATTAAAAATTTAAGTACTTATAATGTAAAATCTATAATATGCAAACTATGAAAAATGTAAAAATATGGTTAGGTTTAGCCTATATTATATTCCTGGGATTGTTTTTATACTTCTTGTTAACTTACATAAGTATTGAGGAATTAACTTCATATAGTTTTCTCAAATCAAATAGTGAGTATCTAATTAATTTTAAACAAAATAAAATAATGTTCACATCTTTTATATTTGTTCTATTTGGAATTGTTTGGATTTCTTTACTTCAAGGATTTGGGTCTCCATTAGGATTGATTTGTGGATATATTTTCGGACCTTACTTTGGAACTTTAATTTTTTCATTAACTTTTGCTTTAGGATCTAGTGTAACTTTTATTGTTGCTAATTATTTTTTTAAAAACTACATCATTGAAAAAATACAAAATAAGTATCAATATCTAAATGATAAAATAAGAAATAATCAGCTTTTAGCGGTTGGCCTCCTAAGATTTCTTGGTGGAATTCCGACTCAGATTCAAAATTTAATACCTGTATTATTTGATGTAAAATTAAAAAACTATTTTTTTGGGACCTTACTTGGAGTTATTATTCAAGCATTTATAGTTTGTTCACTAGGATCAGCTTTAGAAAAAAAAATATATGAAAATGATGAATTACCTAAATTATTTGATCTTCTAAAAACTCAAGAAATTTATTTACCAATATCGGCTATAATATTTTTGTTCTTTTTAACATTTATTTTAAGAAAATTTTTCTTTGAAAAGTAATGGTGCCCTCGATGAGAATCTAACTCATGACTGACCCTTACCAAGGGCCTGTTTTAACACTAAAACTACAAGGGCGAGCAAATAAAAATAGTGTAAAAATCAATAAAATTCAAATTTTTGACTTAATTTTTTATTTTATTATAGCTATAATAATTTTTTGGTAATTTTATGGGAATTCATTACGACTATAAATCGACGAGAGGCGCTAAAGCTATGGAGAAGCAGGCTAAAAGAGAAAAGAAATTAGCTGAGCGAAGAGCCAAAAAACAATCTAAGCAGGGAACAAATAAATCTGAAGATAAAACGATACCAATTGATCAAGTTGTAACTTTGGAACATCTTACAAATCCTGAGAAAAAATAAACTTTTTAATGAATTCTAAAAGAAAGCCTTCTAAGCTTGATCTCGAGAAAGCCCTTAGAAAAAATTTAAGAAAGAGAAAAATTCACAAACGAAAAAATCAAAACAATGATTCTAAACGATAAACAAATTAAAGAACTTGCAGAAAAACAGGAGATGATTAGTCCATTTATAAGCGAAAGTGTTTCTAAAGGCATTAGTCATGGACTCAACTCTTTTGGCTACGATTTAAGATGTGGCTCAGAATTTAAAATTTTTACAAATATAAAAGGAGCTACCGCTGATCCAAAGAATTTTAGTGAGGATAATTTTATAACAATTAAAGGTGAAGAATCTGTTTTAATCCCTCCAAATTCTTTCGCACTAGCAAGTAGTCTTGAGTATTTTAAAATGCCAAGAAATGTGACCGGATTAGTAACTGCTAAGAGTACTTATGCAAGATGTGGACTTGGAACTCCCCCCACAGTTTTAGAGGCAGGTTGGCATGGCAACTTAGTTTTAGAATTTTCAAATCATACAAGCAACTCTATTAAATTATATGCAAATAGTGGAGCAGCGCAAATTTTGTTCTTTAGCGGAGATCAGCCAGAGGTATCATATTCTGATAGAAAAGGAAAATATCAAGGTCAAGTTGGTATAACTTTAGCAAAATCAAAATAGTATGAAAAGATTTGTAATTACTGGCCCAAGCAAAGCCGTTAATGGTATAGTAAATATAAGTGGTGCAAAAAATTCATGCCTTCCCCTTATGGCGGCATCTATTCTATTTAAGAAAGAAGTAATTTTAAGAAATGTTCCTTTAGTCCAAGACGTTCTTACAATGAAAGATCTTTTGATTTCTTTAGGTTCCAAAGTAAAAATTTTAGAGAAAAAAAAGATTATGATTATTACAAATAAAAAAGATCATAAATTAACTGTTCCTTATAATTTGGTATCTACAATGCGAGCAGGAGTTCTGACCATGGGTTCCTTACTTGGAAGATATCCAAAAAAAAAAATACGGGTTGCCCAAGGAGGAGGTTGTGCATTAGGAATCCGTGATACATCTTGGCATCTCGAAGGTTTTAAAAGTTTAGGGGCCGAACACGTTTTGGAAAAGGGATATGTAAAAATATCTTCAAAGAATGGTTTGGTAGGTAAGAGCTATAAGTTTCCAAAAATCACAGTTACAGGTACGTCAAACTTAATCATGTCTTCAGTTTTTGTGAGAGGTTCCCATATTTTAAAAAATATATCCTTAGAACCTGAGGTAACAGATCTTATAAAATTCCTAAATAATTCAGGCGCAAATATAAAGTTTATTGGTAAAAGATCTTTAAGAATTAGAGGTGTTAAAGAGCTATTAAGTGGTAATCACAAAATTATTGGAGATAGGATAGAAGCATTTAGTTATCTTTGTGTGGGAGCAATTACTAAAGGTAGTGTGAAGGTTGCGAACATAAATCCTAAATTTTTACCTTCAGAGCTAAAGATATTAAAAAAAATAGGTTTTAAAATTGGTGTAAGTAAAAATTCTATAAAATTAAGTACTATAAAAAAATTAAAACCTGTAAACGTCAAAACTGGGCCATGGCCTGGATTTGCAACAGATTGTTTACCAGTTTTAATACCTGTTTTGACAAGAATTTTTGGGCGAAGTAAAATTAAAGAGACGATTTTTACAAATAGATTTATGGCTGTGCCCGAACTTAATAGAATGGGCGCAGATATAAAAATTAAAAAAGACTTTGCAGTAATCAAAGGAGAAAAAAAATTGAACTCCGCTGATTGTATTTCATCTGATCTTAGAACTACTTTCTCAATAATATTGGGTGCAATCGCAGCGAAGGGATCGTCAACAATATCAAGAATTTATCATGGATTGAGAGGGTACTCAAATCTTCAGCATAAATTAAGAAAACTTGGTATTAAAGTAAAAATGAAAATATAATGGTAAAAAATTTTTTATCCAAAATATTAGCGAGAGATCCCAATGGTTTAAATATAATTTCTACATACTGTGAGGATTCAACCACAAGTGTTCCAGAGATTAAATATCTTAAAAAAAATAAAATATTTCTACTGTCTCTAACTCGAAAATCTCTGAAGGATAACAAAAAAAGCAACATTATAAGTGTTTGTAAATTTGAATTTATAGAAAATGTAGTAGCAAAAAATATAGATCAAAAAGACAATAAACTTAAATTAAAGTTGATTGGAATAGATCTAATGAAAATAGATAAACAATACGAAATTAATTTGTTATTTTCAGATAATCGTTTTATAACCCTATATTCTGAAATTATAGAGGTTACATTGGAGGATTTAAAAAAGAAATAAAATGAAAGTAATTTCCGCAAAAAATAAGAATTTTGATAAAATTTTAAATAATCTTCTTTCTAAAAGAAAAAATAAACTTCGATCAGATTACGTTTCAGTAAAAAATATAATTAAAGATGTTAAAAAAAATGGAGATAAAGCTTTACTAAAATATGAGAAAAGATTTAATAAAAATAAAACGATCATTCCTACCCCAAAAAAAATTAAGGACTCCATTAAATCCTTAGACCAAAAAGTAAAAAAAGCGATAGATGCAGCTTATAATAGAATTTACAAATTCCATTCACTTCAAAAGTTTAAAGATGTTTTGTATATTGATAAGTACCAAAATAAAGTGAAATATAAATATGTTCCACTTGAGTCAGTTGCAATTTACGTTCCAGGTTCAAAAGTTTCTTATCCATCGAGTGTTTTAATGAGCACAATACCTGCGATCGTAGCAGGTGTTAAAAGAATTGTGATGATTAATCCTGGTTACAAGGGAAAACAAAATGCTGCAGTTTTATACGCTGCAAAAAAATGCAAAATCAGAGAAATTTATTCAATTGGTGGTCCTTCAGCAATTGCAGCTGCTGCATATGGAACTAAATCAATTAAAGCTGTAAATAAAATTGTGGGACCAGGGAACTCGTATGTGGCTTCAGCAAAAAAAGAGGTTTTTGGGGATATAGGTATTGAGTCAATGACAGCTGGACCTTCAGAGGTTCTAGTTGTTTGTGACAATAAATCTAATCCAGAATGGTTAGCAAGCGATTTAATTGCTCAAGCTGAACACGATACTCTTGCACAATGTATTTTAATCTCAAAAGATAAAAATATTCTAAAAAAACTAAGAATGAAATAACAAATCAACTTAAAAGCATTTCGAGAAGCTCAATTGCAAAAAAGAGTTTAATGATGAATGGTGTGCTAATCTACGAAAATTCAGAAAATAAAATTGCAGAAATAATTAATAAGGTGGGCCCAGAGCATTTAGAGCTAAATGTAAAAAATTATAAGTCTTTAATTCCAAAAATAAAGAACGCAGGTTCTATTTGCTTAGGAAAATTTGCTGTGATGGCAATGACAGATTATGGGGTACCTGGCACTAATCATGTTCTTCCAACCAATATGACCAGTAAATACTCAAGTGGATTAAGTGTTTCAGAGTTTATTAAAAAAATTTCATACATAAATTTATCAAAAAAGGGTATTGAAACTCTTGGTCCATCAGTTATAACTCTTGCAACTAATGAAGGTTTAGATGGACATGCTAAATCAATTAAAAAAAGATTAGGAGAACTATAAATTTGTCAAAACAAGACTCTTTAGAATTTAAAGGAAAGGTTATAGACCTTTTGCCCAATGCAATGTTTAGGGTCAAATTAGAAAATAATCACATTGTTACAGCGCATACTGCTGGAAAATTAAGAAAAAACAGAATTAGAGTTTTGCAGGGAGACAATGTTACTGTAGAAGTAACTCCGTATGATCTTACAAAGGGTCGTATAACATTTAGATTTTAATGGCCTTGTAGCTCAGTAGTAGAGCAGTACCCTGAAAAGGTATGTGTCGTAAGTGCGATTCTTACCAAGGCCACCACTAAAATGTAGAATAATAGCCAATTTAATCACTTGCATCTAATTTAGAAATCTAATAATTAAACAACTTCTTTGTATAAGCAAAGAATAACTAATAAAGAAAGAGTAAAATGAGTCTAAAAGGTAAAGTAAAATGGTTTAATGGAAAAAAAGGTTACGGTTTCATTGAACGTGAAGATAAAGAAAAAGATGTATTCGTTCACGCGTCTGCAGTTAGAGATGCTGGTTTAAGATTTTTAAACGAAGGTGACGAAATAACATTTGAAGTTGAAGACGGAGATAAAGGTCCTTCCGCAGTAAAACTGCAAAAAACCTCTTAATTCTAATTCATCATTATTGTATAGGAGTATAAAGCCCATTAGTTTTATTATTCCTATACAATTCATTCTTGTATTTTTGAAATTAGATGCTATTTAACCTCTATGATTATGTTAAATAATACGTTTAATCCATCTCACAGACATCATACACATGCTGGCTGCACGCTAGCTATTTAATTATTTAATAAATTTAAATTTAACAACAATTAATATAAAATAAACATAGGCCCTGGTGGTGAAATGGTTATCACGGAAGTTTGTGGAACTTCAGTTTTTGGTTCGATCCCAAGCCAGGGTACCAAAAAAATGAGTATAAAAAATAAATTAACCCCTGGGTTACCCCAGGGATTTGAAGATAGGTGGAATAAAAAATTACTTCTTAAAAAGAAACTTTTAAAAGTTATAGAGAATAATTTTATAAAATACGGGTTTGACCCTTTGGAAACTCCATCGTTTGAAATTGCAGAAAATATCGGATCCTTTCTCGCAGAGGATGAAAGTAATCCTATGTCTGATGTATTCTCTTTTAAAGATGGAGCAAAAGATATTACTCTTCGTTATGATCTATCAAGTCCGTTAGCGAGATTTGTTGCTCAAAACAATCAAGACCTTCCACCTATATTTAAAAGATATGCAATCCAAAATGTTTTTAGAAATGAGAAAGCTGGCAATGCTCGTTATAGAGAATTTACACAAGCAGACTGTGATATTGTAGGAAATGTTAATCCAGCTCAAGCAAATGCAGAATTATGCAATTTAATTGCAAGCACATTGTTGGAGTGCGGTCTAAAAACAGATCAATTTATCATTAACGTCAGCAATAGAAAAATAATTCAAGGTCTAATCAAAGATCTAAAAATTCCAGATACTAAACAGGCGAAGGTTATGAGAGCAATAGACAAGCTTGATAAACCTGGTTTTGGATTAAGAGGTGTTGAGGACTTATTAAAAAAAGAGAGAAAAGATAAAAGTGGTGCAATTACAAAAGGTGCTAATCTAAATGGTGATCAAGTATCTAAGATTTTAGATTTTTTAGAGATTACTGATTTGAATAAACTTAAACAAAATTTTAAAAATCCTTTAACACAAGAGGGAATAAATGAATTAGAAGATCTTCTAGAAATTTTAAAATTTGGAAATTATTTTGATCAAGTTAAAACTAATTTTGCAATTGTAAGAGGTCTTGCATATTATGATGGTTTTTGTGTTGAAACTAATCTTAATTTTAAAGCAAAAAATAATAAAGACAAAGAAGTAGAAATTGGAAGTATTTGCTCTGGAGGACAATACAATAAGTTAATATCTAGATTTAGAGGAGTGGATATACCAGGTACTGGTGTAAGTATTGGTGTTGATAGATTGTTATTTGCGATGATGCAATTAAACCCAGAAATTATTGAACAAAAACCAGTTATTATTTGTGTGATGGATGAAAAATATTTAAAAAATTATTACGAAATTTTGGAAACTTTGAGAAAAAATAACATTAATTCAGAAATTTTTTTAGATAGTAAAAAAAATCTTGGGAAACAATTAACTTATGCCAATAAAAGAGGGTGTCCTGTCGCTGTAATTTGCGGGGAGAATGAATTTAAAGATAACAACATCACCTTAAAAAACCTTCTTGGAGTAAAAGGAGAGAATAATCAAGTCTCATTTTCAAGGGAAAATTTAATCAATGAAATCAAAAAATTTATCTGAAAAAATTCTTAGATCCGTAAAATCTAAAGGATTTAAATACATTGAATTACCGTCTGTAATTGAAGCTGGTCACATAGTTCAAAGATCAGGTGAAAATTTTAGAAAGTTCATTTTTTCATTTGTTGATCAAAATGGTAGCGAGTTATGTTTAAGACCTGATTTAACAATAGTTTCTTGCTTGAGGTACCTTGAAAACAATCTTAAAACTAAAGAAAAAATATTTTATAGTGGTCAGGCATATAGAAAATCAAATAATAGAAAAGACTCAATTATTAGAGACCAAATTGGATTTGAAATTATTGGTTCAAAAGATGAGAAAAAAGATGATAAAGAAATAATTGATACTTCTCTCAAATCATTAAAAAACTTAAAATATTCAAAAGGAACATTGACAATCGGAAATGTGGAAATATTTAATCTTTTAATTTCAAAATTGGATATTCCTAAGAGATGGAAGTTGAGACTATCAAGACATTTTTGGAGAGAAAGTTATTTTAACGACTTATTAAAGAGATTAGAGACAAACTCAGACGTTGATCCAACAATTGTAGAAATTGATAAAAAACGTTATTTAAAAATGACTAAAGAAAATAAATCATCAATAATTGCTGGTAGATCTATTGATGAAATTTTGAAAAGGTTTGATAAGAAAATAAAGGATCCAAGACGCCCGAGCAAAGGTAGAAACCTCTCTAAAATTATTAAAGAATTTTTAAAGATTAAGTGCCCAATTGACAAAGCAGCTCAGAAATTAAATAAATTTTTTAAAAAAAATAAAATTAACCTAGCAGTCGATCAAAAATATTTTCCATTATCAAAAAAAAAAGTTTCCAAGCTTAATGTAATTTTTTCAACAGCTTTTGGAAGGCAACTCGAATACTACACAGGTATGGTGTTTAAAATTGATATTAAATCGAAAAATAAAATTAAAAATATTTTTAATGGTGGAAGATATGATCAATTAATCTCTGATTTAGGATCGAAAAAAAAAGTGCCAGCTGTAGGGGCAGCAATAAATTTAAAGTAAATTATGAAAAATATAATTAACATAGGTATACCAAGCAAAGGAAGATTAAGAAAAGATGTATTAAAGATTTTTAAAAGAAAAAAACTAAAACTTATTTCAGAAAGGGGGAAAAGAGATCTCATTGGATCAATTAAAAATAAAAAAAATTTAAAAATATTATATTTGCATGCGAGAGAAATTATAGAAAGGCTAGGGGAAGGTTCCCTAGATATAGGTTTTTCAGGTTTTGACTTATTTAAAGAAAGTGAATTTAATATACAAAAAAAAATAAACCTTGTTAAAAAATACAATTTTGGAAAAGCAAATTTGGTTGTTGCTATCCCCGATCCGTGGATTGATGTTCAAACAGTTGCAGACTTAGAAGAAATTGCGTTTGAATTTAGGGATAAAAAAAAGAAAAGACTTAGAGTTGCTACTAAATATCCCAACCTGACCAGAGACTTCTTATTTTCAAAAGGTGTAACTCAATTTCAAATTATTGAAAGTTTAGGAGCTACGGAAGTTTATCCTTTTACTGGTTCAGCTAATTTAATTACTGACATCAGCTCGACTGGGAAAACAATTAAAAGTAACAATTTACGTATACTTAAAGATGGTGAAATACTTAAATCTCAGGCATGTGTTTTTTTATCAAAAAAAAGTTTTTCAAAAAAAGGTTTAAAAAATATTATTAAGTTATTTTCTTAGTAACAAGTCTTTAAAATAGATAAAAATAATTTTAATTATATCTAAATTTCTTAAAGTTGCATAAACAGCTATTAAAACACCTACTATAATTATTATTTTAAAGGTTAATTGAAATTCCATTATTAAATTGATTATATTACAATTTCATTTGTTTTTTTAATCTTTTTACTTGTATACTTTGATAAAATAGGAATATTCATAATTGATAGCATGCAAGATTCGATATTATATTTAATTTTGGTTTTAATGGTAATAATAATTTACCTATTAATTACTCAGAGGAGAAATAAATCAGAGCCAAAAGATAATTCTCAAGAAATTAATAATTTAAGGGATAGTATTAATAGTTCATTTAATACAATGAGTGCATCTTTTAACAGTTTATCCAAAGATGTCACAAGAGATATGACTCAGACACTAACTTCAGTAAATCAAAAAGTTGATGCATTTAATATGCAGGTAAAAGATTTAAATGAAAGTCAGAGAGGCATAAATAAGATACTTGCAGGGGTGAAAAAATTTGGAACATTAGCTGAATTCAGTTTAGGATCTTTATTAGAGGATTTGTTACCAGCTTCACAATATTTATCTAATGTTAAAATGAAAGAAGATACGAGTGAAAATGTTGAGTTTGCTATCAAACTTAAAGAGGATGTGCTTGTACCAGTAGATAGTCATTTTCCTGTAGATAAATTTAAAGCCATAGAGGATGCATTTAAAGATGAGGATAAAAAGGCCGCTGTTGATGCAAGAAAAAATTTAGCAAAAGCTTTTAGGGACAAAGCAAAATCAGTCAATGATAAATATATAAACCCTCCTAAAACTACAGACTTCGCAATTGTGTATGCTCCAACAGAAAGTTTATTTTCAGAATTAAGCTCTTACCAAGACCCTATTAATAAAGAGTTGTTGACGCAAGAAATAATGAAAAAGTATAAAGTTGTAATTTTAGGGCCAAATACTCTCTCAGCTTATTTGCAATCTCTTCATATGGGATTTCAAACTTTGAAAGTTCAAAAGCACGCAACAGAAATCTATGATCATTTAAAAACAATCAGCACTAGATTTTCAACTCATTTCGATAATATTCATAAACTAAGAAAAAAATTAGAGGAGGCTATGACAGTCGTTGACAGTTTTGGAAAAGATGCCAGATCTATTACGCGGACACTAGAAAATATAAAAGATCCAGAGCAGATTGAAAGAGCTATCAATACAGAGAATGTGGAAAAGCTAAGTAAACAAACCAAACAAGCTAAAAACTAATTCATTTCAAATTAAAAAACAAATATAACAGCTCAAATGGAATGGAATAAAAAATTTAATTATCCAAGTTCTACTCGAGCATTAATTCACGGAAAAAGGCACTACTCTTTAAATGGATCTAACTTACCCTCTGTTACAACCATACTTTCAGCAACAAAAAGTGAAGAGGACAAAGCTGCATTAGCCGCATGGAAGGAAAGAGTCGGAAAGTTCGAGGCAGATAGAATCAAAAAAGAAGCATCAAGTAGAGGTAGCTCAATTCACAAGTTTATTGAAGAGTTTCTACATGGAAAGCTTAATCAAGATTTAATTGATGATAACAATCAATCAAAAAAATGGCAGAAGAGATTATAGATAATGGTCTTAAAAATAAACTAACAGAAGTTTGGGGCGCTGAAGCAACACTATATTATCCTAACAAATATGCTGGCACAGCTGACTGTATAGGTGTTTATGAAGGCAGAGAGACAATTTTAGATTTTAAACAAAGTAATAAACCAAAAAAGAAAGAGTATATTGAAGACTATTTTTTACAAATAGGGGCCTATTCATTAGCGCATAACACAGTTTATAACTCCAACATCACACAGGGAGTTGTTTTGATGTGTACAGTAGACAGACTATTTCAAGATTTTAAAATTGAAGGTAATGAACTTTTAGATTATCAAAATAAATTTCTTGAGAGAGTTGAAAAATTTTACAACCTTTTTGTCAAATGAAATTGACAAATTATTAAATTAATATACTAACAGTATTGCTTGCTACTTGTTTAGATGCGAGATCATATTCTCTTCACAAAAAGCATTAAGATAAAAGGAAAAAAATTGAATATTGTTATTTGGGATATTGAGTCATCAAGTTCTTCTACTGATTTTGGCAGCATAATTGAAATTGGAGGAATTTTGGTAGATGAAAACTTTAAAGAAAAAGATAGATTTAATCTAAGATGTAGACTACCCGAAGGTGAAATACCTCAGTGTATGGCGCTGCTCGTTAATAAAACAAACGTAGATTTGCTAACAAAAACGAACCTAAGCCATTATCAGATGTTAAATCAAGTTGAAGCAATTTTTAAAAAGTGGAGTCCCGCAATCTTCATGGGATGGTCAAACATAGGTTTTGATGATGAAATGATTAGAAAAGAGTTTTTTAAGGGTATTAGATACCCCTACATTACTAATGCCTCACCAAACAAAAGACACGATGGACTAAATATAGCAAGAGGTGCTTTTGCTATTGATAATAAAATATTAAACACTGAAATTAACGAGAAGGGTAACGCAGTGATGAAATTAGAGTCTTTAGCGAGAATGAATGGTTTTGAATCTGGCGGAGCTCATAGTGCAATTTTTGATGCTGAGCTCACACTTAAAGTACTAGGCTTAATTAAGAAAAAGCAGCCAGAAAGTTGGAACGATTTTTTAAAAACTGCAAATAAGTTAGACACAGAAACAATTATTAAAAAAGAAAAAATTATTACTTTAAATGAGTATTTCTATGGAAAATCAAGACTTTACCTTTGTGCTCCTCTCCACCCTAAATTTTGTACCCATCCGATATATCAGTGGGGTCAAGCGGTCGACTTAAGGGTTGATGTAGAGCCTCTTCTTAAAATGTCGATAAACGATTTAAAAGCTGAGATGAAAAAATCACCCAAATTTTTAAGAACTATCAGATCAAATAAAGCACCTATAATTTTGGATAAAAAATTTGGTATGGATGTTGAACCTTATAATGCAATAGATAGAAATATACTGATAAAAAGAGCTGAATTAGTAAACAGTGACGAAAAGTTTTCTGAGAACATATTGACTGCTTTAAGAGAAATTGCCGAAGAAAAAGAACAATCAAAATCTCAAGAAGATATACTTCCAGAAGAGAGTATATATAAAAAGTTCACTCCAAACAAAGATACAAATTTATTCTCAAAATGGCACGAGGCATCTTGGTCAGATAAACTAAGATTGCTGGATAAGTTTGAAGATGAAAGACTTGTTGGATTTGGCAAAAAAATAATCTTTCAAGAAGCTCCTCATGTTCTGCCTGAATCTATTTTAAAACAGGTGAAGCGAGATATAGCCAAGAGAATTCTTAGTGATAAAAAAGAGAAGTGGTGGACTTGCAAAGAATTTTATTTCGAGTGCGACAATTTAAGAGAAAAATTTTCTAATGAAAATGATGAGAAAAATCTCAAATTTTTGGATCAACTAAATAATTTTGTAATGTCCATTGAAAAGAAATATCAAAATGTTTAATGTGGATAAAATAAATTTTAATTATTTTGGGCTTGAATATAAATCTAATCTTTATATATAAATACTATGGCTACTGTAAACGTAACAGATGAAAACTTTGAAGCAGAAGTTATTAAGGCTGGCAAACCAGTTATAGTTGACTTCTGGGCAGAGTGGTGTGGACCTTGTAAACAAATTGGACCAATATTAGAAGAAATTTCTAATGAGATGTCTGATGTTGTAATTGCTAAACACAATATTGATAATGAACCTAACACTCCAACAAAATATGGAATCAGAGGTATACCAACTATGCTCTTATTTTCTGGTGGAGAATTGAAAGCAACAAAAGTTGGGGCTACCACTAAATCTAATATTGTTTCTTGGATTAAAGAAAATACTTAATTTAAATTTAGAACTTCTCCAATTAAATAAAGTGATCCTGTAACTAAGGTAATAGTGTTAATATCCTTTGAGTTTGAATGAATTGCACTGTCGATACTATCTGAAATTTTTAACTTAAAATTGAGATTACTTATCTTTTGTTTAAATTCATTTTTAGAAATCCCCCCATTCTGATTAGGAATATCAATTAAAGTAACTGAATTAACTAAACCCTCAAAAGATTTCATAAATTTTTGATGTTCCTTATCTTTCATCATAGCTACAATGAGATTAACTTTTTGATTTTGGTTTTTAATCCAGTTTGCAATAACATAACCGCTTGAAATATTATGGCCTCCATCAACAACCAATCTATTATTACCTGCAATTTTTTTGAGTTTTCCTGACTTAATTTCCTGCAATCTTCCTCTAAGAGAGATGTTTTGAATACCTGATTTGATATCTTGGTCTCTAACGTTAAATATTTTTCTAGACGCTGCAATTGAAGTACTAATATTATAAAGTTGATGGTCTCCTAGAATATTGGGTTCTGGCAATATTAATTCACCAATATCATCTTGGTATTGAATGAAGCTATTATCTGATCTTGAAATATTGAAGTTTTTTCCAAAAAAAAATTTATTTGACGTATTTTGATTTAAAGATTCTTCCACTTTTTTACCTATCTCATCATTCACCTGTTTGTTTACAAAAATATTAGAGTTTAAAAGCTTACAAGTTTTTTCATGTATAACTCCATCAATACTCTTATTTTCTAACCATTGAAAATGATCGTTATGTATCACACCAATCAATGTCATTAAATTTTTTTTAAAAACATTGGTGCTATCGAATTGATGAAATAATCCAGCCTCAATAATATTAATATTATCTTTAAAACTTTCTGCATATCTTAAAAAAGCACATGTAAGTATTTCAAAAACAGTTGCGTTATCATCCCCTAAGACTTTTTCTGTTTCCTCTAACAATTTAAAAAGATTTTCTTCATCAATTTCAGTATCATTAAATACAAAACGTTCAGTATAGGATTGAAGATGTGGGGAGGTATACATATTACACTTTAATCCAGCTTGATTAAGGATTGCCTTTAGACTGTATGACATACTTGCCTTAGCATTCGTACCTACTATCGTAATTATATTATTAAGTTTGTCTTGAGGGTTTCCAAGTTTTTTTAAAAGATTAAAAGTTCGACCTAGGGATAGGTCTAACTTCTTTTTATGATGCTTCTCTAGTTCCGATATTAAATTCTGGAGTTTGTTCATTATTCTCTGAATTTACTTCAGAATTTTTCTTTAGCAATATAGATAATACCTTACCAATTTTTTTAGATAAATCTTTACGAGGTATTATGTTATCTACAAATCCACAATCGAGAACATGTTCTGCTTTTTGAAAATTTTCAGGCAATTCCTCTTTAACTGTTCCCTCTATAACTCTTCTTCCTGCAAATGCGATCAAGGCTCCAGGCTCGGATATTTGAATGTCCCCAAGCATCGCAAAAGATGCAGTGATCCCTCCAGCAGTTGGATCTGTAAGACATACTATATAAGGCAATTTATTTTCTTTAAGTTCATTAATTGCCATGGTTGTTCTTGTCATTTGCGCAAGGGCCAAGGGACTTTCATGCATTCTTTGACCACCACCACAAGTAAAAATTATGAAAGGTTTTTTTTCTTCTACGGCTTTTTGAATACCGAAAATAATTGCTTCACCTTCACTTGTTGCTATCGAACCACCCATGAAAGCAAAATTGATTGCACCAACTATTACATCTATATTTTCAACCTTACCTTTAGCGATCATAACTGCACAATCTTGGTTAGTTTTTTTTCTGGCAGCATTTAACTTCTTAATATATGGAGAAGAGTCTTTAAATTCTAAAGGATCATCGGCAGGTATTGGAGTTTTTAATATTTCATAATTATTTTTTCCAAAAAAAAGATCAAATCTTTGGTTAGAACTGATTCTAAAATGTTTTCCACATGGACCTGGACATACCCACAAATTATCCTCCAGATCTGTTTTTTTTATTGGACCTTTACAGCAAGATGCCCAATCACTGTTTTCTATATCAGTCTTTGATGGTCTTTTTTTTAATAACTGTTTTATCTTTTCACCGAATCTAAGAGTTTTTTTTAACCAATTCATATAATTTTGTTTTTAAGTTTCCTTACTAATTTACTTACATTTGTGACGGGATTTTGTCTATCTTTTAAACTTCTTGTTATTTCTCGACAAATCGCACTACCAACAACTAGACCGTCTGCAGATCTCAGATTCGAAATAGTTTTTTCGGTAATACCAAAACCTATAACAACATTTTTTGATGGTTTGATTTTTTTTATAATATTAAAATTCTTAATAATTCTTTTTATACTATATTTTAATGCAGACCCTGTTGTTGATATTGTTGAAATCATATAAATCATTTCATGTGAGCTTTTTATTATCTCTTTCATTCTTTTTAAAGTTGTAGTGGGAGCTATCAATTGAACGAAACAAATAGAGTTTCTTTTACACAATTTGGCAAAATTTTTATTATCAGGAAATGATAAATCAACAACAATTAAACCATCAACACCAGATTCTTTACATTTTCGAATAAATTTTTTATCTCCATAATTAAATATCGTTTGGTAGTAACCCATTAATATTATTGGTTTAGATGGTTTTGTTTTCTTAAATCTTTGTACAAGTTTAAAAATATCATTTAATCGAATACCATTTTGTAAGGCTCTGTAAGAGCTATTTTGAATATCTTTACCATCGGCAGTTGGGCAATTGTGAGGTATTCCCCATTCTGCAATATCCAAATCTTTTGATATTGAATTTAGTATTTGTAGAGATTTATCTTTAGTATTATCACCACAAACTGTATAGGATATTAACGCAGGTCTATTCTCTTTTTTTGCAGTCCTAAAAGCATTATTAATTGAATTTTTCATTTGGGATAATATCCTAATTGCTCAATATAAATTTTTTTATCTTTGTAGCCTTTCCCACAATTGTTGACTACTAGCACATCACTTTTTTTTAATTTTGGAGCTAAACGAATGCATTCACTCCATGCATGTGCTGGTTCCAAACTTGGTCTTATATCTTCTAATTTTGTAATTAACTTGAAAGCATTTAATGCCTCTTTATCTGATGCATAAGTGTATCTGGCTCTTCCGGAGTCTTTTAACAATCCATGTAAGGGACTCGATCCTGGATAATCTAAACCCGCACTTAATGAATGGGTTTCCGCTATTTGACCCTCTTTATCAGTCAAACAATATTGTGCAGCTCCATGCAAAATAGCTACTTTTGCGTTTGTAGATAATGGTGCAGCATACTTTGCTTCCACACCTATTAGTTCAACATGTTTTTTATCGTAGTCAATAAACTCGTTCCAAAATCCTAGCGCGCTACTTCCTCCGCCTATGACATTAATTAATTTAAGTTTTGGTATTTTTCCAAACTCCTTAATTAATTGTTTTTTCAATTCTCTTGAAATTTGAGATGTTGACCATGCACAAATTTTTAAAAAAATATTGCAGCCAATTGCTGAGCCTACAGCGAGATGTGTATTGTCACAATTTGAAACATAGTGGCGCATACACTCAGAAACAGCATCTACCAAAGTCTTTGAACCTGAATCAACAGGCACAACTTCAGCACCTGCGTCACGTATAAATTTTACATTAGGTGCTTGTCTAGAAATATCTTTTGTTCCCATAAAAATTTTGCATTTGAGATTCATTTTTTTTGCTGCCATTGCAAGATTTTTTCCGAACATTCCAGCACCAGTATCTCCTGCTATGTGGCGTTTACCACTTTCTTTACAAATTAATGCATTCACAGTTGCATGATATGCTTTGTGTGCGTCACCATTGATAGCTGACACGTCTTTACACCAGATTTGTGCCCCACCTAAATGTCTTGTTAAATTTTTTAATTTAAAAAAGGGTGTTTCACCTCCAAGATAATGTTTAAAATAATGATCTCTTTTTTTAAGGAACTTTCTATCTTTTCTTAATTTTTCAAAAAGCTTAGATAAATCCTCAATTGGTTTTCGCATTGTTTCTGCACAATAGTTTCCACCAAACTTATTTCCATAAAATCCAAACTTATTATGTTGGTCAATAAGAGGAGTTTTTTTCTTCAATTTAATCATTTAGTTTTTTTACGTTGTCTAAGAAAATTTTTACTTTAGAAATATCTTTTAATCCAGATGTCTCTACACCCCCAGATATATCAATATAATTACAAATTTTCATAAACTTATCAAGATTATCGTTGAATTTAATATTTCCAGCAATCATGCTGTTAACGCTTACTGGAACATTTTCCATCAATGTGTGATCAAATTCCAATGATTTTTCGTATCCCTTGCTGTCAAATAATATTATATCAGAACAATTCTCATATTTCTTATATTTTAGAATATCTTCTTTAGTTTCAACAGTAATCACAGAAATAATCTTTTTATTATACTTCTTTTTAATTGATATTATTTCATCAGGTGTGCAATCATAAATTTGAAAATACTCAAAATTAAGTTTATGCATTTCATTTAATATGAATTCATCGGGTTTTACCAGAACACATACAAATCGAGACTTTTGATTATCAACTTTGAGAAGTTTTTGAAGAGAATTTATATTTATAAATCTTTTAGATTTTGGATAATTACAAATAAACCCAATTAATTCAGGAGGATATTTATAGTTTATTAAAAAGTTTAATGTTTCGCTATCTTTGACACCACAAATCTTAGATCGCATCAGTCCTCTAAAGTTTCCAATAAATTCTTAATATTCTCTTTAATATTTCCTTTTGTGACAGATCTACCAATAACTAACCAATCACTTCCTGCAGCAAAAGCATCATTAGGTTTCATAATTCTTTTTTGATCGTTTTTTGTATTTTGCATTTTTATTCCAGGTGTAATTATTTCTTTTTTAAACACCTTTTTTACTGATTTTATTTCATGTCCACTACAGACTATTGCGTCCAATTTTGCTCTTTTTGCAAGTTTTGCTTGATGTCTAACTAGATCATTAACCTTTTTATTGTACCCAATCTCTTTTAAATCTCTGTTGTTCAAAGAGGTCAAAGTTGTTACGCCAACAATTTTTATAGTTTTACTTTCTTTTTTCAAAATTTTTAAAGCGCTAAAACCTGAGCTAAGATGAACGGTTAAATAAGAGATCTTTAAATTTTTCAATGATTTCATTGCTGAGCTTATTGTGTTAGGGATATCATTAAGCTTTAAATCTAGAAAAACTGTTTGATTTTTTAAACTTGAAATAAATTTTCTTCCCTCTTTTGAGTAAAAAAACTCAAGCCCGAATTTATAACCTATTTTAATTTTTTTTGTTTGTGTATCTCGTATTATTTTTTTTGCTCTAGAGATTTTATTTGTGTCTACAGCAATAAATATTTTTTTTTTATTTATCATTTATCTCTTTAAATAGATCTTTTGACATTTTGAAACTTATACCTTTTTTTTCATCAACTATTACTTTTTCTCCAGTTTTTGGATTTCTTGAAGTCTTACCTTTTTGATTTTTGGTAGAAAAAATACCCCATCCACGAAGTTCAACTCGCTCATTGTTTTGAAGGGCCAACTTAACTTCATTAATGAATATATCAAAAAATTTCTCTAAATCTTTTTTTAACAGATTAGGATAATTTTTAGATAATTGTTTTATTAATTCTGACTTAGTAATCGGCAATTTATTTTTTACTTATTTTTTTTCTTTATCTTTTTTTTTAAGTTTATCAGATAAAGTCGAAAAAGGTAGATTTTTCCCAGAGCCTTCAGCACCGTATTTGTCTAGAGCCTCTTTCTTTTGAATTTCTTCAAGAAGTTTAATACTTAGAGATACTTTTCTTTTTTCAAAATTTAGCTCAGCTATTGCTGAGTCAATACGTTCACCACCAACAAATCTTGATGGACGAGCATCACTTGCGTTTACAGCTATTTGAGATTTTTTTATCAAAATGTTCATTTCACAGCCCTCTGGCCGAACAATCAATCCTTTATTGTCAGATGATATTATTTTTACGGTAATAGTATCATTAACATTCTTATTTTTGAAGTAATCAAACGGATCTTTTTCAGTTTGCTTTAAACCAACTCTAACTTTTTGTTGGTCATCTTTAATTTCTAGGATCTTAACTTTTATTTTGTCTCCAATCTTATAATTTTTTAATTCAGTCTCTGGATCTTTTGTATAACTTAGATCATTGCAATGTAAAAAAGCATCAATATCATATCCATCAAGCTTAACGTAAACTGCATAGTCATTTGTGCTACTTACTATGCCCTCGATAAGGCTTCCAACTGGTTCTTTTTTATTTAACACTTTATAAGGATTATCAATTGTAAGCTTATGAGATATGGCAATTCTTCTTTTGTCTTTGTCAATTTCTGTAATTACACATGAGATCTTGTCATCTACTTTAAAAGTTTTTTTCGGAGATACATTTTTTCTAGTCCAACTAATTTCACTAGAATGTAACAAAGTTGTTAAACCGGGCTCTAATTCACAAAATGCGCCAAAGTCCATTAGTTTAATTACTTTGACTTCATATTTTTTGTTTAATTCGTAATTAGTTATTTTTTCAAATGGATCAGGAGAAAGTTGTTTAATTGAACAACCGACTTGAAGTTTTTCCTTATCTACTGAAATTACTAAAATTGAATGTTTATCTCCAATCGTAAACATTTCTTCAGGGTGACTAACTCTAGAATAACTTATTTCTTGTAAATGTACGAGGCAATCAATTTCATTGTTGACGTTGAAAAAAACTCCAAATGAACTATATCCCTTCACCACTGCATTTGCTATTACATCTCCAACTTTATACTTTTCAATAATTTTTGCCTTATCCTCTTTTTTACCGGATGATATTATTTGGCGACGTGAAACACATGCGTTGCCCCTCACTTTGTCCATTTTTATCAAAGCAAACTTTTGAGGTTCATTCATTAAATGAGATATATCTTTTAAGGGTGTATCAGAAATTTGTGATCCTGGACAAAACATTAAAGAACCTGTGTCTAAATGTTCAACAATAACCCCACCTTTACACTTACTAGTAATCTTACCAATGATTGGCTCGTTTTTTTCAAACGCTTCAACTAAAATATCCCAACCTTTAATTTTTTGAGCTTTGCTTGCTGAGACAACAATTTCACCATTTCTGTCCTCAAGTCTTTCTAATAAAACTGGAATTTTTCCACCAATCAAAATTTTCTTCTCTAGGCCTAAAGTTTTTAATTCGTTGATATCTAAAATTGGTTCCGATTTTAAACCACAGTCTAAAAAAACAAATTTTTCAGTAATTTTTGTTATTACACCTTCAATTATTTTACCTTCAATAAGGTTTTGGGTTTTTGAAAATTGGGTATCTAATAGTTTTTCAAATTCTTTAGATGCTTCAGTTTTAACACTTTTAAATATTTCCATAATTTTAAAAATCTCGATGTTTTAGATAAAAAATAAGAATTAATCAAGCTTCAATTAAGTTAATCAATCATTAATAAGTAGGGCTTTTTTAGTGATTAAATGTGTGAATAATTAAACAATTTTAAATTTAAAACCTAATTTTTTTACAATATTTAAAAAAGATGGAAATGAGCTTTTGTATGAGTCAATGTCGTTTATTTTCCATTTGCCACCAAAGGTAAATGCCGCGATTACTGAGGTCATAAATATTCTATGGTCTTTATGATAATTTTTAATATTTATATTTTTTTTCAAATGAATAGCAGGGTTTCCAAAAATTTTGATCGAGTCTTTTGTCAACTTAGTCTTTATTCCTAATTGATTTAATAGTTTTGAACCCAATTTTAATCTGGGACTTTCTTTTTTATTTAATTCACCTAAATTAGAAAAACTTGAAACACCATTAGCTTTTGCTGCAGCTAAGAATATAATTAGGAATTCATCAATTAAATTACTGTTAAGACTCGGTGGACAAGTAATTTTTTTTAAAGAGGGTTGACTTTTAATGTATAGATCAGCTTGTTTTTCTCCATATTTTGTTCTTATATTTTTTATTTTAATCTTAGCTCCCATTTTATTTAAAATTTTTATAAAACCAATTCTAGATTGGTTCACATTAACATCCTGTATTTTTAACTTACAATTTTTTGACAAAAGAGTAAGCACAACAAAAAAGGCACATGAGCTAGGGTCTGATGGAACTTTATATTTAAATGACCTAATATTTTTTTGACCCTTAATTTTAATTTTATCATAATGTTTATTTTTTTTTACGATGATAGGTATTCCTAAATGTTTAAAGATATTTTCAGTATGATCCCTAGATTTTTTGGCTTTTATTACTGTTTGACCGGGGGAGTTGAGAGCAGCAAGCATTACAGTACTTTTACACTGTGCAGATCCCCTCTTTTCAAAATAATTAATAGGATTTACAAATGTTGTTCCAATGATTTTAAGAGGTAAAGTTTTTTTATTGTTAACTTTGAAAGATGCACCAACTTTTTGTAAAGGCAATATTACTCTTGCAAAATCTCTTTTTGATAAACTTCTATCACCACTTAACTTAATGTAGTAAGGTGATTTTACTAAAAGACCCAAAATTAATCTAGCGAATGTTCCAGAGTTACCTGCATTTAAACTAATATTTTTTTTAAATTCAAACCCATTTAAACCCTTTCCGTCTATAAAACATTTATTCTTATTTAAAGAGATTCTAATACCCAATTTTTTTAAACAATTTATTGAACTCAATATATCTTCAGACAAAAGTATATTTTCTATGAAAGTTTTACCATAAGATTGAGATCCCAGTAATAATGCTCTAATAGAGATACTTTTATCTCCATCAACCAGGATAGTTTTTTTAAAAGAATTATATTTGTTATCTATAAATAATTTTTTACCCATTGCTCTTAGTTGAATTTAAAAGAATCACCAAAATATGCTGATTGAGCATTTGGATTTTTTACAAGTTCTGAAGGCGTTCCCTTCGCAATTACTTTCCCATCTGATAAAACTACTGCCACATCAACGCAGGTCAGAAGATCTCTTGCTTGATGATCACATATACAAATAGTAATCCTATTTTCAGATTGAAGGTTTACTATAATTTGCTGCAACATTTTAATTGTCATTACATCTAAAGCTGCAAAGCATTCATCCAGTAAAAGTAACTCTGGATTTCCAAGAAGTGCCATAGCTATAACCAATTTTTTCTTTTGACCACCTGATAAAAATTTTGCTTTGATGTCTCTAATTGGCTCAAGTTCGAATTTAGATGTTAAGTAATTAATTTTTTCAATTCGATCCCTTGAATTTTTAATTAGAATTTCACCTACTGCTTTCAGGTTCTCAAATAAAGTTAAATCATAAAAATAACCGCCATACTGTGGAACATAACCAATCTTAAATTTAGTAGTTCGAAGGAATATTGGAAAATTGTTTACTTTTTCTCCTCCTATAAATATTGACCCTTTTTCAGGTGAAATTAGGCCAGTAACTAAATTAAAAATTGTTGATTTCCCAACTCCGTTTGGTCCTAGCATACCAAAAATTTCTCCCTTATTAATCTCAAAATTTATATTTTCCAAAATTTGTCTGGAACCAAATGATAATGAAACATTTTCTAATTTCAAAATTGGTTTTTTTTGTTTAAAGCTTTTTATCCTAAATTTTTTAATTATTGCCATTTTTAGATAGATTATTTATTTGAACTTTTTTATTGGAATTTTCCATAAAAATTTTTGTATTTTTATTTAAAATATCAATTTCAGCCCTGTCGGCTTTTAACGATGAAATTCCACTTAGATAACGAACATTATCGTATATAGAGACCAAATTATTTTCAAAAGATAAGTTTAAAAATCCACTTTTTAAACCATGCTCTCCGTAATTTAGAGAAACTGAATTATTAAACAAAGTATCAAAATTTTTTGTATTATATTTTGCAAATTTTGATTTAATTAAAATGGTGTCAGAATTTTGTAATAAAATAATAGCCTCTACATTTTCTAAATAAATAATATCAGGATTGTCTTTATCTATGTTTCCTTTTTTTGCCTCTATTTTATATTCATTACCCTCTTTGTCGGTAGAGAGGTATTTTAGATCCTCTATTATGCTTTTATTAGTATTTTCTGTCCTTTCAGTATTTACTCCTAAATTACTTTTAGTGATTCTTTTATCAAAATATTTAAAAAATATTAGTAAAGATATTAATACAAAAGTTAAAATTAATAATAGCTGTATATATAGTTTTTTAGTCATTTATTGAATATTACTTTCCAAAATATTATGAATATGAATTACTCCTATAGTTTTATTTTTTTCTTTTTTTTTATGAACACATAGAAAAGTAATTCTATTTGAATTCATAAGAGATAAAGCTTTAGCAGCTAGAACATCAGCATTAATTGAAATTGGGTTTTTTGTCATTACATCTTTTACTTTTAATTGTTGAAGATCTCCTTTTTTTTCACTTATTCGTCTAATCTGTCCATCGGTAATAATTCCAGTGGTTCTCTTTTTATTATTTCTTGCAACAAGAACACCTAGTTTTTTTTGGGAAATAAACTTTAATGCATTTGTCATATTAGAACTTTCGCTAATAAACGGTATTTTTTTCCCTGTTAGCATAAGGTCTTCTACTGATTTTAACTTAGATCCTAAACTTCCAGAGGGGTGAAATTTTTTGAAGTCTTTTTGACCAAATTTTTTCTGTTTCATTGTAGCTATCGCAATTGCATCTCCGACTGCCAATTGAACAATAGTTGAAGAAGTTGGAACTATACCCCCTGGTCCGGCTTCTTTTACCTCAGGAGTTAAAATCTTAATGTCTGAAGCTTTGTAAAGGAGAGAATTTTTTTTTGAAACTATGCCAATTAGTGTAATACTCTTATTTCTATTTGCGAATTGAATAATATTTTTTAATTCAATAGACTCTCCACTATTACTAATCAGTATCAAAACATCGTTTGAACTAATTTGTCCAAGATCTCCATGAGAGCAAGAACTTGCATCCACAAAAAAAGACGGAGTACCAACTGATGCTAACGTAGAGGAAATTTTTTTTGCAATAATCCCCGATTTACCAACTCCAGACAAAATAACTTTTCCTTTTTTACAATTTAATATTTTTTCAACTGCTTTTTTAAAATTCGTGTCCAATGAATTTTTCAGTTTATTTAGTGAGACTATTTCAGTATTTATTACATCTTTTGCAATTTTTTTATAAATATCTTTCTTCATTAATGTGACCAAATATCATCTGAAAATGATGCTAAATCTAAATTAACTCTTGTGTTGATAAATTTTAGACAATCTTCATATAGGTGATATCTTTTTTCTCTTTTAAGAATTTTTGTTAGAGCGTCGTTAATTTTATGTAAATATAAAACATCATTAGCACAATATTTAATTTGAGCCTGAGACAGCTCCCCTCCAAAATCAGAACTTTGATACTGCTTACTTATGTCAACACCAGTAAACTCCTTAATTAAATCTTTTAGTCCGTGTTTATCAGTGTAGGATCTTGCTAGCTTTGACTGAAGCTTAGTATCTTCGATGTTGTTTACATCTATCAAAAGATATTTCTTTATAAAAGTTAGGTCTGCTCTTGCAAAGTGAAAAATTTTTTTTATTGATTTATCGGATAAAATTTTTTTCAATACCGGTGCCTTGTATTCACTACGATCAAGTTGAACTATATGGGCATCAGAATTTCCTGACGAAATTTGTACTAAACACAACTTGTCTCTTTGAAAATTTAAACCCATAAATTCACAATCAATAGCGACCCTATTGCCAACATCAAGATCTTCTGGTAAATCTATTTTGTGAACTTTTATATCCATAACTTGTTAATTATATATATATGAAACCAAAAAATTGTCTAATTTTTGGCGCAAGTGGTCAGATAGGAAGAAATTTGATTAGAAGTTTAACCAAAAATAATATTAAAGTAACAGCATTAACAAGAAATATTCATCAAAAAGGCTATATACTCAAAACCCAGGCTAACCCTGGATATCTTGAAATTGTTGAGGGCAGTATATTTGATTATGAACTAACAAAAAAATTATTTAGCAACGCCGATATATGTGTGAATTTGGTCGGTATATTATTTGAAAAAGGAAAAAATACTTTTAATAATATTCATGTTGAATTTCCAAAAATGATTTCGAAATTAGCATCGATATATAAACTTGAAAAATTTGTTCACTTATCTGCTCTTGGAATTGAAAGTGCGGAAGACTCAATTTATGCTCAAAGTAAATTAAAAGGTGAAAAAGAAATTTTGGATAACTTTGGCAGAACCGTGATTGTAAGACCTTCAATAGTATATTCTGTCGATGACAATTTTACCACTCAATTAATGAATTTGTTGAGATTGTTGCCAATTTTTCCAATTTACTATAATGGCAGAACAAAGTTTAGTCCTATTTATTGTTCTGATTTAACAAACTCTATAAGAAAGATAATCACTGACGATATCAAAGAAAATATTATTGAATTTGCAGGACCTGAGGAAATGTCTTTTAAGGATATTTTGGAAAAACTTCTTTTATCAATAGAAAAAAAAAGGTTGTTACTTCCTATGCCAATTTCAATAGCCAGAATGACTGCAAAAATCTTTGAACTTTTACCTAAACCACTTATTACGAATGACCAACTTAAATTATTAAAATATGATAACGTTTTATCTGGCAAACACAAAAGCAACAATGACTTTGACTTTGACTGCTCATCAAGATTTGAAGATGAGGTAAATAAATATTCTTATATGTGGAAAAATGAAGGAGAATATTCTAAAAAAAAGGTAAATTAATTTTATGATAATATCTATTGTTTATACTATAATTGGTTTAATTTTTTGCTTTGTTTTATATCTTGCTTTTAGAGCTATCAATACTGGCATGGAAGCAAAAAAAGCTAATAAAGATTTAGGGAATTCTGATAAGACAAGTTTAGACAATCAAGAAGACCTAATTAAAAAACTTAACGAATTAAAAGAATTACACGAAAAAAAAATTCTGAATGACGAGGAGTTTGCTGCAGCTAAAAAGAAAATATTAGACGAATAATTTAAGCTGACTTTATCCTTCTTTTAATAAATTTTGGTACCTCATTATCTTTGTCTTTATCCAAAACGTCATCTTTTCTATTTTTTGGTTGAAAAGCATATAATAAGTGAAGTTTACAATATGAAAAATCTTTTAATGAAGTTCTGCCGCAAAAGTAAAAACCATCTTCATTGGGATGTCCAATTGGCCATTTGCAAGAATTTTCATCAAGCTCCTCAAGTTGCTTAGGATTTTCAGGTTCGAAATCTTTGTCTATAATTAAAGATTTGAACTTACCTCTTCTTAAATTTTTGCGTGAAGTTTTATTTTCATTGTCGTTATTATTAACTGCTGAAGGTGAGCTTTTTTTTGTCTGAATTTTTCCAGATAAATTTAGTCTATGGGCTTTACCAATAACCGCATTTCTAGTTAAACCTCCAAGTATTTGGGCAATTTCGCTTGCCGTGTTTCCTTTGCCCCATAATTCCTTAAGTTTTTCTACTTTTTCAGGTGTCCAGCTCATTACAATATTTAGTTAATGTTTTACTTAAAACACTATATATAGTAATTCATATTATGCTAACTAAAACAAGCATTTTCTTTAATTTCTTAACAATTTTTTAAAAAGAAAATTATAAATACTTATGGTTGAACTTAATAAAAAATACAAAATTGGAGTACGGCGATTTAGTTTTATCAACTGGATAGGCTTTTATTCTTTATATAAAAAAGAGACGCTTCGTTTTCTAATTGTATCTGGTCAAACTATTTTAGGGCCAGTAGTTACTGCGATTTTATTTTTGATGGTCATTTCTCTTGCATTAGGTGAAAATAGAGGAATAGTTCTTGGAGTTCCTTTTATCGAATTCTTAGCACCTGGATTAATTAGCATGCAAATAATTCAACAATCTTTTGCACATTCATCATCCTCAATACTATCAGGAAAAATGATGGGAAATATTGTGGATTTAGTAGGAAGTCCACTATCCGCACTCGAAGTGACACTCGCCGTTATTTTTGCCTCAATAACAAGGTCTATTATGATAAGTTTTTTATCAATACTAGTATTTAGTATTTTTATAGGAATTCGTCTTGAAAACGTTCTGTATTTCGCAGTTTTCCTATTTCTGTCATCTTTTTCTATGGGCGCAATGGGGTTTATAGCAGGCATGTGGTCTGATAAATGGGAAAATATGGCCTCTGTAACTAACTTCATTATTGTTCCAATGTCCTTTTTGTCGGGAACCTTTTATTCAATAAATAGACTTCCTGAAATCTTACAAAAAATAAGTTTTTTAAATCCTTTCTTTCATATGATTGATGGCTTGAGATTTTCTTTTATCGGTAGTAGCGACGGTTCAATTAAATTTGGTCTTGCATATTTATTTTTATTCAGTTTGATTATATGGTTCATATCATTTCTCCTTTATAAAAAAGGATATAAAATTAGAAATTAAATGACATTTTTAGCAAACAATTATAATAGAAAAAAAATTTCTTTTAAAAAGGGTACTGGAAGTTATCTAGTTGCTACAAATGGTAAGAAATATTTAGATTTTTGCTCGGGAATTGCTGTTAATAGTTTAGGACATGCAAATCCTAGATTAGTAAAAGCATTATATAAACAAGCACAAAGAGTCTGGCATGTTTCAAATGCCTTTACGATTCCTGAAGGAGAAATGTTAGCAAAAAAATTGGTTAAAAAAACTTTTGCAGACTCAGTTATATTTCAAAATTCTGGTACTGAAGCAACTGAAGTTGCCATAAAAGTAGCTAGAAGATATTTTTATTCAATCGGTAAACCAAAAAAAAATAGAATTCTTTGTGTTAAAAACTCATTTCATGGCCGGACCATAGCTGCAATTTTTGCTAGTGGGTCAAAAAAAATGACTGAAGGTTTTGGTCCAAAAGTAAGCGGCTTTGATCATTTTACATTTGGAGACCATAATTCTTTAAAGAAAAAAATCACAAAAAATACTGCAGCTATTATGGTTGAAACAATTATGGGTGAAGGTGGAATTAAAGTAATACCTGACTGGTGTTTAAGAGATTTAAGAAAATTATGTAATAAAAAAAAAATATTACTTATATTGGATGAAGTTCAATGTGGAATTGGAAGATCAGGAGATTTTTTTGCTTTTGAAAACTCAAAAGTAAAACCTGATATTGTGCCTATAGCAAAAGGTATAGGTGGAGGTTTTCCGATTGGTGCAGTACTGATGAGCAAGAAGGTTAGTAAAGCTATGGTACCCGGAACTCACGGATCAACTTTTGGAGGCAATCCCTTAGCCATGTCTGTCGGAAATGAGGTAATGGATATAATTTCAAATAAAAAATTTTTGAATAATGTCAAAAATTTATCTAAATATTTTCTTAAAAATTTAAATACTATTAAAGATAAATATCCAAATATAATTAAACAAATAAGAGGCAAAGGTTTGTTAATAGGCATTCAATTACATAAAGATCAAAATTTATTTATAAAAAAACTAATGGATAAAAAATTACTGACTATTAAAGCAGCTGAAAATGTTATTCGCGTTTTACCACCTTTAAATGTTAAGAAGAGTGAAATCGATATAGCATTAAAAGTTATTAATAAAGTTTGCTCAGAATCTTAATTTAATGAAACATTTTATAAATTTAAAAGATATATCAACTAAAGATCTTAGAAAGATTATCGTGGATGCCAAAAAGAGAAAAAGATTGAGAAAAAAACTTAACACTCTTGAAGTTGACAAAGGATCTCCGCTTAAAGGGAAAATATTGATACAAATGTTTGAAAAACCAAGTTCAAGAACAAGAATAAGTTTTTATTTGGCAATCAAGCAGTTAGGAGGAGGAACTCTAACATTAAGATCCAATGAGCTGCATTTAGGCCAAGGAGGAGAAAGTATTACCGATACCGCCAAAGTTCTGTCTACTTATGGAGATGGTTTTATGTTGAGAACTGATAGCGAAAAAAAAATGGAAGATTTTAAAAAATATTTATCAATACCTATAATAAATGGTTTAAGCCCTTTATCTCATCCAACACAAGTATTGTCTGATATTTTCACTGTTGAAGAAATTAAAAAAAAACCTATTTCAAAATTGAATATTTGTTGGATAGGCGACTCAAATAATGTTTTAAATAGTTTAATAGCCGCCTCAGTGAAATTTTCTTTTAAGCTAAGCATTGGTTGTCCAAAAAAATTTGAACCTGGAAAAGAAGTTAGAAACTGGGTCAAAAAAAATAATAAGAAAATTTATATTTATAATGATCCAAAAAAAGCAGTTTCTGGCGCTGATGTAATATTTTCAGATAAGGTAATTTCACTTAACGATAAAGTGAATAAGAAAAAAAAGATCTATGCTTTTAAAAATTTTAAGATAGATAAAAAGTTGACAAGATTAGCAAAAAAAAATTTTATATTTTTACATTGTCTGCCTAGAGGAAATGAAGTTTCGGAAGAGGTTTTTTTGAGTAAAAACTCACATGTTTGGCAACAAGCCTTTAATAGAGTTCATGTTCAAAAAAGTATTTTATTATACTGTTTTGGAAAATTAAGGTAACGGTAAAGGGCTTTCCGAATTTTTGTTTAAATATAAAATAACTGATGCTCTATCTTTTTCTTTTCTTAAACCGGCAAATGCCATTTTCGTACCTTTTATCCAAGCTTGAGGTTTGATTAAATAACCATTTAACTCTTCAAAAGTCCAATTTTTTGTGTGAGCAACAAGTGCTTTTGAATATTTGTAATCTTCGATAGCAGCAACTTTTCTTCCCACAACATTATATAAAGCTGGTCCAATTTTGTTTCCCCCACCTGCTTGTATCGAGTGACATGCTGAACATTTTTTAAAGATTTTTTCGCCATGCGCTAGATCAGCTTGGGCCATTAAAGCCGATATATCAACTTCGACCTTTTCCTCTTTTTGAGCCACAGATTTTTTTGAAACATCTTCAGTTACCTCAACTTTATAACCAGAAACCTCTGGCTTTTCTACATTGAATAATAAGTTTGAGATTTTTCCAATACCAATAACTAAGAGCGCAACCAACAATACAGCTGCAATTACTTTATTTAATTCAAAAGAATCCATTATTTTTTCTTAAGAACTCATATAACATGTTAATATTAAAATAAACTAATTAAAAATTATTTGCGTCCGTAAGACGCATTAAACTTTAAAATGGATAAAACAATTATCTTGATACCGTCTAGAATGAGCGCATCAAGGCTTCCTGGAAAACCTTTATTAAAAATAAACGGAAAAAGCATTATTCAGCACGTATACAACAAAGCTAAAGAGACAAATTTGGGCAAAGTTTATGTTGCAACAGAGGATGCTGAAATTCAGACTGAAATTGAAAAAGATGGTGGTAATTCGATAATGACTAGTAAAAATCATCAAACAGGTACTGATAGAATTTTTGAAGCGGTAGAAAAAATTAAAGACATAGAAAATATCAAATATGTCATTAATTTACAGGGAGACGAACCACAAATATCGACAGAGGATATAATTAATCTTGATAAAAATGTTAGAACACTAAATTCAAAAATTGGTACGCTTTGTACAGATATTAAGGACAAAAAAATATTTAGTAATAAGAATATTGTAAAAGTCTCTGTAAATGAAACTTTTCGAAAAAATAATCATTCACCAGCTTTGACTTTTTTTAGAAATTCAGAAGATTTTGATGAAAAAAATACCTATCATCACATTGGAATTTATCAGTATGAAATCTCGACTTTAAAGAAATTTATCAATTTAAAACAGACAGAAAATGAAAAAAAATTTAGATTGGAGCAGCTACGTGCTTTAGACAATGGTATACCGATAGATGTTGTGTATACACAAAATTCTCCAATAGGTGTCGATACCATGGATGATTTTATGGAAATTAAAAAAATAATGGAATATAAAAAAGGTTAAATTTATGAAAATTGTTTATCAAGGTTCACCAGGAGCATATTCTCATTTAGCGGCTAAAAAAATATACCCAAAGTATGAACCTATTTCGCAAAATACTTTTGAAGAGTGTTTTAATCTTTGTTTAAAAAATGAGAGTTATAGAACAATTATTCCTGTAGAAAATTCAATAGCAGGAAGAGTTGCAGATATACAATATCTGATAAATAAATATAAACTCCAGATTTATGCAGAGCATTTTCAACCAATTACTCATAACCTTATGATACTACCTAGCTCAAGTATGCAAAAGATTTCCTCTGTAAGATCGCACACCCAGGCAATCTCTCAATGTCAAAAAGTTATTACCGAAAATAAGCTTGAGCCTATTATTGCAGCAGATACTGCTGGAAGTGCCAAATACATTAGTGAAAACAAAATTATTAATGAGGCGGCTATTGCATCCGAGCTAGCTGCTGAAATCTACAATCTTAAAATTGTAAAAAAAAATATCGAAGACAATAAGGGGAATGTCACAAGGTTTTTGATAATGGGTAGTAAAGCCTCTCACCCAGAATTTAAGAAAAAAAATTATATTACAAGTTGTATTTTTAAGGTGAAAAATAAACCAGCCGCTCTGTATAAATGTTTAGGCGGCTTTGCTACTAATAATGTTAATTTAAGTAAATTAGAAAGTTTCTCTGACCAAAGTAGTTTTGAACAATATTTATTTTTATGTGATATTTATGGACATATTGAAGATCCAAAAATACAAAAATCTTTAGAGGAGCTCGGATTTCATACCGTCAGTTTAGATATTTTGGGAGTTTACGAAGCAAGTGAATATAGGAAAATCTAAAAATTTACAAAGTTTTGTTGTAGACTAGAAAATATAACTGTTATAATAACTGGGGGCCAATCAGGTGGTGGTACCACGAATCCCCCAGGCTTGAAAAAGAGCAAGGGTAATGAGTATTTTCCAGGTTGATTGGTCTCCTAAAAAAATGAGCAATAATTCAAAAGTTTTAG
>CACAUR010000006.1 GCA_902535745.1 uncultured Pelagibacteraceae bacterium
TACTTGTAAATTTATCAATCAAATAGCCTGCAACAAATAAAGTTAACACTGATGCTATTGAATAAACCATAAATGATTGAGCGATAGTATACTCCCCCCAATTTTTTGCAGATAAAATAAATGATTGATAAACAAATATACCTGTGGCTATCCAGGGCATCGCTAGCATATTTAATGCTATAATAATAAACCTATAGTCTTTAATAACTTCAAATCTTTTCCATTGTTTTATATTTTCTTTAATAACCTCATTGTCATCCTCCCTCGATGAAAGTTTAACTTCTTTAACTAAAAAGTAAGATACCAAAGGGAGAAATAAAATTATCGCGACTGAAATTATGATCCATATATTTCTCCAATCCATTATCGTAAGAGAATAAATTATTGTAACTGGCATTAAAAATTCTGCAGTAGATAAACCAAACCATCCGGTACTTAGTGCTTTACCCCGAGTGTTAGTAAAGTATCTAGATATTGTTGTAGAGGCAGTGTGAGACATCATTCCTTGACCAGAAAATCTCATTAACAATATTGCAACAAAAAGAAATGCTACTGAATTAATCTTTGAGAAGGTAAATGTTGAAATTGCAAGCAATGATATAACAAAAAAAGAAAATTTTAAAACATCAAAGTCATCAATTTTCTTTCCAACCCAAATTAAAATTATACTACTTAATAAAGTTGCTGATGCATAGATTGAGCCAAATTGTCCATGAGTAATATTTAATTCATTTCTTATACTTTCATTGAACAAACCTAGAAAAAAACTCTGTCCAAAGCTTGAAAAAAATGTAAATATAAATCCAAAAATAATTACTTTAATACTTAAATTTTTTAACATAAATTATGTCTTGTAACGTTGCTTTCATTGGTCTTGGTGTAATGGGATATCCCATGGCTGGTTATATATCAAAAGGTGGGCACAATGTAACTGTTTATAATAGAACAGGAGCTAAAGCTGATAAATGGCTTAAAGAATTTAAAGGAAAAAAAGCTGATACGCCTAAAGATGCTGCAAAAGACTCTGATTATATTTTCACATGCGTTGGAAACGATAACGACTTAAGGGAAGTTACATTTGGAGAAAATGGAATATTTAAATCAATAAAAAAAGGAGCTGTATATATTGATAACACAACTGCTTCTGCAACAATAGCAAGAGAAATTTATTCACATGCAAAAAAAAATGGTTTTGGTTTTTTAGATGCACCCGTATCTGGTGGTCAAGCAGGTGCTGAGAATGGTGCATTAACTGTTATGGTTGGTGGAGATCAAGGAGATTTTGACAAAGCATTAGATAAAATTGATTGTTACAGTAAAAAAGTAAAGTTGTTAGGTAAATCTGGTTCAGGACAATTAGCAAAGATGGTTAATCAAATTTGTATTGCAGGATTAGTACAAGGATTATCTGAAGCGATTAACTTTGGTCAAAAAGCAGGATTAAACATGGAAGATGTGATTGAAGTTATTTCAAAAGGAGCTGCTCAATCTTGGCAAATGGAAAACCGTTATAAAACAATGTTAGAAGATAAATTTGATTTCGGATTTGCTGTAGATTGGATGAGAAAAGATCTTAAAATTGCAATGGATGAAGCAAAGAATAATGGATCATTATTACCAATCACAGAAATTATTGACAAGTATTATGCTGAAGTTCAAGACATGGGTGGTAAGAGATGGGATACTTCAAGCTTAATAAAAAGATTTAGAAAGTAAAAGTATGCAGCCTGCGTACTATGAAGACTTCAGTGAAATAAAAAAGAAAATATGGTCAATGCTTGTTGATGCAGTGACTAATAGGAGTTCTCAATTTAGAATTCCTACTTTTATATGTGGTCATAATAACGATGTAGATGGAAGAATTGTTGTTTTAAGAAAGTCAGATCAACAAAACAATCTAGTTCAATTCCATAGTGATATCAGGTCAGATAAAATTGAATTACTTAAAAATAATTCCAATGCTGCTCTTTTGTTTTATGATAAGGACGAAAAAATTCAGGTTCGACTTAAAGTAAATTGTATTATTAATCATAAAAACGACATTACAAAGAATTCTTGGGAAAAAACCCAACATATAAGCCGAAAATGTTATTTGGTTGATAATGGTCCAGGAACAGAGTCTGATGTTCCAACATCGGGATTAAAGCCTGAGTTAGATAACTTTGATTATACTAAAGAGCAAAGTGAGGAAGGTTATAAAAACTTTACTGTTATTCAGTGTAAAATAAAATCTATTGAGTGGTTATATCTTGCTGCTAAAGGTCATCGAAGAGCAAAATTTGATTTGGAAAGTAATAAAGATACCTGGTTAGTTCCCTAGTCTTTAAATTTTTCTAATTAATTAAGCAGTTCCTTTTCAAAAAATTTTACAAACTTAGATTTAAAAATTTTACCTTTATCGCCTCCAATGTGTGCACCATTTTTTATACAACTGTCCATCCACCATGATTTAGCCCATTTATAATTGGGATCAGTTGAACTCGTTGTTCCATCGTCATTAGTGAAAAAACCCGGACAATTAGTAAATACCATTCCATCTTTTTCCCACTCTTCTTTATAATTAGCTGTAAAACCATGATGCCAACCTTTTTTAACTGTAACTTCTATTTTTCCACCATTAGCTTTTATTTTTTTACCGAGTTCAACACAAGGTTCTGCCGCTGTGTAATCATCAGCACCACCTAATACCATCCAAGTATTTGTCTCTGGTGTTGGTGTTGGATTTTTAAACATTCCGATGCTCCAACATGGTGGTGATCTAGGTTGAGCAGCAGCAAAAAATAAATTTTTATCAATAAGTGCATCTCTTAACTTTTTTTCTGAAGCCATAATAGAAATTGCACCTCCTCTTGACCAACCTGTTATACCAACTTTATTAATATTTATTTTAGGATCTTCTGAAACGTGTTTAAGAGCCATAAAAGTATCAATAAAAGTAGACCAATGTGGGACCTTTTGCTGATTTGCATAAGTTGTATAAGTTCCTCGAGGGGCAAAATTATCTATAAACATAACTGCAATTCCTTTTTTCTGTAAAGATTTGGCGGCTAGTCTATTGAACTTAAACCATTTATTAGTAAATAAAAGTGGACCACCACTCGCATGAGCAAACATTACTAAGGGGAAAGGTCCTTCGCCTTTTTTAGGATATGCTATAAACGCGTCTATTTCTAGTGGTGATTTTTTATAAGTTCCATCTTTAATCTCCATGTAATTTTTTGCATTAAAAGAATCAATTTTAATCATTTGACCATCTTTAAAATATTTAAATAATTTATCTAAAGGAGATTCTATTGGAGCAGCAAAAACTGATGAACTAAAAAAAGTTATCGCTAATGTAAGAAAAATTTTTTTCATTAAATTAAAATATAGATTTAGAATATTTTTTCCAACTATCTTGATAATGTTTTGTATTTTCAAAAACTGCTTTTTTTTCTTCTTCAGTTACTTGTCTTATAATTTTTCCTGGAGATCCTACAACTAAAGAATTATCCGGTATCTCTTTATTTTCTGTAATCAAAGCCTTAGCGCCTATTATACAATTTTTTCCTATCTTTGCTTTGTTAAGGATCACTGCACCAATACCAATTAAACTATTGTCACCAATTGTGCATCCATGAAGCATTACTAAATGTCCAATGGTTACATTTTTTCCAACTTTTAAAGGACAACCTGGATCAGTATGTAATACGCAGCCATCCTGAACGTTTGACCCCTCACCTATATGAATATTTTCAATGTCACCTCTTAAGGTTGCATTAAACCAAACACTTGTATTTTTATCTAATGTTACATCACCAATAATAACAGCATTGGGAGCTACCCAATTTTCGCCAGAGTTTTTTGGTTTTTTATTTTCCAAATCGTAAAACATAATTTATATATTCTAACATGGCACTTTTAAAAACTCCAATATGTGATTTCGGTCTGAATGCAATAGATTTTAAGCTTAAATCAATTAATGGGGAATTATTAACATTGTATGATGTCAAAGGCGATAATGGAACCTTGATAATGTTTATTTGCAATCATTGTCCTTATGTAAAAGCTATAATAAGAGAACTAGCAGATGATTGTGCAAAACTAAAAGAAGATGGTATTAACTCAGTAGCGATAATGTCAAATGATACCAAAAATTATCCTGAAGACTCTTTTGAAAACATGAAAAAGTTTTCTGATAGATATAACTTTTCATTTCCTTATTTAATTGATGAAACACAAGAAATCGCAAAAAAATATGATGCAGTTTGTACTCCAGACTTTTTTGGCTATAACAAAAACCTTGAGCTCAATTACAGAGGAAGAATAAGAGAATTAAATGATTTAAAGCCTGTTGGTTCTGGTGACAGTGAGTTGCTTAAATCAATGAAGTTAATTGCTAAAACACAACAAGGTCCAAAAGAACAATATCCTAGTATGGGATGCAGTATTAAATGGTTTAAATAATGAATTTAATTATCACAAGAAACTTTCCACCTGATGTTGGGGGTATGCAAAATCTTATGTTTGGCCTTACAAAATCACTGTCGGAACATATGATGGTTAAAGTATTTGCTGATGAACATTATCACCAGGAAAAATTTGATGAAAACTTATCATTTTCAATTGAAAGAGTCGGAGGGCCAAAAATCTTTAGAAAATTTAGAAAAGCTTCTTTAATTAATAATTACTTACAAAAAAATACTAAAGTAAAAAATATTATTTCTGATCATTGGAAAAGTTTAGAAAATATAAATACCAAAATTAGAAAGATATGTCTTATTCACTCTAAAGAAATAAACCATAAAAAAGATACTTTTTTGAATAAACGAGTTGTTAGAGTATTAAATAATTGCGATCATGTAATTGCAAATTCAAATTTCACTAAAAATCTTGGTGTTGAAATTGGTGTTAATGAAGAAAAAATCAAAGTTATTAACCCAGGTGTATTTCCAAGAGAAGAAATAAATCCAAAAATAGATGAAAAAATATTAAAGAAACTTGAGGGAAAAGAGCCAAGACTAATTACTGTCTCTAGATTTGATAAAAGAAAAAATCATGAAAAAATAATTATGTCTTTGAGAAATTTGAAAGAAATTTACCCAAACATAATTTATATTTGCATAGGTCAAGGTGATACTTTGGAAACTCAGAAAAAACTTATTAAAGAATTAAAACTTGAAAGTCATGTTTTATTTTTAAAAAATTTATCAAAAGATGAAAAAAACGCTTACTTAAAAAATTCAAATGTTTTTGTTATGCCTTCAATTTCTTACAAAAAATCTGTAGAAGGTTTTGGAATTGTTTATGTTGAGGCTGCTCAATATGGAGTTCCATCTATCGGGGGGAAAGTTGGTGGTGCATCCGATGCTATTGTCGATAATGAAACTGGTTTGCTTTGTGACGGAAATAACTTAGATGAAATTTATCAAAGTTTAGTTGATATGTTGAAGAATAATAAATTTAAAGTTTTAGGAAAAAATGCAGAAGAAAATGCAAAAAAATTTCTTTGGCCAGAAATCTTAAAAAAATATTTAGAAATTCTAAAGAGCTAATCTTTCAAAAACTTTCTCTGCACTTAAATTTTTTAAGTCACTCACTTGTATTGCTTTAAAGTTTTCTCTTTCTATACTTACTTTGTGAGCTGTCGTGTGACTTCCAAACAACGATAGACCTTTAACATTTAAATGCGCTGCTATATGTGCGGGACCTGTATCATTAGCAACGACAAATTTGCTTTTCTTAATTAAACCTGCAAGTTCCGAAATAGAAATAGCTTTATCTTCTTTTAGAATAGAAACAGCATCTAATTCTTTTGCTTTTTCTATTTCATCAGGACCAGGTGCTATCACTATTTTTAGATTAGGATAGTTTTGTTTTATCTTTTTAATGAGTTGATCGTAATACGGCCATCTCTTCTGTTCTAAGTGCTCAGAGCAGAAAGGAAATAACAATATATAATCTGATAAATTATATTTAGAAATAAGTTTATCGATATTAGAACAACCCCAAGAAAAATCTGGCTTTAAAGTGTGGGACGTTTTTAAACCAGATACCTTTAGTTGATGATCAAATCTTTCTAATACGGGCTTTTTATCAAATTCTTTTTTAGTTTCACTTGCTGGAAGGGTGGTTTCTGAAGACGACCATTTATAAGATCCTGAGTTAGGAAATAAAATTCTTTTATAAAATGAAGTCCTTGATGAATTCTGTAGATCGTAGACCTTTGTAAACTTATGTTGTTTAATTTTTTTCATTAAAGAAAAAAGATAAATTAAATTAAATCTAGATAATCTTTTATCGATTATTACTTCTTTTATATTGGGATTTTTTTTGAAAAGATCTGAATATACTTGAGATGTTAATAAATAAATAAAGTCATCTTTATGGTTGTCATAAATATCTTGAATTGCCCCACTCGCTTGAGCTATATCTCCTAGTGATCCGTGTTTTATGATTAATATATTAGACATATTTTTAACAATTTATCACACTATAAAATTTTATGAATAAAATATTAGTTGAAGTATCTGTTGGTGAGTTATTAGATAAATTAACTATCCTTGAAATCAAAAAAGACAAAATCAAAGACGCAGAAAAATTAAAATTCATAAATTTAGAATATGATTCTTTAAATGAACAATATGATAAAAATGTGAAAGTTGATGAAAAGATTAAAAATCTTTTCTCTGAATTAAAAGAAATAAATGCTAAATTGTGGGATATTGAAGATAATAAAAGACAGTGCGAAAAAGACTCAAAATTCGATGATCATTTCATTTTGTTATCAAGAGAGATCCACTTTTTAAACGACAAACGAGCAAGTATTAAGTTGGAAATAAATAATCACACTGGATCTAAGATTAAAGAGATTAAAGAGTATACTAAATATTAGTTATTTATTTAGAGAAGATGCAAAATTCCAAGAACAATCAAAGCTTGGAATATAAACTCTATCCAATGACGTATTGCCAAAACTTTTTTCAAAAAGATTTAACCATTTATCAACTTGCTTAGGTTTTTTATCTTGGCTTCCAACTTGGGCGGTTATAGTTCCATTTGGTTTAAGAATTCTTTTTAGAGATTTTATATTTTTTGCGGCTAAATCAATACAATATTGATCATCGTTAAGGTCTACATAAATTTTATCATATTTGTTATCTTCAACTGATTTAATACTTTCAAATGCATCTCCCCATACACACTGCACATGATTTTTTGTAGTTGCTTTCTTGCCTACCTTGGATAAATATTTTTCACACATTGTTACAACTTCAGGGTCTAACTCATACCAATCAATTAATTTAAATCCTTTAGAGATGCATTCTCTTGCTACTCCTCCATCTCCTCCTCCAATAATTGCAGTTTTATCATTTGATGGATTGAGTTTTAAACCAGAATTAACAAACGTTGAGCTGTACAAATGTTCATCATTTTCTGCTACTTGAAGTTCACCATCGATAAATAGAGATTTACCAAATTGTTCTAAATCCAAAATTTCAATGTTTTGACCTACTTTTGAAGTGAAGTTTTCTAAAACATCTTTTACCATATAATATTTTTTTAAACCTGGTGAGCTATAAATATCATCATAATAACTTATTGTATCTCTATTGAATTCTTTTTTAACAATTCTTTTATGTTTGATTTCTTTTTTTAAAATATCATAAGCAACATTAGGATTTACTTTTCCGCATGTAAAAAAATCAAAACTTATAATTCCTCTTTCTGGGAAAGTATGAAAGCTGATATGACTTTCTGCTAATAAGGCTACAAGGGTAAAGCCCTGCGGTTCAAATTTATACTTTGAAATCTCTAGAACAGTTACCTTTGCCTTCTTTGATATCTTGTAGACTAGTTTTTCAAAGAATTTTGGTTCGTACTCTTTTTCAGTACCTATGATATCTAAAGTGACGTGCTCCCCAACCTTTGTCATAAAAAGTTATCCTTTTTTATAGTTTTTAACTTTTTCTAATATTACATCCATTTCACTTGATGAAAGAATCTTAGGTTCTCCCAACTTTATTGCATTTATGTATTGATGGCAAATATTTTCAATTTCTTCTGCAAGTTCGAAAGCTGAGTTCAAGTTATCCCCATAAGCAACTTGACCGTGATTAGACATCAAGCATGCTTTTCTATTTTCTAATGCTTCAATAATATTGTCAGATAGTTCTTGTGTTCCAAAAGTTGCATACTTTGCACACTTTATATTGTCTCCTCCAGCTAAAGCTATCATGTAATGAAAAGCTGGAATGTCTTTATTGTGTGCAGATACAGCTGTTGCGTGTGGTGAATGAGCATGAACGACGGCTTTTGCATCAGCCTTCTTTAAATAAATATCTTTATGAAATCTCCATTCCGAAGATGGCTGCAAACCTTTTTCATTATATCTCCCCTCTAAAGACACAAAGACGATATCATCAGCTTTTAAACTGTCGTATTTTTTGCCTGATGGAGTAATTAAAAACCCCTCTTCATTATTGTTCTGAGCTTTAAGTGAAATATTTCCTGATCTTAACGGAGATAAATTTGTACTATTTAATTTTTGTGCAAACTTTATTATTTCTTCTCTACTCTTAACGTCCATAATTTTTTAAATATTTTAAAAATAAATACCCAAAAATTAGACCTACGCCTATTAGAATATATTGGTAAAGCTTTAATAATAAAAACTGTGGTGGAAGCTCACTTTCATAAGGGTTCTGCATAAAAAAGTTTTTTGAACCGTCTTCATACAAATCAACAGGTCCAATAACTAAATAAATTCCATAAATTGCTATATAAATACATGGTGCTAAAGAAAGATAAATTAATGTCTTATTATTCTTAACAATGCTTAGCCAATTAGCAGAAACTCCAACTAATAAAAGACAAACAAGTGATAAAATAAGCGGGTTCATTTAAATAAATTTTTTAATCCTTTTTCTGATGCTTCGCAAATACCTTTTTCTGTTATTAAGCCAGTTATATATCTTGCTGGAGTAACATCAAATGCTAAATTCATAGCCTTACTTTTGTTTGGGTATATCTTTACTTTTTTTACTTTTCCATCTTCGTCAACACCTTCAATTTTTGACAACTCTTCTGAACTTCTTTCTTCAATAGGAATATCTTTAGAATTTTTAATTTTCCAATCGATAGTCGAACTTGGTAAGGCCACATAAAATGGTATATTGTTATCTTTTGCAGCAAGTGCTTTAAGATAAGTTCCTACTTTATTACATACATCGCCATTAGATAAAGTGCGATCAGTTCCAACTATACACATATCAACTTGCCCTCTCTGCATTAAAATTCCACCAGTATTGTCAGCAATAATTGTATTTTTAATACCCTCTTCATTTAATTCATATGATGTTAAGTTTGCTCCTTGGTTTCTGGGTCTAGTTTCATCTGCCCAAACATGTACAGGAATACCCTTTTTATGTGCATGATAAATTGGGGATGTGGCTGTTCCCCAATTAATTGTTGCAAGCCATCCAGCGTTACAATGAGTTAAAATATTTACTGTATCTTTTTTTTTTTTATAAATTTCCTCAATTATTTTAAGACCATTTAATCCTATATTTTCACAAAATTTTACATCTTCTTCGCAAATTTCTTTTGCTTCACTTAATGCAATATCTAAAATTTTTTCACTATTAACACCTGAAAGTTTTTTCATCATTCTGTCTACTGCCCATTTTAAATTAATTGCAGTTGGTCTTGATTTTATTAATTCCTCAGCTGATTTTTTTAAAAAAGATTGGTCATTATTTTCTATTATTGCTAATATTAAACCATATGCGGCTGTTGCACCTATTAAAGGGGCACCTCTTACTTCCATTATTTTAATCGCATTGATTGCTTCCTTGACTGTTTTTAGCTCCTTAATTACAAATTGATGTGGAAGTTTTGTTTGATCAATTATTTTTACAACTTCATTCTCAAACCAAATAGTTCGGTATTCTTTACCTTCAATTTTCATTTACTTAAAGCTCTTCCTGCAACTGTTTTTAGTTTATCTTTTGTTTTTTGAGTTCTTTTTTCTGGAGCTGTAATTATAGCCACATCCAAACAGTTATTAGTTGGATCCTTAGGGTCAATGTGTTTTTCAAAATTTTCTATAAGATTTTTGATCATGCTCTTTGCCTTTGTAGCATTTCCTAAAAGAACTTTAATTACTTGTTGAACATCAACATTTTCATGATCTGGGTGCCAACAATCATAATCTGTGACCATTGATACGGACGCATATCTTATTTCAGCCTCTCTAGCTAATTTTGCCTCTGGCATATTAGTCATTCCAATTACATCTGCCTTCCAGGATCTGTACAAATTAGATTCTGCAAATGTTGAAAACTGTGGTCCTTCCATCACTACATATGTTCCGCCTCTCTGATAATCAATTTTTTCTTTTTTAATTGCATCTTCACAAGCATTCATCAATCCAGTTGAGGTAGGATAAGCCATTGATACATGTGCTACAATTTCATCTTCAAAAAAAGTTTTGTTTCTTGCAAAAGTTCTATCAATAAACTGATCTACAATAATAAATTTTCCTGGGGGCAAATTCTCCTTAAGCGATCCTACTGCTGAAACAGAAACGATATCAGTAACACCTAATTGTTTAAGGGCATCAATATTTGCTCTAAAATTTATATTTGATGGACTAATGTAATGACCTCTTCCATGTCGAGGAAGGAAAAAAACTTCTTTTTTAAGAAAATTAGTTTTTAAAATTTTGTCTGAGGGTTTCCCCCATGGTGTATTTAAATCAATAAGTTCTCTATCCCTAAATTCCTCAACATCATACAGCCCACTTCCTCCAATTATAGCTAATTTGTTAATCATAGAAATCAGCTAAAACTTTGTAACTATCATCACCAATTGATTTTGCATAATTAATCCAATTTGCAAATACTAATGTGTCCTTTAAAGAAAGACCATAAGTTAGTTTTCTTTCACCAGATTTATAAACTTTTTCATTATTAGCATCAAAATCATGCTCGATTTTTTTCCACTCTTTTTTATATTCCATAATATTTTTTTCTAAGTTTCCAAATTCTGGATGTTTTTCTACAAATTCACTACAGCCTCTTTTTACATGTATTTTGATATTTTTATCAATGCTGGCTTTTAAGTATTTGCCAATATAAAGTTCGATTTTCCTAGCCTCTTCTAAAGTTGTGCAATAAATATATCCTTTGTAATTTCCTTTTATATTTTTTCTAGTATCGATCATACATTTTCTTAAGTTTTCATTCTCAAAATACAAAACATCGAATAAAAATTGTAACTTAATCATATCTACAACACTTTTTGGGTCTATTTGAACTTTGTAACAACTAAAACAATATTCTGGCATCACATTAAAATTCTGAAATATGTCAAATGCACGTTCGCATTGTAAATACTCTTTTCCGCCTCTTGGTATCTGAGTTATTTTTAAAAATAAATTATTTTTAAAATATTTTTTAATAATAGTGTTTGATTTCATTAAAATTTCAGCGATAGACTCGTCTTTAATTTTTTCTCCCTCTTTGTAATTAAATCTTAACAAAGAGATTTCTTTATCAGCAACTTTATAGTCTTGATTATTAATCATCCTTATTTTTTGTTAAAATTACTAATTTCTTGTTTACCATATCTAAAAGATAGTTTATTTAACAATATAACACAAATTTAAATGGACTTAAAAAAATTTATTAGATCTATACCTGATTATCCTAAGAAGGGAATTTTATTTAGGGACATTACAACTTTAATTAAAGATGAAAAAGCTTTTGAAGAGACAATCAATCAAATAGTTGAAAGATCAAAAAAATTTAAGTTTAATAAAATTGCAGCTATCGAGTCTAGAGGTTTTATTTTTGCATCTGCAGCTTCATATATTCTAAAGAAACCTTTTATAATGTTAAGAAAAAAAAATAAGTTACCTGCTGAAACTCATTCAATAGATTTTGAATTAGAGTATGGAACGGCAACTATTGAAGTACATAAGGACTCGGTAAATGAGAATGACACTGTTTTAATAATTGATGATTTAATTGCTACAGGTGGAACAGCTGAGGCAGCTTCAAGACTTATTGAAATCTCAAAAGGAAAAGTGGGGGCATTTATTTTTGTTATAAACTTATTTGACCTAGGTGGATCTGATAAATTAATTGAAAAAGGTTTTAAAGTTGAAAACTTAATTAATTTTCCAGGCCATTAATTTATTTCTGGCCTGTACCATGATTTTTTACCGAATAAAGCATTTATGGTGCCTGACATTCTCATTTTATAGATATTTTTTTTTTTGTTGAAAGTGAGTAAGCAGGTAGAATATTTTATAAAGTTTCCTAATAAACTAATTAATCCCAATAATAGCGAGACAAAAATACCACGATGTTTTTTATTAAAATAAAATCTTGACCACATCCAATGCCAATTTCTTGAAAGTTCAATCTCCTCACTAAATTTATCATCAACAGCTCTGGATCCTAAGTGATGAATTTTAGAATTTGTAACAATATATAGTTTTCCACCATTTTTTTTTGCTCTTAAACATAAGTCAACGTTTTCTAAGTACATAAAAAATTTTTCATCAAAAAAAAAATTATCATCAAAACAATCTTTATTAATAATCATTGAATAACCATCAATCTCTTCGACATTACTAATTGATTTGCCATCATCTTTTAGTATCTCAGCAGAATTACTTCTATAATTTGGATAAAGGTGATTATCTGATAAGGGCGATAAGATTGCAAAATTATCTAATTTGGAAATCGAATTATTGATATTAAGTATGGTATCTTTTTTTAAAACTACATCTGGATTTAAGACATAAACATATTGTGTATTTGATTTGAAAATACCCAGATTATTTCCAGCCCCCATACCTATATTCTCAGACAAAACTACCTCAGTTTTATCATAATTTTGCTCTAATTCTTTTTTTAATTCTTTATCAGATGAATTTTCAATTATTAATTTACTAAAATCTTTTGGTAGAGAATTTAGACAATCATATATTACTTTTCTACTTTTAAACGTGACTATAACAAAGGTTAGATTACTACTTGTAAATTCCATGTGAGAATAAAGTATACTTAAAATAACTATTGTTGTAAAAAAAAAAGTAATGAAAAAAATTATTGTAACTGGTGGTCTAGGATTTATTGGGAGTAATCTTATAAAACTGTTAATCAAGAAAAACTATTTTGTAGTAAACGTTGATAAAGTTAACTATGCTTCAAATTTTTACAATACAAGTAATTTTTCAAAAAAGAAAAATTATAAATTTGTAAGACTAGACATAAATAACAAGTTTAAACTAAAAAAAATTTTAAAATTACACAAGCCTATTGCCATTTTTAACCTAGCAGCAGAAACACACGTGGATAGATCAATTGACTCTCCTGCTGAATTTATAAAAAGTAATATAGTTGGAGTATTCAATTTACTCGAGGTATTTAAAGAATTTACAAAAAAAAACAAAAAAGCTAAATTAATTCATATTTCTACTGATGAAGTTTATGGAGATGTTCTGAAAGGTAGAAGTAAAGAAACTGATCCTTATAAACCAAGCTCGCCTTATGCTGCATCAAAGGCATCGTCGGATCATCTCGTATACTCTTACGTTAGAACTTTTAAACTTAACGCGATGATAACAAATTGTTCAAACAATTATGGACCTCATCAACATCCTGAAAAACTAATTCCAAAATTAATTTATAACATAATTAATAATAAACCTCTGACTTTATATGGTAGAGGAAAAAATTCTAGAGAATGGATATTTGTCGATGATCACTGTGATGCCTTGTTTAAAGTATTTAAAAATGGAAATAAGGGAGAATTTTATAATATTGGATCTAACATAAATAGCAGTAATTTTGATATCGCAAAACTATTAATAGAAATCTCTAAAAAGAAAATAAAATTAGGCAAAAACGTTAAAATAAAATTTATAAAAGATAGGCCTGGACACGATTTTAGGTACGCTTTAAATAGTAAAAAAGTTTTAAACAAACTTAAATGGAAATCCAGAGTAAATCTTAAAAAAGGTTTAGAAAATACCTTTAACTGGTATTTAGAAAATATGAAATACTATACAACTTTAAAAAAAAGAGATATCACAAAGAGACTTGGAATGGTTAAATGATCAATAAAGCAATTATTTTAGCTGGTGGCATGGGCACTCGAATGAGTCCTCTAACCAAAGCAGTTAACAAACAACTGCTTCCTATCTATGATAAACCATTAATCTTTTATCCTCTTTCAATTTTGATGTTAGCAAAAATAAAAGATATTTTAATCATAGTAAATAAAGGTCAACTAAATCAATATAAAAAGATTTTACCAGACGGAAAACGTTTAGGAATAAATTTAATTTATAAAGAACAAAAATATCCAAAAGGTCTGCCTGACGCATTTCTTTTAGGAGAAAAATTTATAAACAACAAAAATGTGGCATTAATTCTTGGGGATAATTTTTTCTACGGGCAGAATTTAACATCTAAACTGATAAATTGTACAAAACTTAAAAATGGTGCAAAAGTTATTTTGCATAAAGTAATTAAACCTGAACTATTTGGTGTGGCGAAAACGTCTAAAAGTGGAAAGATTTTATCAATAAAAGAGAAGCCAAAAAATATATTTCTGATCTGGCAATTACTGGATTGTATTTTTTTGATAAAAAGGTTGTTGAATACGCAAAAAAAACTTAAACCTTCATCTAGAAATGAACTAGAGATTACTGATTTACTAAAATTTTATTTAAAGAAAAAAAAATTAACATCAGATATTTTAGGTAGAGGCGGTGCCTGGTTAGATACTGGCTCAATAGAGGATTTTTATAAAACTAGTGCTTTTGTCTCAGCGATAGAAAATAGACAGGGCTTTAAAATTGCATGTATTGAAGAAATTGCTTTTAATAATAAATGGATAGGAAAAAAAGAAATTCTAGATGCAATTCAATTTTATGGTAGGTGTGATTACACAAATTATATCAAAAAATTAATATCATAAATGAAAAAAATAAAAACAAAATTTAAAGATTTATTTGTTGTAAATACAAGAGTCTTTAAGGATAATAGGGGTTGGCTAAAAGAAGAATTCAAAAAAAATTTCATTAAAAAAAATTTAGTTTTTTCGTTAGTATCAAGTTCAAAAAGATATGTGTTGCGTGGTCTTCATATGCAGACAAAAAAACCACAAGATAAATTTTTATCTGTGCTTAAGGGTAGAGTGCTTGATGTTGCAGTTGATTTAAGAAAAAACTCTAAAACATACGGAAAGCATTTTAAAACTGTTTTAAGTGATAAAAATGGTAAACATTTATTTGTTCCAAGAGGCTTTGCACATGGAATTTTAGGATTAGATAAAGAAAATATCCTTCATTATATTTGCTCGAACTATAGAGATCCTAAAAGCGAAATATCAATTAAATGGAATGATAAAGATTTAAAGATAAATTGGGGAGTGAAAAAACCAATTCTTTCTAAAAAAGATAGGGTGGCTATTTCATTTAAAGATTTTAAAAAAAAAAATAAAAACAGGAAAAAAATTATTAAATTGTGGTAGCGGGAAGTGGGATCGAACCACTGACCTCGGGCTTATGAGTCCCGCGCTCTAACCAACTGAGCTACCCCGCCATTCTATTCGTATTGGTATATAATACTTTTTATTATTCATACAATCAATAATTTTAAAAAAATTTCTAATTTTACTTATTGAACTCAATTATGTTAAATTGTTATCTGTGAATATTAAACAATACACAAAAGAAAAGCTCACAAAAATAAAAGAAAATAAAATTTGGTACTATTTTATAAGATTTATTTTTATACCATTTTTTAATTTTGTATGGGTTAATGTTATTAATTTTGAGGGAAGATTATTAGCTATTTTTTATCAGTTTAAAAAAAAAAATTTTTATAAAATTAATAAACATGAGGATGTTAAACTAATAGAAAATGATCCTGACTTTCAAGAAATAGCAACTAAAATAAAAAGAGCAATTGACGAAAGATTAATTAATCAAATAAAAAATGATTTGTTCTCAAAAAAATTTGATGACCCTTCTAAAAACCAGTATAATGATTACAGAAAAGATTTTTTTCCGTTATTACCTGATGATGTTAAAGATGAAGTTGTAAAATTTGCATTATCAGAAAAAAATTTACTTACAGCAACAAAATATTTAAAGGTTTTTCCCGTAATTAAGAAAATAATCGTAAATCTTAATATACCTAGATCAGATAAAGAAAAAGGCGCTCAACTTTGGCATAAGGACGACTTTGGATACAAGAGTTTAGATATTTTTTTGGCAGTATCTGATATTGATATCAATAACGGGCCGCTCTATTTTCTTAAAGCAAAAAATCCACTTGGTGTTTTTTTTAAAATTAAAAAAGTTGTTAAAAACGCATTGCCTGGGGAAAGGAATAAAGTAACATTAGATATTTTTTCAAACTATTATAATGAAAGTGAGATAGGTGCTTTAATAGGCAAAAGTGGTACCTCTGTTTATGTAGATAGTTTCACAAAATATCATAGAGGTGGTTTTTGTAAGTCTAAAGATAGAATAATGTTAAGAATTAGTTATCAAACACCAGATAGTTCAAGAGGGAATGAGTCTTATGACCCTGAAAAATTTTCTTATTATCCTAAAATTTTAAAAAAAGATGTTAAAAATATTTTTCATAAATATGCGATGTTTAAAACTAGAAATAAGTTTTTTAAATTTATAAAAATAGATAATATAATTTTATTTTTAATAAAAATTTTCCATTATAAAATGTGAATTTAAAATTTATTTAAAGTCAAATAATGTTAAGGGAAGTGATCTCTAACCAACTGAGCTACCCCGCCATTAAGATGCAGTTGATTTATACTACTTATTTTTTTTCATTCAAACAAGAAATACTAAAGATCAATATTAAATTTAGATGGTTTCCAGTTTTTTGGCGCTAATTCTAAGTCGCTAAATTCGAAAGCAGGTGCTACTGTACAACCTATCAAACTATAAGATCCTGATGATTTCATTGCAAACCAAGTTTCTTTTTCAATATTAAAATTGAAATTATTTTTTGATCCGATTTCATTAGTTTTAAATTCATTTCCATCTTCAGAAGTGTAAATTAATAATGGGCTACCTGAGTAAAAATGCAAAGTCTCATTTTTTGTTATTCGATGCCAATGAGAATGTTCATGTTGCTCTAACAAAAAATAAATATGACTTACATCTTTATTTTTAAATATTTCAACATAATGTCCACCCTCTGGGTGTGCTATCATTTTATGATATTTGATTAGTGATTTAGCAATGTTCATTCAAATTATATTTTTATGACGCAATATATTTTATTAAGTAATAAAGTATACCTGTAACTATTGTAGCATATACAAAACCTAGGAAAAAAAGTTTAATTATATCATTTTGTTTTTTATAATTGGTCTTTAAGTAAATATAAATTTGAGTGTATATGCCAACTATAGCTATACTTAACAATATATCAGTGGGATTCATTGTATTAGTTTATATATCAACAACATTAAATCCTTCAACTAACTTTATTGATGAATTGGTCGAATAATTTACTTAGACTTTAAATTATTTTGTAGTAATTTTGTTTATATTGATATTTCCTATATAAAACATTAAGGCTACATACTGAATTAAAGCATAAATTGCTATTGGTGTAATGTATTCAATCTCACTAAATAATTGTGCACCAACGATAAAACCCATTGCGCCATTTTGCAACATAGCTTCAATCATAATAGTTCTTTTTACCTTAATATCTTTTAAAGCATATCCTGTTATTAAATATACTGTGGTTAATACAGAAATGATTACAACAAATGCTATAGCTCCTGCATCAGCGAAATAACCACCTAAATTTCCTTGTTCGGTAAATATCGCAACTAATAAAATAATTACGAATAAAGCAAGGGCTGCTCTATCAAATTTTAAATTATTTTGCTCGGAAAATTTTTTAAAATTCCCCCTAACCAAAATTCCTACAAATGTTGGTAAAGCAATAAACAAAAACATTCTTACTGAAAATTTAAGAAGATTTAGGTCAAACTCAACCGATGAAAAAAATGCTGCATATATTTTTAAAAATATTGGGATTGTTATGAATGATATTAATCCACAAATTGAAGTAATAGTTATTGATAACGCTACATTCCCTTTTACAAGTTTAGTTGCATAATTTGACATTACTGCAGAAGGCAGGATTAATAATAGAAATACCCCAAGTTGAAATTCAGCCTGCATTGGAAAGAGAGAAATAATGATAATTCCAATTAGTGGGAGCATTATCATTTGACATATAAGAGCAACAATAAGGTTCTTAGGTTTTTTTAATACCTCAAAGAAATCTTTATAAGTTAAATTAAGACCTAAAGAAAACATGATAAAAATCATGCCAAGTGGCCCAACAGTTTTTACAAATTCCACAATTCCCTCAAAAGCTTTATGAACGAAAAAAAATAAAATTCAAGGCATTTTTGTTCATTTTGGGGTTGCGAAATCATTAAATTTAGGATTATTTGCGTAAATAATAAATAATGTCTTTAAGAGAGTTAAAGTTTTCAGATCAAATCCAAGAAGAACAAGTTAAATCTGTCTATCAAAAAAATTTCAATTATATAATTACCGAAAGATATTATTTTCAACAAAGGTGGTTGCAAGGTGCTTACAATAGATTTAAAGACTTTGATAAATATTTAATCCTAATCCATTTAGTGCATAAAACTTTTAAAGCATATGGTGAATTTCAAATAAAAAATTCATTTGATGAGTTTTATGCAAAAGAAACTTATGAAATACCGAAAATAAATGTAATTGATTTATCGAGGGATTTACTAATTTCCAAGGAAACAACTAGAAGAAAAATTTTAGAGATGGAAAGAGATGGAGCTATTAAAAAAGATAAAAAAAAAATTATGATAAATAGAAAAGGACAAGAGTATCAAAAACCAAAAATCGCTATAGAGTCTTTGGCGAGATTACTTTCAAAATTTACTGAATTTTTAAGCCAAAGCGGTTATCTAAATAAAAAAATAGAAAGCTCTACTTTACAGAGTAGAATAAAAGAAAATTTTACACAAATTTGGGCGTATTTTTTTGATTTTCAAATACCAACTATTATTAATTGGAAAAAATTTTTTGGCGATCTTGAAACTTGGTCTATCTGGGCTCAATGTGCTTATAATCAAAATCTTGTAATTAATAAGAAGTTTAAAGAAAATATAAGCAATGAATTAAATTCAGATAATTTTATTATAAAACTAAATAATGAAGGAACTCAAGGTTTGAACGCTATGACGATATCGGAACTCTCAGGTGTACCAAGACCTACGGCCCTTAGAAAATTAAATAATCTAACAAAAAGAAAACTGATTAAAAAAGATAAAAATAATCTTTATCTTCTTTTTGCTCAAACAACATTAGATTCTTATTCTATTGAAAAAGATAAAAATTTGAAATTTATAAGTGAAACTAACAAATCAAATGAAGCAAGATTTGTTAAAATGCTAACTGCGATGTTGAATAATATCGTATTTAATTAAAGAGAAGCAATAATTCCAGTAATCACTATCACAGAACCAATCAAACCTAGGAATAAAAGATTTTCTTTTCTTTCTTTTTTCTTCTCATCTCTTACTCTTGAAAGTAAATCGTTGATATCAACTTTAATGTTTGGCGTCTTTTTAAGCTCTACTTGTTGATCGTAACTTGATGTTTCCCCACTCATAGATATTATTTAACACCACCCGATTCGGTTTTTCAAGAATAAAATTGTTCAAAATGAGTTACAAATTTTTAGGCCCCGTCCAAAATGGTCCTACAAAGAGCTGAGCTTTTTGTTATTAAGAGGTCGAGTGATCACGGATGCTGGGTATTTTTTTTTCTCAACCTCTATTTCAAAGGCTTGTTTATCTATCTGATCACTAGTTAAGCCTGAATTAATGTAGCCAAATGCTAAATTTTTGTTGTAATTAAAAGAGTAACAGCCAGAAGTTGTACGACCCACAATCTTATCCTTTAAATAGATCGGCTCGTCGTGAAGCAGAAGAGGTGCTCCTTCTTTAGAATGGTTCAAAATGAGCATTTTAAATTTCTTATGATCTTTTTGATCTCGTTTTTTCTCTAAAGCAGCCCTTCCAATAAAATTTATATTCTTTTTAAAACTGACAGCGAAGTTTAGACCCGCCTCAAATTGATTTTCTTCAGGTGAAATATCGTGGCCCCAATGTAAATAACCACTTTCCATCCTCATAATATCCATTGCATGCATTCCACAGAGAGAAATTTTATAAGTTTTGCCTTTATTCATTAAAATATCAAAAAGTTTTAAACCATTTTCTTTTTTAACATAAAGTTCAAAACCTAATTCCCCTACATATGAAATTCTTTGGGCCCACACTTCTACACCATCGATTTTCACAAATTTAGCTGCTCCAAATTTAAAGTTTTCATTAGTAAAATCATCTGAACTTATTGAAGAAATCATTTCTCTACTTTTTGGTCCAAATAAACCTAAACAACAATAGTCTTCTGTTATATCTGTCAATTTAACATCTTTTGAAATATGCTTTAAAATATGAAATTTATCATGTTCCCTATTTGCAGCTGAAGAAACAATTCTAAAATAATTCTTTTGAATACAAATAACAGTTAAATCGGTTTCAATTCCTCCATCTGAATTTAACATTTGTGTATATTTAATTTTACCAGGTTGGTTTGGAATATTAGCTGTACATAATATTTGTAATTCTTCATGAACTTTTTCACCTTTTAAATCAAATTTTGAAAATGGAGATAATTCAAATAAACCTACATTTGTTCTTGCATTTTTTGTTTCAAACTCAGCGCTTGGATACCAGTTTTGATAATTGTAACTATATTTATAATCTTTATTTTTTTCATCTTTAGAAAACCACATTGGTCTTTCATATCCACCAGAAACACCAAAGCATGCACCATGTTCTTTTAATCTATCATGATAAGGAAGAGTAATTACATTTCTTGAAGTTTTATGTTGTTTGTAAGGCCAATGCATTCCATATAAATCACCAAGTGTTTCTGTTACTCTTTCTTTAATATAATTAATACCAGAATGGAATTTTTGAAATCTTTTAATATCATAACTAAAAATATCTTCATTAATATGTCCATTCATCATCCATTCAGCTGTAACTTTACCAACCCCACCAGCACTTGCTATTCCGATGCTGTTTAAACCACAACAAATAAAAAAGTTTTTAACTTCAGGAACTTCACCTAATAAAGTATTTGTGTCTGGTGTAAAAGATTCTGGACCTGCAAAAAACTTTCTTATTCCTGTTTTTTCTAGAATAGGAAATCTTTTCATACATGCATTTAAATATGGTTCAAAGTGTTCAAGATTTTCTGGAAACTCACCAAAAGAAAAATCTTCTGGAACTTTATTTGTTTTATCAAATGCTGGAATAGATTTTCCTTCAAATATTCCTAAAAGTAATTTTCCTGCATCTTCTTTAAAATAAGTTCTGCTATCAAAATCTCTTATAACCGGTAAATCTTTTGGTACTTCCTTTATAGGTTCAGTAATTACATAAAAATGTTCTGCAGGATATAATGGAATACTTACACCTAATTTTTCCCCAATTTGCCTTGACCACATCCCTGTTGCTAAAACAATATATTCACACTCAATTTTTTCTCCATTAACAACAACACCTTCAATTCTTTTGTTTTTAACTAAAATGTCTTCAACAGGTGAGTCTTCAAAAATTTTGGCACCTTCTGCTCTTGCTGCTTTCGCAAGTAATTGAGTTATTCCAGACGGATCACCTGAACCATCCCCTGGCATTAAAATACCACCCAACAAATCATCATTTTTAATTAACGGAACTTTTTCTTTTATTTGATCTTTATTTAAGATTTGAACATCAACATCAAAAAGTTGAGCAGTCGTTGCTTGTCTTTTTAATTCTTGCCATCTACCCTCTTCTTGAGCAATTGACATTGCACCGTTTAAACGAAGTCCAGCAGAATGATCTACTTTCTTTTCAAGCTGTTTATAAAGATCTAAAGAATATTTTCTTATTTTTGTAATTGTTGCAGAGGGTCCTAACTGGCTAACTAATCCTGCTGCATGCCAAGTAGTACCTGATGTTAATTTATCTCTCTCTAGAAGAATAACATCTTTCCATCCAAATTTTGCTAAATGGTAAGCGCAAGAACATCCAACAACTCCACCGCCAATAACAACAACTTTCGTGCTACTTGGTATTTTTTTAGTCATCTAATTAATTTTTGATTGCTTCACCTGCACTAACATATTCGTGACCAAAAACATCTGCAACAGCTTTATAAGTCACATGTCCTTTATGAACATTCAATCCTGCTAAGAAATTCTTATCTTCACCTAAAGCTTTTTGATAACCTTTATTTGCTAATTTTACTAAGTATGGAAGAGTTGCTTTATTTAATGCAAATGTAGAAGTTCTTGGAACTCCACCTGGCATATTGGCAACACAATAATGAACAATATCATCTACTATGTATGTTGGATCTCCGTGAGTGGTTGGTTTACTTGTTTCAACACATCCACCTTGATCAATTGCAACATCCACAATTACTGAGCCTCTTTTCATTAATTTTAGCATATCTTTAGTAACTAATTTTGGAGCTTCTGCACCAGGAATTAAAACACCACCCACTAATAAATCGGCTTCAGAAACTAATTTATTTAAATCAACTTTATCACTTTGCTCTGGAATAATTTTATCACCAAACATTTTAACTAATTGTTTTAATCTTTCTTCAGACTTATCAACTATATGCACTTTAGCTCTCATACCTGTTGCAATAATTGCAGCATTCTCTCCAACTACTCCGCCACCAAGGATTAGTACATTTGCTGGCTCTCCACCTGGTGCTCCACCTAATAAAATACCTCTACCTTTTTGATTTTTTTCTAAACAATGAGCTCCCGCTTGAACTGACATACGTCCAGCAACTGCACTCATAGGTGCAAGTAATGGAAGTCTACCATTATCATCTGTAACAGTTTCATAAGCAATATTAATACTTTTAGATTTAATCAATCCCTCTGTTAATTCTTTTGCAGCAGCTAAATGAAGATAAGTATAAAGAATTTGATTTTCCCTTAACATATCAACTTCAACTTTTTGAGGCTCTTTAACTTTTACAATAATGTCTGCATCATTAAAAATATCACCAGCTGTTTTTACAATTTTTGCACCAGCTTTGGTATATTGATCATTGTCAAAACCAGCTTCGAAACCACCATTGTTTTCAACTAAAACTTCATGACCTTCACTAATTAAAGTTTTCACACTCTCGGGGGTTAAACCAATTCTTGTTTCTTGAGGTTTTATCTCTTTTGGGACACCAATTTTCATAAAGAAAATTAATTTTTTTTACTTTTACTGTAATTAGTAATTCCAGTTCTTAATTTTTCTATTATTTCATCAATATGTTTTTTCTCACATATAAACATAGGTGCAATAATAAGTGCATCACCAGTCGCTTTGAAATTAACTCCAGCATCATAACAATGTTTGAAAGTTGCAAGCCCCGCTTTACCAGGTTTTCCATCCATTTTAATATCTATTCCACCCATCATTCCATATCCTCTTATGTTTTCTACAACATCAATATCTTTTAGTGAAAATAAACCTTCTTGGAAATAAGGAGCTAATTCTTTTGCTCTTTTAAAAATATCTTCTTTTTCAAAAATATCCTGAACAGCTAAAGCAGCAGCTACAGATATAGGAATTCCTGAATAAGTATATCCATGAAATAATTCTACAGATCCTTTAGGTGATGCATCCATGACTGCATCGTAAATTTCTTCTTTGCAAGCAACAACACCAAATGGAACAATTCCATTAGTTGTAGCTTTTGCCATCGTCATAATATCTGGAGTAACACCAAACTCCTGTGCGCCAAAAGCAGAACCTGTTCTACCCCATCCAGTTATTACTTCATCAAAAATTAAAAGAATATTATGTTTGTCACAAAGTTCTCTTAATCTTTGTAAATATCCAACTGGTGGAACTAGTGTTCCTGTTGAACCTGCAATTGGTTCAACAATACATGCTGCAATATTTTCAGCGCCAAAGTTTGTACAAATTCTTTCTAAGTCATTTGCAATGTCAGCACCGGTTTCTGGTTGACCAGATACAAATTTATGTTCATCTAAATGTGTGTGTCTCATGTGAACTACACCTGGCATCAAAACACTTGCATATGCTTTGACGTTATTTATCATACCGCCCACGGAAGTAGCTCCAATATTCATACCATGGTAAGCTCTTTCTCTTCCAACAAATCTAAATCTTTGACCTTCACCTCTTGCTTTGTGATACGCTACACTAATTTTAATTGCAGTCTCTACAGCAGTAGATCCACAAATTGTATAAAAAATTCTATTTAAATTTCCTGGAGTATGTTTTGAAATTCTGGTTGCTAATTCAAAAGATCCACCAAAACCTTGTTGAAAGGGTTGAGCGTAATCTAATGTTTTTAATTGATTTGTAATTGCATCAATAATTTCCATTCGACCATGACCAAGTGGATTACAAAAAAGTCCAGAGCTTGCATCTATTTGAGTATTTCCCTCGTGGTTTTTTAAATAAACACCTTTTGCTTCAGTAATTAATCTTGGTCTTTCTTTAAAATCTTTGTTGGATGTAAACGGCATCCAATGTTCGTTAAGAGAATTTGGAATTGAAGGTTTTTGACTCATAAATTATCTAATTACTATATTTAGACTAATTAATATTAATTAACTATAAAAATCTATTATACACATACAACCAAAAATTGAATAGTCTATTTTGACACCCGTTGCTGTTAACAACCCCATTTACATTGGTTCTTTTTTCAACTTTAATGCTGGTTATAAATTTAATTAAGGAGAGGATAAATGAGAAAAATACTAAGTTTTATTCTTGGAAGTATTTTAGCTCTTAACTTAACTATTTCAGTTGCTAATTCAGCTGCAAAAGAAGTTAGAGTTGCTTACTTTTTAGAATGGCCTAGTCCAAACCTTGAAGATATGCAAAAGAAAAACTTTGCAAAAGCTTTAGGGGTGCCAGTTAAATGGACAAATTTCACAAACGGTGGAGCAATGACTGACGCTATGTTAGCGGGAGACATTGACATTTCTTACTCGCAAGGATTAGTACCTTTTATTAACGCAGTAAAATCTAAAGCACCTATTAAGCTTGTAGATATAGCTATGGAATATGGAATGGGTGGAACAACTTGTGTAACTTCAAATGCTTCAGGTATTACAAAAGCTAATGCTACTGAACTTGAAGGTAAAAAAGTTGCTGTGCCATTAGGAACAATGGCTGAATACGTTTTTGATGAAAGTATGAAAGTTGTTGGCGCAGATAGAAAAAAAATGGATATTATTCAAATGGACCCTGAAGAAGGAGCTGCTGCTTTAGTAAGCGGTGATGTTGTAATGTCATGTTTATTTGGTGGTAATTCAATCAAAGCTGCAACAGCTGTTGGAACGAGATTACTTACAGTTCAAGAAGCAAGAGACGCTGGTATCTTAGGAATAGATATAACTTCAGTAACTACTAAGTTCATGAAGGAAAATCCTGAAATGCTAAGAACTTTTATAGAAGTAACTCATGAAGCTAATGACAGATATAGATCTGGCAAAAGTGACATGAATTCGATGTCTAAAGCTTCTGAAATGAAAGTTGGTGATATGAAAGAAACTTTAAGTGGTTTCAAATTTTTAACACCATCTGAAACTAAGCAATCTATGACAAAAGGAAATCTTGATGCATTCTTAAAAGGAATGGGAACACCAAGAGGTAACGTAGATACTAGTTTCTTACCTTTATAATCTGAAGGTCAAATAGAATTAAATAGGCGCCAATTTTTTAATTGGTGCCTATTTTTTTTATACCAATTTTAATGTAAGGTCTCTTTATGAGCGATTTAGTTTCTCAAAATCTAAATATGATTTTCAAATCTCCTAAAGGAGAAACTGTTCATGCGTTAAAAGATTTAAATTTCACAATCAAAAAAGGCGAACTATTAACAGTGCTTGGTCCTTCAGGATGTGGAAAAACAACTTTACTAAATATTGCAGCTGGTTTTATTAGACCTACATCAGGAACAATTACTTTAGGTTCAAATGAAATTAATGGTCCTGGAGTTGATAGAGGAATGGTTTTTCAACAAGGAGCTTTGTTTGAGTGGTTAACGGTTTCAGAAAATGTCAACTTTGGATTAAGAATGAAGAAAAAAGATTCAGCTGAAACTCAAAGAAAAGTTGATGAGTGGTTAGAAATAGTTGGTCTAAAAGGTTTCGGAAATACTCCTACTTATCAATTATCTGGAGGTATGCAGCAACGAGTAGCACTTGCAAGATGTTTAATTAATGATCCTGATTTAATTTTAATGGACGAACCTTTGGGTGCATTAGATGCTTTAACTAGAGAAAAAATGCAATCACTTGTTTTAAAAATTTGGAAAGAAACTGGAAAAACAATTATCTTAATAACTCACTCTGTTGAAGAGGCTTTGTTATTGGGTGAAAGATTATATGTGATGGCGCCAAGACCAGGTAGAATTCATAAAGAATATAAACTTCCATTTGCAGAAATGGGATTAAAAGAAGACTTAAGAGAAATTAAAAAAAATAAAGAATTTTCATCAAAACGAGAAGAAATACTATCCATGATATGGAACATGGAAGAAGAAATAATGGGGAAAGATAATTAAATGTTTACCCAATTTATAACAATTTTAATCCTTGTATCGATTGTTGGATGTATTCTTTACGGAAGAAGATTAATTCGAACAGAAAAAGTTGATGCTGTATTTGGTAACCCCGAGAGAGCTAAAGGTGGAACGCATTGGATTATTGTAGGAAGCAGTGCAATATTATTAATTTGGTTATATTATTCTTGGGATATAGCGAAAGGATTTTATCCTAAATCTGCTAATGAATTGTGCCAAGTTGCTAAAGTAAATGAATCTCTTTTAGGTTTAAAGTATCAATTTCCTATAGAGGAGAGAGAATTTAAAAGTACATCAATAATAAAAATTGAAAATAAAAACCTTCAAATAATCACTAATGAAATACAAAGCTCTCCAGACTTAAGTAGTCAACAGAAAACAACTTTAGTTGGATTTATCAACGAGACGAGACAGTTAATTCCATTACTTACAAACGAAAATTTAATGGAAACAGATACAAAAATTCAGATTAAAGAGATGACTGAAGAAATAAGACTTTTAACGTCAAACTTTAAAAAGAATGATTACCCATTTGAAACTGATGAGCAAAAAAATGAAAGACTAAGAGCAGTATCCGAAGAAGGTGGTTGGGGCATTACAAAAATTCAATCTGGTACAGGTTCAATCGAAGATACAATTGAAGTACCTTTAGTCCCAGCTACTAATAAAGGCCTTAAATTTGACGCTGCTGCAAAAGAACTTGAGATAATAAATGATAAATTCTTTAAATTAAGAAATCATAACCCACAATTTAAAAGTTCTATTAAAACTTTAAAAGATAAAATTAAAGAATACAGAGGTGGCTTAGATGATACAGAGGAAGTAGCATCTACCTTTGCAAAAAATATTGTTAAAATTGCAAGAAGAATAGAGTTTGCAAGTATTTATCCGCCAAATGCACTAAATGAAATGCAAAATGCAATTGTTGAATTCGACAATGTTCAAAAATCTGAACAAGGTGGATTAAGATTTGTAGATATGTTTTTATTTCCTGCAGGAACAATTGTATCAAGCGGAACGAGTTGTTCTGAACAAGGTTCAGGAAGATGGCTGCCTAAACCATCAGATACTCTTAATAAATTTATCTTAATGTCGAAACCAAGTGTCGGTTACAAAAATATACCGTTGCTTTGGATTGATATGATGGATGTAAGTAAAATAATTGGATTTATTTTACCAGATTGGATTGCAGATATTCTTCCTGGGGAATACCCTACTCATACTAAAGACGGTGTAGTTGAGCAAAACTTTAAAGGAAGAGTACTTAAAGTTGTTACAGGAGATTTTAAATTATTTAAAATTCCAGTTCCCTACGGGCATATTTGGGATTCGTTTTTAAGAGTATTTTTAGGACTTATCTTTGGAATTTTAATTGGAGTTCCACTTGGATTATTTATGGGTTTAAATAGATTTGCTAAAGGTTTTTTCGATCCATTAATTGAACTTTACAGACCTGTGCCTCCATTAGCATGGGCGCCTTTAATCATTTCAGTTTTAGGTATCGATAACACTGGAAAAGTGTTTTTATTATTTATGGTCTCATTATCAATCATGATTATCTCTGCACGAGCTGGTGCATCTGGAACTCAACTTTCTAAAATTCATGCAGCTCACTCACTTGGTGCATCTAAAAAACAAATTTTAAGGTACGTAATCTTCCCTAACTCTTTGCCTGAAATTCTTACAGGAATTAGAGTGGCGGTTGGTATGTGTTGGGGAACTCTTGTTGCTGCAGAATTTTTAGCAGGCACTACAGGAATTGGATTTGTTGAAAATGTCGCAAAAAAATATTTCCAATATGAAGTTATTTGGATAACTATTTTCATTATGGGTATGCTGGGACTATTATTCGACGTTACATTAAGAAAAATAATAGATAAAACTATTCCATGGCGTGGAAAAGGATAATTCTATTTTTATTTATATTTTCAGTATCAGCTGAAGCAACAGAATTTAAAATAAACAAAATTGCAGATTTAGATGCTCCTTGGGGTTCAACTTTCATATCCAATAAAGAATTATTGATTACTGAGAAGTCAGGAAAAATTAAGTTAATAGAACTGAGCGCTGGAAATGTTTCTGAAGTAACTCATAATCTTAAAATATTAGAGGACGGTCAAGGTGGATTGTTAGATATTTTATATAAAGATGATGTTGTTTTTATTAGCTACTCAGAGGATCACGGAAAATTTAAATCTACTACTTCTATTGCAAGAGCAAATTTAGATAGAGGTGAATTAAAATTCGACAATATATTTGTTGCTCAACCCCCTATTAAATCAGGATATCATTTTGGTTCTAGACTAGCAGTTAAAGATGAATTTCTTTTTGCATCCGTTGGTGAAAGAGGACAGGGAATGATAGCACAAGATCCAACTCAACATCCTGGCAGCATTATAAGAATAAAATTGGATGGAAGTATTCCAAAAGATAATCCTAAATTTATAGATAAAAAAGATTGGTTACCCGAAATATTTCAAATTGGTTTAAGAAACCCACAAGGTTTAACGGTCTCTCCTTTTGATAAAAAAGTTTACGCAAGTAATCACGGAGCAAAAGGAGGTGATTGGTTTGGAGAAATTAAGAAGAGTGAAAATTATGGATGGAAAATATTAGGATGGGGTGGAACAAATTATAGTGGAACTAAGATAGGACCAAAATGGATGCCTGGTTACACAAAAGCTATAAAATATTGGGTTCCTTCAATTGCAACAAGTGCAATAACAATTTATAAAGGTAATGAATTTAAACAATGGAATGGTCAAGCATTAGTAACATCTTTAAAAGATATGTCTTTAAGAAAGCTTGATTTTTCTGACACTAAAAATGTGCGAGAAGAAATTGTATTTCGAAATCAAATTGGAAGAATTAGAGATATTCAGGTTCATCCCGTCAATGGAAAGATTTATTTTCTTAGTCAGGATGGTCTATGGTTGATGGAAAAAAACTAAAAAAAATTGTTATCCAAATTTTAAAAAAAAGAGGATTGAGTCTTTCTCATGCAACAATGAGTGCTGATGCCTTAATTAATGCTGAATATGTCGGTGCATATGGTCACGGTATATCAAGACTTAAAATGTATTGTGAAAGAATTAAAAAAAAAGTTATTAATCCAAAACCAAAATTTAAGATTAAGAAAATATCCAATTCGATATCATTTATCGATGCGAATAATTCAATTGGATTTGTTGCAGCAGATACAGCTATTAAAACTTTAATCAAAAATACGAAAAAAACAGGTATTGGATTAGTCGGTGTAAAAAATTCAGGTCATTACGGTTTATCTGGTTATTATGTTGAACAAGCAGTTGAAAAGAATTTAATGGTTTGGTGTTTTACAAATGCTCCGCCTGCAATAGCACCTTATGGGGCAAAAAAAACTTTGTTTGGAACTAATCCAATTTGTTTTGGAACTCCTTCGGGAGGAAAAGTTCCATTTATTTTAGACTCATCTGTTTCAATGATTAACAGAGGTATTATAAGAGTTGCTGCTAGACTTGGTAAAAAAATTCCAGCTGGAGTTGCCTTAGATAAAAGTGGAAACCCCACCACAGATGCTAAAAAAGCTTTAAAAGGAGTTCAGCTTCCGATTGCAAGTTTTAGAGGGTCAGGTCTTGCATGGATGGTTGATATTTTAAGTGGAGTTATTACAGGGGCTGCTCATGGTGGGAAAGTCAGGGATCCATTTGATGATTTTAGAGGACCGCAAAATGTTGGACATTTATTTTTAGCTATTAAACCTAATATCTTTATTGGAAAAAATTATATTAAAAGAATAAAAGAAAATATAAGGATTATAAAAAAGCTACCGCGAGCTAAAGGTTTTGCCTCAATCTCTTATCCTGGAGAAAATAAAGCAAAAAGATTTTCAAAAAACTCTAAAAAGAAAATTTATTTGCCGAAAGAAATAAAAAAAGATTTAGATAAATTAATTGGTACTTCTTCTTAATAAAAAAACAAAAGTAAATCCAGTTATATACATTATAAGTGCATATGCGCCAGTTGGTATTGCATATAATATATCAGATCCAAATATTTGCGTAGAAACAAACAGTGCTAAAGTTCCATTTTGCAAGCCACACTCTAAAGCAATACATTTAAGTTGTTTAATCCCAGATGTAAAAATTTTACCAAGATAATATGCGATAACCATCATGGTAACATTTAAAATTAATGTAATTAGACCTGCTTGTTTCAATAAATTTATTAAGTTTTCTCTTTCTTCATAAAAGGCAGCAAAGAAAAAAACTGCAAACAATAAAATGTTAAGTTTGTTAAATATTTCTACTTTTGTGGCTACAAAACTTTCTGCAAATTTTCTTATGATCATTCCTAATATAACTGGCACAGTAACAACTAAAAACATTTTAAATGCGATACCAATCATTGATATATTTTCTGCAATATTGGTTATTCCAAACAAATCAGCAGATGTAAAAATTATAAATGGGACTGTAATAATACTTAATAAACTTATTATAGCTGTTAAAGAAATTGATAATGCCACGTCACCGTCTGCAAATTTAGTCATAATATTTGAGGTAACTCCTCCAGGTGCTGCTGCAATAATCATTACTCCAATTGCGATTTCGGGAGGTGTTTTTAAAATTACAATTAATAAATAAGCAACGAGTGGAAGAATTATTAATTGTAAAATAAAACCCACAATAAAATCTTTAGGTGTTTTTAATACTCTTGTAAAATCTTCGAATTTTAAACCTAGTCCTAAACCTAGCATTATTAATGCAAGGATTATCGGTGTTATTTTTGTTACAATTTCCATAGTTTATATTATCACAAATATGCTCAAATTCCTTTATACTCATTATAAAAACAATTATAGGATTTTGAATGATTTCAGATAAGCAAATAGTGTGTCCTAACAATCTTTTGGATGCAGCTAGCAAAAAGAAGGGAGTCAGTGCAGCAATTGTAAATGCAGGTAAACCTTTGCCAATGCTTTCAGTAATGGATGCAGTTAAAGAAAACTTAATTAAACCAATTTTTATTGGAGATAAACAAGAAATTCAAAAATGTGCTGAGGAGATTAAATTTGATATTTCTCAATATGAAATAATTCATGAACCAGTAGAAAATAATACAGCAATAGTGGCTGCTAAGTTAGCAAAACAGGGAAAAATCAAAATTATAGTTAAAGGTCATATTCATACAGATATATTAATGAAAGAAGTTTTAAAAAGAGAATATCAACTTTTGGGAAAAACTAGACTCAGTCATATATGGCATATGACATTAGATAAAGAGGATAAACCACTAATTATAACTGATGGTGCCTTAAATGTTTTACCAAATGTTAAAACTAAGATGCATATTCTAAAAAATGTAATTGGTTTTTCAAAAAGAATAGGAAACCACAAACCTAAAGTTGCAGTCTTATCAGCTACTGAAGAGGTTCTAGATAGCATACAAAGTTCAATGGAAGCAAAAGAAATTACTGAATTATCAAAAAAAGAAAAATTAGATGCTGATGTTTTTGGACCTTTGGCGTTTGATAATTGTATTTCTAAAAAATCAGCTAACATAAAAGGAATAAAAAATATTGTTGCTGGTGAAGCAGATGTTCTATTAGTGCCAAGCGTTGAAACTGGAAATGCTTTGGTTAAAATGATGATTTATTTTATGGGAGCGTGCGCAGCAGGAGTGGTGGTTGGTGGAAAAGTTCCTGTTGTTATAACAAGCAGATCAGATGAAGCAGTTGCAAGACTAGCTTCTATAGCTGCAGCAGTTGTTGCATTAGATTAAGAATGAAATATAAATTTATATAAATGACAATTAAATATTTAAAAAAAGCTACTAAAACAGCATCCACAGATGATACTAAAACCAAAGAGATAGTTCAAAATCTTTTAAAAGAACTTGAAAAATCAAAAGAGGAAGGCTGTAAAGAGCTAACAAATAAATTTGATAAATATGAGGGTGAAATAATTGTCTCTAAAGAAAAAATTGAAGACATCAAAAAAAAATTAGATCAAAAAACTAAAGATGATGTCAAGTTTTCTCACGATAGAGTAAAAAAATTTGCTGAGGCTCAATTAAAAAACTATGGTCAAGACTTTGAAGTTGAGCTTTCAAAAGGATTATATGCTGGACAAAAACTAGTACCGGTAAATACTGCTGGATGCTATATACCCGGAGGAAGATACGCTCATATTGCTTCAGCTGTTATGAGTGTAACTACCGCAAAAGTAGCAGGTGTTAAAAATATTGTTGCATGCAGTCCACCAAAAGAAAAAGTTGGTGCTCACCCTTCTATAATTTACACAGCGGACTTATGTGGTGCTGATGTAATTTTAAATTTAGGTGGAGTACCAGCAATAGCTGCAATGACCTATGGTTTATTTGGTAATGCACCTGCTGATATTCTAGTTGGACCTGGAAATCAATTTGTGGCTGAAGCTAAAAGAATTCTCTTTGGTAAAGTTGGTATCGATTTATTTGCTGGTCCAACAGAAATTGGAATTATAGCTGATGAAACGGCAGATCCAGAAATTGTAGCTGTTGATTTAGTCGGTCAGGCAGAACACGGATATAATTCTCCATGTTGGTTGTATACAAAAAGTAAAAAGATTGCAGATGAAGTAATAAAAAGAGTTCCAGACTTAATAGAAAAACTTCCGGAGGTTCCAAGGCTGAGCGCTGAGGCTGCCTGGAGAGACTATGGTGAAGTTATTTTGTGTGATACTGATGAGGAATTGGCAAAAGTAAGTGATGACTACGCCCCTGAGCACTTAGAGGTTCAAACCAAAAACCTAGAATGGTTCCATAAAAGATTAAAAAATTATGGCTCATTATTTATCGGAGAAGAAACAACGGTTGCTTACGGAGATAAATGTTCTGGTACCAATCATATACTTCCGACCAAAGGTGCAGGTAAATATACAGGTGGGTTATTTGTTGGTAAATTTATTAAGACTTTAAGTTTTCAAAGAATGACGAAAGAGTCTACTAAAGAGGTAGGATCTGCTGCAGCAAGAATATCTAGATACGAAGGTATGGAAGCTCATGCTAGAACAGGCGATGTGAGACTAAAAAAATATGGATACTCACAAAAATAAATTTAAAGTCTCATGAAAAATATCGACTATTATAATACTTCAGTAGTAGATGGATATTATGATATCGTCTTTAGAAAAAAAAAAGGTATCCAAAGTGCATGGCACCACATTAAATTTAACTATATAAAAAATAAAATTACCAAAAGCTCTTTTCATTTAGATATAGGTTGTGGTCCCGGTACTTTTTTGGGAATTTTAAATAAAAAATCTATTGGCATTGATATTTCTCAAAATCAGATTAGATATGCCAAAAAAAACTACCCTAATAAAAAAATTAAGTTTATTTCTTACAAAAACAAATTACCTATTAAAACAAACTCAGTAGATAGTATTTCTTTAATCGAATTGATAGAGCATATTGATAATACTGACCTTAATTATTTATTAAAAGAGTGTAAAAGAGTACTTAAAAAGGAAGGCACTATATGTCTCTCGACTCCAAATTATTTTTCTTTGTGGCCAGTTTTAGAGTTAATTTTAAACCAGATGTCCCCTGTTGACTATAAACATGAACACATTAATAAATTTACTAAAAGTAGAATAAAACAATCAATGAATAGAAATGGTTTTCAAATTGTGGAATTAAATTCCTTCATATTAATTTCACCTTTTCTTGCTTTCATCTCCTTTAAATTTGCAAAATCTATGATTATTTTAGATAATTTTTTAACGAAATTTTTTCCTGGATTTCTGATATTCTGCAAATTAAAAAAAAATTAGTGACAGGCTATATTAAATTTTTTTAATCTCCAATAATTATAAGGCCAAGGGGTTGCAAAACCTACCATCAACATCAGCGGGACTACCCACCAAGTTAATATTGCACCACCTGTCAAAAGATAATCTGTTAAATTCATTGCAACTTCCATACTGATCATAGATATAAAACTCATTCCTATTGCAGTATTAAATGCTTTTTTAAAATCAAAATTTTGTTTCATAAGTATTACTGTTTCCAAAATTATACTTGTGATTAATCCATTGATAATTGCTAAAGTCATTATTCCAAGAACTGGAAATGGTATCTTAGTTAATTGAAAAAATAAGATCGTTCCAAAATCACCAATGGAACATCCAAGTAAACACCATGCAGTATTTTTTGCACTTCTTTTCCATGTGTGTTTACATGACCAATTGAAGGATAAACTTTCTGAGCTCATTTAAGTAAAATATTTTTAATAAAGTTAATCTAACTCTACTTTAGCTACCATGCCAATTTGATAATGGCCAGGCACATTACAAGCAATTTCAATATTCATTGCATTGTCAAACTTCCAAACTAAATCACCTTTTTCATTTGGAGCTAAAAGAACACTATTGCTATGTGAGTGTCCCATTGCTTTATCCATTTTTGCCATTTTCTTCATTTTTTCTCTATCAATCTTGTCTGCTAATAAAATTTCATTCTCAACCATTCTCTCCATTTCTGGCTGATGTTTTTTGTGCATCATTGCATTTGCTATATTAAATTCGTGAACAAGGTTACCTGCATTAACTAATTCAAATTTAATTGTCTCACCCTTTTTAATGTTAAATGATTTTGGTTCATAATAATTATCATACATCTTTACTTTAATTGTTCTATCTACTTCATTAAGTTTTCCTTTTGAACCTATCATCATATTTTTATCTGCAAATGAAGCTGATGTAAAAATAAAAAAAATAGTCAATATATATAAATTAATTTTATTCATAATTTCCTTTTAAATTTTCTTTTGTTGTGATTTCTTTTTTAGTTGTATTAACTTTTTCTTTTGTTTTTCTTTCGTCTATTACATCGGCAAAACTATGATTTACATCTCTATGCCCTGCCTCATCATCTCTTATAACTTTTACAACGTCTTTTAGCGTTGCATGTAATGGTAAATTCCAATAATTAATTGCAACTTCAGGAGCAGGTTGATCCTTAATTTTGCCAGTTTCTAATTCATTTAAGTATTCTGTGTAACTTCTAACAGCTTCTTCCTCAAAATAACCAACAATTCTATGTGCGGTTCTTTGAGAAATTAAATAAATAATTGCATAAGTAATTATGAAAATAAATTGAGCAATCATAATAACAATTCTCTCAATAAAAGTTGGTTTCGCGATATGAATGAATGTCATTAAGTGCATTCTTTCATTTTCAGCTTCATCTAGAAGGATTTTGATCCATCCTTTGTCATCCTCCATCTTTCTAAGAGATTTTAAATGGATTAGCATTCCGGCAACCATACCTGGAACTGCGGCTACAGTTTCTAATACGACGGCTCTATGACCGTACCTTTTTTTGAAAAAAGTATCTGCAATGAACCTTAAAAATTTTGTGAAAGATAAAGCTACCTTATCACTTAAATTACTTGGTCTGTAATGACTTTCTAAATTGCTCATAAGGTTTATTTAATCATTATTTAAAAAAAACCAATGGGGCTAAATTGCATTCAAAAAACGTTATTTTTTCTTGTTTATTACTAGAGACAATTTTCGAGGAAAACTGCCCTCATCAAAATTTTCAATATCTATATTGATATATCCATCTAAAAGATTCTTTATTTTGTTTTCTGAAAAATAATGAACAATAAAACCATTCATTTCATACATATCCTCTCCTCTATGGATACCTTTTTTAAAATCACCATCTGTTTGATTTCTTGCAGTGTAGATATTTATTCCATCTTTTTTTAAAATTCTCCAAATTTCTTTATTTAGATCTTTTAAATCTTGATTAGAAAGAGCCATACAGAACAACATGTGAGAATAGCATGCTTGAAAATTTTCATTATCAAAATTAAATTTTTTCCTGATATCGTAATTCTCAACTTTTATTAAAGCGTCTAAATTGTTTTCTTTAGATTTTTTTTTTATAATATTTGTTGCAGACAAACTGTAATCAATTGCATGTACATAAATTCCATTTCGTGCAAAAAATATTGTGTCTCTTCCAAGACCTGCTCCAAGTTCAATAATATTTGTAATGTTATTTTTCTTAAAGGTTTCTAGAGCTTTCTTTGCTGAGTAGCTTGGATCCAATCCAAACATCTCAGGCTTACTTGAGAAATTATTTTCCCAATGCTGAGATTGTTGGTTTAAAAGTTTTTTATCCAATCTATTTAGATGGATCTGGAACTTTTCTTAAATAAGGCTTAATTGCATTCCAGCCTTTAGGAAACAATTTTTTAGCTTCATCATCCTTAACAGCAGGTACAATGATAACTTCCTCACCTTTTTTCCAATCTGCAGGTGTTGCTACTTTGTGTTTTGCAGTTAACTGCATTGAGTCTATTGATCTCAATAATTCCAAAAAGTTTCTTCCTGTTGCCATTGGATAAGTTAAGAACAAACCAATTCTTTTATCAGGTCTTATAATAAAAACTGTTCTAACTGTTTGATTGTCTACTGCAGTTCTACCCATTGAAGTAGTTCCTGCATCACCTTCTAACATGTTATAAAGTTTTGCAATTTTAAGATCCTCATCAGCTATAATTGGGTAGTCTGGTTTTTTTCCAGTTACATCTTTTATATCTTCTAACCACTTTACGTGATCTGAAACTGGATCGACACTAAGACCAATTACTTTTACATTTCTTTTTTCAAATTCAGGTTTTAATTTTGCAAGAGAACCTAATTCTGTTGTGCAAACAGGTGTAAAGTCTTTTGGGTGTGAAAATAGGACACCCCAACTGTCACCTAGCCATTCATGAAATGAAATATCGCCAATTGTTGATTTAGCTTTAAAGTCAGGCGCTAAACTATTTATTTTTAGAGTCATTTACATCTCCTTTTTAAAAACAAATTATATGCAAGATTGATTTACGATGCAATTTTTTATATGATGATTATTAAGATGATTTTTGAACAACTATTTGATAATAAGTCTTCAACTTACACGTACATACTGTCAAGCGGTGAAGGTCGTGAAGCTTTAATAATTGATCCAGTAATAGAGCACACTGAAGAATATATAAAACTTTTAGAAAAACTAAAATTAAAATTAGTAAAAGTAATTGATACGCATATTCATGCTGATCATATTACTGGGCTAAATGAATTGAGCAAAAGAACTAATTGCACAAAAATAATGGGTGAAAATTCTAAATCTGAAGTAGTTGATTTAAGAGTAAAAGAAAATGAAAAAATTAATTTGGATGGTATTGAATTAAAAGTTTTATATACGCCCGGACATACAGATTGTTCATATAGTTTTTTAATGAAAGACAGAGTTTTTACTGGAGATACATTATTAATAAATGGTACCGGAAGAACCGATTTTCAAAATGGAAATGCAAATCAACAATATGACTCTTTATTCAATAAATTACTTAAACTTCCAGAGAACACAATAGTTTTTCCAGCACATGATTATAATGGGAAAAAAAATTCTACAATTGGTAACGAAATAAAGAATAATCCAAGATTACAAGTTAATTCAATAGATCAATACGTAGAGATCATGAATAATCTAAAGTTAGCAAATCCAAAAATGATGGATGTGGCTGTGCCTGCAAACGTAAAAGGACTTACTTTAAATCAAATTTAAAGCGACAAAATTTGGGTTGATTATTAAGTTATTAGCTCTATATATCAATTATGGCTTGCGACAATTCAAAATGTATTTGCACAAAATGCACTAACGACAAATGTGCTTGCGATGGGGATATGCAATGTAATTGCAAACCTGAAGATAATTGTTGCTGTTGCAATTAACAAGATAATTTAATTTCACAAAATTATGAATGAATTTTTAGAGTCTATAATTAAGAGAGATCCAGCTGCCAAATCAAAGTTAAGTATCATCTTAACTTATCCTGGTGCTAAGGCTCTTTTTTTTCACAAAATTGCAAATTTTTTTGCAATTGCAAAATTTAATTTAATTGCAAGAATAATCTCTCAGTTTTCAAGATTTTTAACTGGAATAGAAATTCACCCAAAAGCAAATATTGGAAAGAATTTATTTATTGATCATGGAATGGGTGTTGTAATTGGTGAAACTTCAGAAATTGGAGATAATGTAACGATCTATCACATGGCAACCTTAGGAGGTATTTCACCAAGTATAAATTCTAATGAACAAAGAAATATAAAAAGACATCCTACACTTAAAGATAATGTGGTAGTTGGGTCTGGTGCACAAATACTTGGACCAGTGACTGTAGGCAAAAATGCAAAGATTGGTGCAAACGCAGTTGTCACGAAAGATGTTCCAGATAATGCAGTGATGGTTGGAATACCAGCAAAAAATGTTGTTGAAAATTCAGGTTCAGATGAGAATTTTAAACCTTATGGTATAACTACTGAAAGTGATAAAAGTTAATATGAAAAATGCTCAAAATAATTTTATCGAAGGTATTGGAAATACTCCATTAGTAAAATTAAGAGCAGCATCAGAAATTACTGGATGTAATATATATGGTAAAGCAGAATATTTAAATCCAGGTGGATCTGTAAAAGATAGAGCCGCTTTAGCATTAATAAAAGATGCGCAAGAAAAAAAATTAATCTCGAAGGGTGGCACTATTGTTGAGGGTACAGCAGGTAATACTGGTATTGGTCTTTGTCTTATTGGTAATTCAATTGGATATAAAACAATCATTGTGATGAATGATAATCAAACCCAAGAAAAAAAAGACATGTTGAAAAATATGGGTGCAGATTTAAGACTTGTTGAACCAAAACCTTTTAAAGATGATGGTAACTATGTAAAAGTAGCAGGTAGACTTGCTGATGAATTAAAGAGTAGCAATAATCATGGTGTGGTTTGGGCTAATCAATTTGATAACACCGCCAATTCTAAAGGACATTACGAGACCACCGGACCTGAAATATGGATGCAAACAGACGGAAAGGTTGATGGTTTTGTCTGCTCGTCTGGTACGGGAGGAACAATTGCTGGTGTAAGTAGTTTTTTAAAAGAAAAAAACAAAAATATTAAAATTTATTTATCAGATCCAGCCGGATCTTCACTTTATAATTATATTGAAAATGGAGAGTTGAAAGGCGAAGGTAATTCTATTACTGAAGGGATAGGATCAAGTAGAGTTACAGCAAATTTTGCTGAGGCAAAAATTGATGGTGCTTTCTCTATTGAAGATAAAGAATCTTTACCTGTGATTTATGACCTTATTCAAAATGAAGGACTGAGTTTAGGGACTAGCTGTGGTGTAAATATTGCTGGTGCTATTAGACTAGGCAAAAAATTAGGTCCAGGTAAAACAATAGTAACAATTCTTTGTGACAGATCAGACAAATACAACTCCAAGCTGTTTAATAGAAAATTTTTAGAGGAAAAAGGCCTACCGATTCCCGCTTGGATTTAATTTTTTTTAGCGCACACTTTATTAAATCTTTTACATAATAAAGATATTGTAGTTAAATAATTTTGTTATTTAAGCTCATGGGCGAACTATTTAAAAAAAATTTTTTCTCACTTTTACTTATCATTTTGATGAGTTTATTTATTTTTTCTTTAGCTTTAGCTGACCTAAATAAAAAAGATAAGGAAAAAGCATGGGATTGTGTAGGTATATATATGGCTAACTACTTTCTGCCATCTGGAGAAAAATTTGAATATGGTATGAAGGAAAAATCGATGGCGGCAGTAAAAGTTTGGAAAACATATGCAATCGAAATTGGTATTAAAGAAACTGATTGGGACAAAGGTGTGAATAAAGCTGTCGATAAACATTACGGCTCAAAATATAATGAGAAATTAACTAATCAATGTCATAAATTCTTAGAAACAACTATTCCAAATGGCGAAGAGCGAGTGAAAAAAGTCGCTCAAACTCTTTATTAATTAATGAGTGGATATATAATTGCTCAAATTAACATTACAAATAAAGAGGGCTTTAAGATTTACGCAGAACAAGTCCCACAAACTATAAAGCACTACGGAGGGAAATATATTATTAGAGCTGGCGAATATACCTCATTGGAAGGCAAATGGGATTACACTAGAAATGTTATAATTGAATTTCCTACTTACGAAAAAGCTTTAGAGTGGTATAATTCTGATTTATATAAACCAGTTAAAGAACTTCGCCAAAAAAATTCTGAAGGTAATTTAATTATAATTAAGGGAGTATAATGAAACTATCAAACAAAAGGAGAAAAATATGAAAAACTATATGGTAACTCACACTTTTAAATCTAAAGAGATGAAAGAGAAGTTTACTGAAACAGTAGCTTCAATGAAGATGGAAGATATTGTAAAAAGTATGAAAAGTGATAATGCTGCTTGTCAGATGACTTGGAATACTCCAGGTGATACAATGGAAATGTTCTGTTGGTGGAAGGGTAAAGATGAGGAAGCAATTATTAATCAATTAGGTCAAATGAACGATTTTTTTACTCCACATAAGTTTGTTGAGTGTACAGATCAAGTAATGGACTACAACGCATAGGATATTTATGATCGATAAATTTGGAAACGCTTTTTATTTAATAATTTTTTTAGCACATTTCATAATAGTTGGTGCTTACGCTTACCAATTAGTCTTTGATACTCAGAAATTTCTAAAAGGTAGAGGCGTAGATAAAACAGCAACTTTACTGACACGATTTGGTGGTGCTTTTATGGTAGCCCTTGTTTTGATGGCAATCTATATTGCTTTTGTAAGACCAGGTGGTTTAGAGGCTACTTGGGCATTTTTTAATTTAGTTTTTATTATTAATGTTTCAATATTAGCTACAAACTTTTATTCTTTAAAAATCGATAAGACAGGCCTAACCAAGAAAACTAGAAACGATGGAATATATGCTCCACTAGTTCTAGTAATTATTAGTGCGGTTCTATGTTATGGTTTAGCTGATAAAATTTATGTGTAATAATTAATAAAAAAGGAGAAGCGAATGAACGCAAAAGAAAGAATACAATTAGGTTATGATCTTTTTAATAAACACGATATGGAAACTTTTTTTAAAGAGTTGGTAGATGAAAACACTACATGGACTTTCCCTGGAAAAGAAGGAGTCCACCCCTTGTCAGGAGTTCACAAAGGTCCAAAAGCAATGATGGGAGCATTTTCAAAAATTCCAGAAAAATGGTCAAACTTCAAAGTTGAACCAATTGAAATGATAAGTGAAGGAAATAAAGTTTTTGTAAGAGTAAAAGGGTCAGCAGATGGTATGGAAACAATGTTTGGTCATTACTTTGAAGTAAGCGATAGTGGAAAAATGGTCACCATGATGACTTTCGACGATACATTAAGCATGTTCAACGCGATGAAAAAATAATTCATCAGCAACTGGAGCTACAAAGTTACTCAAAGAATTTAATGTTTCCAAAAAAATATTCGAACTTATTATTTATTTTGATCATGGGTTTTGGAATGAGCCTTATGATGACACTAATTATCACATATATAAATACTGGAATGGATAGTGAATATATTGATAGATTTTTAAAAGCTTGGGTGGTTAGTCTTCCTATAGCAATAGCAGCTGCCTTGTTTGTAGGCCCAATTACAAAAAACTTTGTGGATAAAATTACTAAATAAATTTAGTTTGTTTTGCCTAAAAAATTTACCAGTATCACGCCAATGATGATCAAAGATATTCCAATAATTCCATACATGTTTGGAACTTGATTGTATTTTAATATTCCAAATATAGTTACAGCAGTTATAGTTAAACCCCCATATGTTGCATAGGTAAAACCAACAGGTATCGTCATCATTGCTTTTGCTAGAAAAAAAATACAGAGGACTATTGTAACTATACACATTGTAGTCGGTACCAGATTTGTAAATCCATTAGTAGTTTTTAAATAGCCATTAGAAGTAATTCCTAATATTACGGCTAACAGGAGGTATATATATCCAAAAATATTTGTCATAGCTTATTTATATATTTTATCTACTTCAACTTGATACGCTTCAACAAGTTTATTGTTTTGATTAGCAATACCAACCACATCTATCATTTCTTTTATCATTTCATCAGTTGCACCTTTTTTTTTAGCAGCAAAAGTATGTGATCTAGTACAATAGTTACAACTGTTTGTAATTGATACAGCAACATAAATTAATTCTTTAGTAACAGAGTCTAACGCACCATCTTTCATAATTTGTTTAAGATTATTCCATGTTCTTTCTAAAAGCTGTGGGTTATGTGCTATAGATTTCCAAAAATTTGGAATTTTAGTAATTTTCCTCGTTTTCTTAATTTCATTAAAAATTCTTTTCACTTTTGTATTAGCTTTTTTTTCATTAATTGGTTTAAAAATTTCCATATTCCTCCTTTTTTTATGTATTGTAATTTAGTTATTTACATAAATAAATATTTAAATTAATAGATAAAAAGCTAATGAGCTCAAAAAAGATAGTAATCACAGGTGGCGCCGGTTTTGTTGGTACTAATTTAATTAGATTACTTTTAAAAAAAACAAAACATAAATTAATCTCAATAGATAATTACAGTTCAAGTTCACGTAAAAACCATATTAAAAGTTCCAGGGTAAAATACATCAAGGCCCACACAAAAAATATCTCATCAGTTTTAAATCCAAAACAAATTCTTTCGATTTTTCACTTTGGTGAGTTTGCAAGGATTTATCAAAGCTTTTTACAAATGGACAAATGTATCGAGTCGAATTCTATTGGAACAAACGCTGTTTTAAATTTTTGTCTTAGGAACAAAATTAAACTGGTTTATAGCGCAACATCTGCATCGCTTGGAAATAAAGGAAATGATAAAAATTTATCTCCATATGCATTCACAAAAGCAAAAAATTTAGAGTTATTAGAAAATTTAAAAAAATGGCATAAATTTAAATATGAAGTAATTTATTTTTACAATGTATATGGTCCTAATCAAATTGGTAAAGGAAATATGGCTACTGTTATTGGAATATTTGAAGACTGTTACAAAAAAAATAAAGCTTTGCCAGTAGTTAAACCTGGTACTCAATCAAGAAGATTTACGCATATAGATGATACGGTTAATATTTGCTTTATAGCTTGGAAAAAAAATCTATGTAGACATTATAGCATTTCCCATAAGCAAAGTTTTACAATTTTAGAAGTTGCAAAGATGTTTAAGAAACGGATTAGGCTTTTATCAAAAAGACCTGGTGAAAGATACGCATCAGCACTTACAACAATGAATTTATCAAATAGAGTTTATAAATACTTTGGTAAAATCAAACTCAGAGACTATATTAAATCTTTTATCAACAATAATTAATTTAGAGGTCTAAGCATTCTCAGCATCTTGTGGTGCAAGATTTTGTTTGGAGAGACTAAAACATTTCCATTTTTAAAGTTAAATTGATTTTTCCAATTTGTGACTATTCCACCTGAAGCTCTTATTATTGGTATCAATGGAAAAATATCCCAAATTTTATTTCCACATTGAAAAACAACATCAATTTTTCCTTCACAAAAATGAGAATAACTCAATGCATCCATGCAAGGAAATTGCATCATTGGAAGAATTTTTTTTACTTTCTTGAGCTTATCTAAAGAAAAATTACCATGAAAGTTTCCAGAAAGCTTTATTCTTTCGAAATTTTTTTCATTTGAGGATCGCAATTTTATCTTTTTATTATCCTTGAATAAAAATGCCTCTTTAGTATTTTTGTTTATATAAAATTTATTTAATTCAGGAAAATTTGCTAATCCAAAAATTGGTTGGCCTTTAAAACAAACAGCTATAAGATTACTCCATGAAGGATTTCCAATAACAAAAGATCTTGTCCCATCAATTGGATCTATTACCCAAGAGTAATCACTTTTAGTTACTTTCTTTCCAAATTCCTCACCAACTATTGAATGAGACGGGTATTTTTTATTAATCTTTGATCTTATGAACTTTTCAAATTTTTTATCAGCTATAGTAACTGGGTCATAGTTAGAGCCTTTACCTTTGTTAAAAGCCTTAAACGGTTTGTTTAAATTCTTTTTATAAAATCTATTTAAGTCTTTAGCCAAAGAGATTAAAAATCTATAAAATTCAATATTTTTCATTTGTTTTGATTTATTTTAAGATCTTATTACTATTTAATTTTGCTTGATTAAAGCTATTTTTTGTTGAAATGTTAATTGTAGATATGAAAATACAATTAGAGAAGAATAACAAAATATTTGTGTTTCAAGGATCGAAAAAGAAAGAATTACATCCTATTTGGTTAAGAGAAAGAGTGTCTGAAAAAGAACATCTAGATGCTAATACCGAACAAAGATTATTTGATCCATCTTTTCTAAAAAATATAACAATTAAAGATGTTAAAATTGATAATAATCTTTTAAATCTCGAGTTCAGTGACGGAGTAAAGTCTAAATTTGACATTAAAAAAATTGAAAAAGAGTTTTCTTCAGATGAGGAATTAGAAAGATTAATGCAGCCAACGCTATGGAATTCTGACCTTAAGGATATAAAAAATTTTAAATATAACAATAATTTTTTAGAAAGTGGTGAGATGCTTGAGCTTTTAAAATCATTTTATAAAAATGGTTTTATTATTATTTCAAATGTTCCAACTAAAGATAATTTTATTGTAAATTTTGCCAATTCAATTGGTAGCATTAGAAGAACAAATTTTGGTGAATACTTTAATGTTAAGTCAAAACCAAATCCAAATGATTTAGCTTACACACCTCTTCCTCTTTCACCTCATACTGACAATCCTTACAGAAAACCAGTTCCAAATATTCAGTTATTACATTGTCTTGAAAATGAAGTTAAAGGTGGATTTTCAACTTTAGTTGATGGATTTGCAGTGGCAGAAAATTTAAAAAAAGAATTTCCTGAATTTTTCAAAATACTTACAGAAGTAAAAGTGAAATTTAGATTTGCAGATAAAAATGTGGTTTTAGAAAATTATGGGGAACTTATTGAAGTAGATCAAAATAAACGAGTTAAACAAGTAAGATTTAGTACCAGACTAGATTTTGTTCCAGCTTTAGAAAAAGATAGGCTAGACTTATATTATAAAGCAAGAAATAAAATTTCAGAAATTTATAACTCAGATAAATTTTTAAAAAAATTCAAGTTAAATCCAGGTGACTTACTGATGATGGATAATTATAGATTGCTTCACGGTAGAACAGAGTTTAATCCTAATGAGGGTAATAGGTTTTTACAAGGTTGTTATATAGATTACGACTCTTCAGAAGGTAAACTAAGACACTTACTAAGAAAATTTAGTTAATTAGATTTTTTTAAAAGCTAAGCTTTTAGAAAGATAAGCATTCTTAGAATAAAAAAGTTCTAGTCCACTTTGTCTAGCAACGTTAGCAAGATCTTCTCTTATATATTTAGGATAATAAGGTTCATGTGTAGAATAAGGAAAAAATTCTAATAATGGATTTAAAATTGGATTGTCATCTATTTGCAAAGAGTCTGTTAAAATAAAAATCCCCCCTTTTCTTAAAACTCTAGAGATTTCGCTAAAAATTTTTTTTCTTATCGCAGAGGGAACTTCGTGAAAAACATAAGTAGAAGTAACAATATCATAAGATTTCTCATCAAATGGCAACTCTTCTCCTTTGCAATTTACATATTTAATATTTAAGAATTTCTTTAATTTTTCTTTTGCTACATTTAAATACTCTTCTGATAAATCAGAACATGTGACCTCTAAATTTTTTGTGTTTAATTTATATGTTTGAATTATGTCCCCTGTGCCAGTACCAATATCCAATAACTTTGTTCTTGGTAAATTTTCATCTTTTATAAATTTAATTAAGGGGATCATTGAAAATCTTCGCATTGTTGCAGCGCACCCTGAAAATAAAGTCTCAACTTGAAACTCGTATAATCTTGCAGATTTTTCACTTAAATAACCATCTGTTTGATAATGGAAATTTCTAAGAAAATATTTTGGTAAGTCTTTATTAGTTTTTACATCAGAAAATTTACCCGATGTCCTTCTTTTATCAATTTTAGGTAAATCGAGAAAAAAATCAAAACTTCCTTTAGCTGTATTTATCAAATCTTTAAGTTCTGTTTTAGGTATTTTATAAAATTTTGAATTGATCAACTTTCGCTCTTCATTTAAAAGTTTCATCATTTCAAAAAATAGTTTTCTACCATTTGGCATTTTGCCATAAAACGGAGGTGGATTAGACTTATCTATTTTAATAGGTGTCGCGTACTTAAAAGAAATGATGTAATGCGCAGAATACCAGATAAACTTACTAGATTGATTTATTAAATAACTTAATGACATTTCAAGATTATATCAAAAAAGACAATTTTTTTAACCAAGATTTTGTAAAAAAGGTAGAGATTTTAGCAAGTAAAAACCTACTGCTTGAAGTTGGTTTGTTAGTATCAAAATACCTGTTCCTAACAGAATAAATCCACCAGTTTTTGAGATAATGTTTATATTTTTTTTTAAATTTTTTGAAATAAGCATAAATTTTTGTATTAAAAAACCAGACAAAATGAAGGGAATAGCTAATCCTAATGAATAAAATAACAATAATAGAACAGCTTTCAATAGAGTTTGTTCCACGGCTGCAAGAGCCAGTATAGAGCCAAGAATAGGTCCAATGCATGGTGTCCAACCAAAACCAAATGCCATCCCTACTAAAACAGAACTAAAAACATTTGCGCTTTTTTGAGTGTCTAATCTCTTTTCAAAGTTTAGAAAGTTTAAATTTATAATTCCGATTATCTGAAGAGAAAAAAGAATAATAATTAGTCCAGAAAAAATTCTAAGCTCTATTGAATTATTTAATAAAATTTTTCCAATTAGAGAACTAGTTGCTCCAAATGCAATAAAAATGATAGAGAACCCAACTGTAAATAAAATTATTGGTGTAATATTAACTTTTTTTTCTTCAAGCAATTCATTTAAGGATTTGCCTGATACATAAGATATATATCCCGGTATTAAAGGTAAAACGCAGGGAGATAAGAAACTTAGAAGGCCTGCGCCTAACGCCAAAATTAATTCTGTCATTTAGTTTAACCTTTTAAACCAAGGTGTGTGTATTTAACATTAAGATAATCTTTAATTGCCATTGAACCACCCTCTCTTCCGTAACCTGCTTGTTTAATACCTCCAAACGGTGCCTCTGCTAAAGCAACTTGTGGTGTGTTAACTGCAACTGTTCCTGTTTCCATTAGCTCTGATGCTTTATGTGCTGTCTCCATAGAGTTGGTGCAAATATAACTTGATAATCCTAACTCATGATTGTTAGCTCTTTCAATTACTTCATCAAAACTTTTAAAAGATAGCATTGGCACTAAGGGTCCGAATGGCTCAACTTTCATAATTGTAAAATCATCTTTCACGTTATCAAATATTGTAGGTTCGTAAAAATAACCTTTATTAAAACCTGAGGGTCTTTTCCCTCCTAATAAAACTTTTGCCCCTTCTTTCTTTGTTGTCTCAACCAATTCTTCTATTTCATTTAATCTTTTTTTTGTTGTAATAGGTCCTAGCTGAACTGAAGGATCCATTCCATCACCAATCTTTAATTTCTTTGTTTTTTTAATAAACAAATTTACGAATTCATCTTTCTTAGTTTCTTGAATATAAAATCTATTAGGTGATATACAAACTTGACCATTATTTCTAAACTTAGCTGCTATAGCCATATCAGCAGCCTTTTTAATATCAGCATCATCAAACACTATGAATGGAGAATGGCCACTTAACTCCATTGTTACTCTTTGAACTTTGTCTGCGGCTTGTTTAAGAATTAATTTTCCAACTCTTGAAGAGCCTGTAATCGAAATTTTTTTAACTATGTCAGAGGCAATTAATTGTTGTGCGATACTAGGTGGGTCACCTGATAGTAAATTAATCACCCCTGGAGGTACCCCACACTCTCTACATATTTCGACAAGCTCCATAACTACACCTGGTGTTATTACATCAGGTTTTACAATTACTGAACATCCTGCTGCCAATCCCGTTGAGATTTTTCTAGATGATAAAACTAAGGGAAAATTCCAAGGCACCAACGCTGCAACAACTCCAACTGGTTGATAGTAAACATGTACACGAGTATCCTCAAATCTACTCTCTACAGTTTGTCCATAAATTCTTTTTGTCTCCTCTGCATTCCATTCAAAAATATCTGCTGCACCATTAACCTCACCCTTAGCCTCAATTAGCGGTTTTCCCATTTCTAGAGTCATCCATTTTGCAAGAACATCTTGTTTCTCCCTCATTTTATCTGCTATGCGTCTTAAGATATATGATCTTTGCCAAGGTGTAGTTTTTTTCCAAACTTCTAATCCTTGTTGTGCTGACTTTAAAGCTTTCTCCACATCCTCTGGGGATGCTTTGGAAGCATTACCTAGAATTTCCTCATTTGCAGGATTTATTACATCATAGGTCTCTCCACTAGAAGATTTAATCCATTTACCATCAATAAATTGACCAAATTTTTCGTACATAAATTAATTTAACATTACCTTTAATGGTGTCTAGTGTGCAAATAAAACATGTCAACAAAACTACATTATTCGTACTATAATACATTTATAAAAAAGGAGAAGATATGAAAGCATATATAATGGGAAACTATACGGAAAAAGCTTTTCAGGGATTTTTAAAAGATCCTTCAACTGATAGAAAAGCAGTAGTAGATCAACTTACTAAAGCTATGGGTGGAACTATGCACTCAATGGACATTGTAAGAGGTTCATACGATTTCGTAGTTGTTGCAGATATTCCAAATTTTGAGGACTTTGCAGCGATAAAATTAGTTGTAGAAGCATCTGGAGCTGTGAGTAATTTAACTATGTTGGAAGCAATAGACTTTTCTAAAGCAACTGCTAAAGCAAGTAAGATTGGTTACAAAGCGCCAGGACAGTAATAGATTATTTTTTTTCGTCGTTATCAACGACTAAGCAGATTTCTGATTTTGTCAGGAATCTGCGGCCTGTTCCATTATCCAAAGAAAACATTCCACCAATTCCATTAACCGCATCAATTGTTAAGTCGGTATGTTTCCATTTTTCATACATATCCCCATTCATATAAAAAGGAACTCCACCAATTTCTCCTAACTTTACATCGTTGTCCCCAAGAGGGAACTCCCCTTCTTGAAAACACATAGGTGCACTTCCATCGCAACATCCACCTGACTGATGGAACATCAATTTTTTTCCGTATTTTTCCTGAAGCTCAGAGAGAAGGTTTAGAGCTGAGTTGGTTGCAGATACTTTCATTTTTAAAGTACGGCCCATGATTCAGAATCATGGGCCAGTATATATTAATGTTTAAAAGAAGCCTAATTTTTTTTCAGCATAAGAGACATGTAAGTTCTTATTCTGTCTATAGTGATTAAGCATCATTTTGTGAGTTTCTCTTCCAACACCTGATTGTTTGTATCCACCGAATGGAGAGTGAGCTGGATAAGCATGATAACAATTAGTCCATACTATTCCTGCTTGAATACCTCTTCCCATTCTGTGAGCTCTATTACCATCTCTAGTCCACACAGCTGCTCCTAAACCGTAAAGAGTATCATTAGCGATTTTTAGCGCCTCTGCTTCATCTTTAAATTTAATCACAGATACAACGGGTCCAAAAATCTCTTCTTGAGAGATTCGCATGTTATTTTTAGCTTCAAAAATAGTTGGTTCAATGAAATTACCTTTTTCCAAACCACTATTAAGCTTAGCAACATTTCCCCCTGATAGAACTTTAGCACCCTCTTTTTTACCAAGATCTAGATAAGATTTTATCTTTTCCATTTGTTCTAATGATACTTGAGCTCCAATCATTGTTTCCATTTTTAAAGGATTATCTTGTACAACTGCTTTTGTTCTAGCAATAGCTCTCTCCATGAATTTATCATAGATAGACTCTTGTATTAAAGCTCTACTTGGACAAGTACAAACCTCACCTTGGTTTAGATTGAACATCACAAAACCTTCAATACATTTATCAAAGAAATCATCATCTTTATCTAATACGTCTTCAAAGAAAATGTTTGGAGATTTTCCACCTAATTCCAGAGTTATAGGAATTATGTTTTGTGCAGCATATTGCATGATCAATCTTCCAGTTGTTGTTTCACCAGTAAATGCAACTTTAGCAACTCTTTTAGATGATGCTAATGGTTTACCCGCTTCTAATCCAAAGCCACTTACAATGTTAACTACTCCTGGAGGTAATAAATCTCCAATAAGTTCCATTAAAACATTTATTGATGCTGGCGTTTGTTCAGCTGGCTTCAATACAACGCAATTTCCTGCTGCAAGTGCCGGAGCTAATTTCCAAGTCGCCATTAATAATGGGAAGTTCCATGGAATTATTTGTCCTACAACTCCTAACGGTTCATGAAAATTGTATGAGTATTGGTTGTTTGCAATTTCAGCAATTGATCCCTCTTCTGCTCTGATTACTCCAGCAAAATATCTCCAGTGATCGACAACTAAAGGCAAATCCGCTGCCATACATTCTCTAATTGGCTTTCCATTATCTAAACATTCAGCTACTGCTAACAGGTTTAGATTTTTCTCAATAACATCTGCTATTTTGTTCAAGATATTTGATCTTGTAGTGATGTCTGTTTTTCCCCATTCAGGGAAAGCTGCGTGTGCTGCGTCTAATGCAGCTTCTACGTCTTTATCATTTGATCGTGCAACTGAGCAGATTTTCTCATTTGAAATCGGGCTAACATTATCAAAATATTTACCAGATTTAGGTTCTACAAATTTTCCGTTAATGTAGTTTCCGTATTTAGACTTAAACGGAAATTTAACCTTTAAATGAGAAGTATCTAGAACAGATGACACTTTCAGTTCTGCACTCATTTTTCCTCCATTTGTTTTAGGCTTAAGATTTTTTGGCTTTTTAGATTTAGAAAGTTTCTTTGTCGTTTTGCTTTTAAGTTTTTTTCTTTTTTTAATCGACTTTTTTGTTATCTTTCTTCTTTTCTTAACAGCTTTTTTTTTAGTCTTAGCCATTTGTATAAATTGAATTAAAGACCATTTTGAGCATGATGTAAACGAGCAAAAATAATTTTCAATTTTTAGTTGAAATTACATTTCATTATTATTCAATACTTTATTTATCTCTTGTGGCAATGAATACTCCTAGTGAAGCTACTAGAAATCCAAGTAGATCAATTGTAGTTAGTTGCTCATTTAAGAAAATCCAAGCCATAAATGCGGTTGTCGCAGGTATTAAAAAAAATACAGTAACAGTTTTACTTGCTGAATTATTTTTAATCAGAAACATCAAAATTGTAAAAGCTCCGAAGGATACTAAAAAAATTTGGTGGCTCATTGCTACTAAAAAAGTTGAATTGAATTCAATAAAAGGATCAACAAAAAATAATATTATTATTAGATGGAAAAAACATCCGCCTGCTGCCTGATACATATTGCTTACTGGCAAAGGTATATTGCCACTATATTTTTTTTGGAAAAGTGTAGCAGATGTAATTGACAGTAATGCTATGAATGATGCAATTATTCCAATAGCCGGCAATGTTACTCCTATATCAAAACCTAAAACCATTGCAGACCCAATAAAACCTAAGATTACACCTAGCCATTGTTTCCAATCTACGTATTCTTTAAGGAAAGGTCCTGCTAGAGCATTGGTTAAAATAGGTTGCATTGTTACTATTAAAGCAGTTATCCCTGTTGGGATATCTTTAGATACCGAAAAAAAGACACCACCTAAGTAAACTCCGTGAAATAAAACTCCACTTGTAAAAGATTGGATAAAATCTTTTTTATTGAGTTTTAAAGATAAATTTTTGTAGACGGAATAAATTAGGAAACCTAGTGCAACTATAAAAAATCTAAAAGCTAAAGCTGAAAATGGATCACTATTATTTACAATTGGTTTTGTTGTGACAAATGCCGAAGACCAAAGTAAAACAAAGATTAAAGGTAAGAATTTATTCATCAAGTATCACGAACTTATAATATTTTCACGTGAAACCACAGAAAAACCTGAAGTTGAAAATATTATTGATTTATAAGATGATAACAAGATTTGGTATGTTTTGCGTAAACACTTCCATCGCTAATTGAAATTCAAATTTTAGATTAGTTTAAAATTTTCTTTGGGTGTACGGACTTTTTAACAAAATAAATTCCAATTACTATTGTTAATAAGGCAATTATTACTTTGAATGTTATAATTTCATCTAAAAATATATAACCTAAAATTACTGCAAAAATAGGTATTAAATAAGCCACCTGAGACTGAAATACTAAACCATTTTCTTTTAAAACTTTAAACCTTAAAACCCAGGCTAAACCTGTAGCAATAACTCCTAAATATGTAATTGAAACTACTGACGTTAGCGATGGATTGTAGTTCCATGGTTTCTCGAAATAAAAACACATTGGCAAAAGTATAATGGTTGCCCAAATTAGAATAGAAGCTGTTACATTTTCATTTTTTTTATTGCTTATTTTATAAGTAAGAATTCCACCAACTACATATCCTAAAGAGCCAAATAAAATACATAAGGCAGAAAATATATTGTTTTCATTGATTAAAAAATTATCAGAAAATAAATATACTATGCCTGAAAAACCAATCAAAACACCTGTAACTTTAAGAATATTGATCTTTTCCTCTTTTAAAAAAAAGTGGGCTAATAAAGTGGAGGTTAAAGGTGAAGTTGACATTAGAATAGCAGCCAAATTACTTTGGACTTCCTTGACGCCGTAAGCAATTAGGAAAAATGGAAAGACCATATTCACAAAACCAATTGTTGCAAACCAAGGCCAATCTTTTGAAAAAACTTCAATTTTTATGTTTTTATAAAAACATAAAATAATTAGAGGTATTGATCCTAATAGCACTCTTATAAAAGCAATTGTAATTGGACCGAATGAATCTGTTGCTATTTTTATATTAAAGAAGGCAGATGCCCATATAATACCAAGAAAAACTAATAAAGAATAATCGGTAAAATTTGGTGGTCTCATTCAGTTATATCTTCTATTCTACCTTTGGTTAAATTACTTAACATTGAAAAATCTATTTTAAAAATGCTGTTTGGGTGTCCTGCGGCAGCATAAACTTTATCAAATCTATTAAGATTTTTATCAATTAAAATCTCTAATTCTTTTAAATGACCTACGGGTGAAACACCACCAATAGTAAAACCAGTTTGAGCTTTTACATCTTCGGCATTAGCCATACAGACATCTTTTTTAAACACCAGTTTCTTAACTTTATTTAAGGAGCATTTTTTATCACCTGAAACTAAACATACTAGAAAGTCTTCACCAGATCTAAATACTAAACTTTTAACTATAGCGCCTTCTTTGCAATTTAATGCTATAGCTGCCTCTTGTGCCGTCCTGGCAGTTTTTTCTAAAATTTGAACCTTAAGATTTTTGTTAAACTTACTTAAGGCTTCAATCACTCTTTTCACTGGCTCTTTGTTTAATAAGTCATTCATTCAACTAATAGTTGTTTGTAAAATATTTATAACTTAGGTATCAATCCATGTTTAAATTGCATATGAGATATCAATATAATGAACGATATTAATATATTTTTATTTGCTATTAAACGTTTAAAATTGAAAGGTCAAATTATATGAGTGCAAAAGACATACTTAAAAAAATTAAAGATAAACAGATTGAATATGTAGATTTAAGATTTACTGACCCTAGAGGTAAATTACAACACGTAACACAAGATCTAATTACAGTAGATGAAGATATGCTAAACAATGGAATTTTTTTCGATGGTTCATCAATTGCTGGTTGGAAAGCAATTAATGAGTCTGATATGATTTTAAAGCCTGATTTATCAAATAGTTTCGTAGACCCTTTTTTTTCACACAGCACATTAGTGCTTTTTTGTGATGTAATGGACCCAATTACCAAGACTTTTTATGAAAGAGATCCACGATCCACTGCAAAAAAAGCTGAGGAATATTTAAAAAAAACTAAAATCGGAGACAAAGCTTATTTTGGACCAGAACCAGAATTTTTTGTATTTGATGATGTAAAATTTTCTAACGATATGAATAAAACAGGTTTTGAAATTGACAGTGTTGAAGGTCCTTACAATACAGGAAAAAAATATGATAATGGAAATATGGGACATAGACCTAAAATTAAAGGTGGTTACTTTCCAGTTCCGCCAGTTGATGGAGGTCAAGATTTAAGATCTGAATGTCTTAAAGCAATGAGAGATATGGGTGTAAAAGTTGAAAAACATCACCACGAAGTTGCACCAAGCCAACACGAACTTGGAACATTATTTAATACTTTAGTTAACCAAGGTGACAGTATGCAAATTTATAAATATGCAGTTCACAATGTTGCTCATTCATTTGGTAAAACAGCCACGTTTATGCCAAAACCAGTTAAAAATGATAATGGTTCAGGTATGCATATCCATCAATCTATTTTTAATGGAGATAAGCCACTATTTGCAGGAGACAAATATGCTGGATTATCTGATGAATGTTTGTACTACATCGGGGGGATTATTAAACACGCAAGAGCACTTAACGCCTTTTCAAACGCATCTACCAACAGTTACAAAAGACTAATTCCTGGTTTTGAAGCACCGGTTTTATTAGCTTACTCATCTAGAAACAGATCTGCAAGTTGTCGAATACCATTTAGTACTAGTAAAAAAGGTAAAAGGGTTGAAGTAAGATTTCCTGATGCTTCTGGGAATCCTTATTTAACATTTTCAGCAATGTTGATGGCTGGTTTAGATGGAATTAAGAATAAAATCAAACCTGGTAAACCAATGGACCAAGATTTATACGCTTTAAGTCCAGAGGAACTAAAAGGTATTCCAACTGTTTGTTCATCATTAAGACAGGCTTGTGTAGCTTTAGACGAAGACCGAAAATTTTTAACTGAAGGTGGAGTGTTTACTGACGATCAGATAGATGCTTACATTGACTTAAAAATGGAAGAAGTAAATAACTTTCAAGACACTCCGCATCCTATTGAATACGAAATGTATTATAGTTGTTAAAGTATTTGTTAAGTTTAAGAAAAATCGTTCAATTAAAATCTTTAAGATAATTAATGACAGATTTTCTTTTTTCTCTTTTAGCCTCATCTAAAGGTGTAGCGCCCCATCTATCTCTAACGAATAAAGGGTGTCCATGTGTAACCAAGTACTCAACTACGTCTAAGCAGCCTTCAGCAGCTGCGAGATGTAAAGCTGTTCTAGAGTCATAATCTCCGGCATGCACAGGTATTCCCTTTGCAACCAAATTTCGTATACCTTCAACGTTATTTTCGGAAGCTGCAAACAATAATTCAATTACTGCTAATTCATCATCATAAATTGCCATCTTGTCCGTTTTGCCGTTAGGATCTTCAATTAAGTGTGATGCTTGAGTATAATCAATATCAAGTTTTTCAAATTCTTTTACAATTTCTTTATGGTTATTATTTTTTGCATCAAAGTACCCGTAACCACCCCAACGATCAGGTATTGGTTTTACACCCTGTTTAAGTAAAAATTGAACTGCTTCTAGTTGACCTTCTGCTGAAGCTAAATGCAAAGGAGTTCTCATATCATAGTCTCCGTTTTGAAGATCTCTTTGTTCACTGACTAAACGCTCCAATGTTCTAATATTTCCATTGCTTGCAGCCCAAATCGCCTCACCACAGCTATTAGCTCGCCATTTCGAAATTGGTATTTTTGGATCAAGACGATCTGTATCTGTCATTGTACCATCAAAAGTATGAACTAAATATTTTGATGTAATTCGTCTCGCCATCTCAATTCCTCTAACACTATTTCCTTGTTTGTCTAAGCGAGGTGAAAAAATACATATTCCCATCAATCTTGGAACTATTAATATAACTCCGCCACCTACTCCGCTTTTTGCTGGTAATCCCACTTGTTGAAAGAATGTACCACTAGCATTATACATCCCACTAGTTTGTAGAACTGGTAAACAATTTCTTACAGTTTTTTGACTTAGTACTCGGTCTTGAGTTAGGGGATTAACACCACTATTAGCAAGTGTGGCTGCGGCCGTTGCAAAATTTACAGAGGTCATCTCTAATGAACAAATACTAAAATATAGTTTGAGTGCTTCGGTAACTGCAGGTTCTGTGTAAAAGTCAAATTCATCCTCATCAGGATGTATGTCATTGTGCAGCTTAGTTTTTGTATGGGGTAAATTACCTGTAGCCATCAAAAGATAACCCATTGCAATATTATTATATCCCGTAAAATTTTCTTGCCGAGCCATATTTTTATTAAATCTTGGTAACTCAGCGCCAAAGTCATCTTTTGGAGACCATCCTATTAACCTACCAAACTGTTGTCTTATGTATCTTAATCTTTGACTGTGAGAGTCTTCAGGACCTATTAGACCAGCTGTCATTATCGCACCAGCGTTGACCATTGGGTTAAAAGGTACACGACTAGATTTTCCGTTTGGATTATCTTTAGCATGCTCTCCTTGCAAGTCGCCTATAGCTGTTCTTGCTAACAAAGTTAGATCATCGAATTGTCTACCGGATGGTTCTTGACCAACATGTTTATGAACTTTTTCTAAACCTAACCTTTCCATTGCAAAACAATAGTTAAAAGGTTTGCACATTGATTGAATTGAAAAATCAACATTACTATCACCCTTTTGATATATTTGACCATCCGCTGTTACAATTGCAACACCAAATTGATCTGGATCAACTTCAGCTAGTGGCGGAATGTATGATGCTAATTCTCCTGATTTAATTTTTTTTACCTCATCAAACATACTGTCCAAATTTTTTGCAAAATAGCTAAAATCTGGTATTGATAATTCACCTCTTAAAGATTTTTCAACAATTAATTCTGAACTTCGGATAATATCAATAAAGTCTTCAAATACAATTTTATCACCGTGAGCGTCTAAATTCTGAAAAAGGTTATATAATCTTTTATCATTGGCTTTTAAACCTGAGTTTAATAAAACTTCCTTGAATTTTTTTGTGTTTACTATTTCACTATTGTCTTCACACAAAGAAAAAAACAAGTTTGCCTCTCGTTTAGACTTAGTTTTTAGTTTTTCTAAAAAGGCAGCCTTGTTTTTATAAGTATCCTTTTTCATATAAAAACAATTAGGTTATTGACTTAATTTAAAAAAAACAACCCTTAATATTTTTGATAAAGATTACTCTATTTTGAAAGACTCTCCGCATCCACAACGCTCAGTTTCGTTGGGATTATTAAACACGAAAGATGATGAAAACTCCTCTTCTTTAAAATCCATTGTAGTACCTAACAAGTACATAACGGCACCAGGATCTATAAATACTTTAACACCTTTTTCCTCAATCATTTCATCATTTGGATTTTCTGATTTTGCATATTCCATCACATAAGACATTCCTGCACATCCTCCGCTTTTAACACCAATTCTTACTCCTAAAGATGATTTATCATTTGACAAAATAGATTTAATTCTATCTGCAGCTTTATCGCTAAGTTTAATTACCTGACTCATAAATTTAACTCCAGTTTAGCAGCTTCTGACATCATTGTTTTATCCCATGGCGGTTCCCAAACTAATTCTAATTTTGCATCTTTAACTTCCTTAATACCTTTAACGCTGTCTTCTACTTCTTTTGGTAAACTTTCAGCAACTGGGCAATTTGGAGTAGTAAGTGTCATCTTTATTTCCACCACATTTTCTTTATCAACTTTAACGTTATAAATTAAACCCAAGTCATAAATATTTACCGGTATTTCAGGATCATAGATTTTCTTTATTTCTGCTATAACTTTATCTTTTAGTTCCATTTAATCTTCCTTCTCAGTATTTACTTCTCCAGGTTTATTTGTCATTGCTGAAATTAAGGTATGCCACGGTAATGTGGCACACTTAACTCTCATTGGATATTTTTTTACACCTGATAGAGACATAAGTTTAGTCTTATCATCTTCGCTTATCAAATTTGATTCAAGTTCAGGATTATCTTTAATCATTTTTAAGAAGTCTTCTATTAATTCATTTACTTCTTTTTGATCTTTACCTTTCATCAATTCTGTCATTATTGAAGCTGAAGCCATGGATATTGCACATCCATGACCCTCAAATTTAATATCAGAAATTTTTTTATTTTCATCAACTTTAAGGTAAACATGAACTTTGTCACCACATAAAGGATTATGACCTTTGGCATCTTTATTAAAATTTTCAAACTTTCCTAAGTTCCTAGGATTTTTTCCATGATCTAGAATTATCTCTTGATATAAATCTTTTAAGTCCATTATGAATTAAATATTTTTATACATTTGTTAATTGAGCTATTTAATTGATCGAGATCATCTTTAGTATTGTAAACACCTAAAGATGCTCTAGCTGTAGCTGCTAATCCTAATTTTTCATGAAGGATTTGACAACAATGGTGTCCAGCTCTTATTGCAACACCATCTTCATCAAGTATCGTTGCTATATCATGTGGATGAACTCCATCTAAAGTAAATGATAGAACTGATCCTTTGTTTTTTGGACTTCCAATTAGTTTTACAGAATTATTTTTTCTTAAAATTTCTTCACCGTATTTTGTCAATTCTCTCTCATGTTCTTCAATTTTTTCTATACCAAGTTTGTTTATGAAATTAATTGACTCACCGAAAGCGATCACTTGTGCAGTTGCCATTGTACCTGCCTCATATTTATTAGGAAGATCTCCAAAAGTAATTCCTTCTTTTTTTACTTCACCAATCATTCCGCCACCACCTTGGTAAGGAGGTAGCTCTTCTAGCCATTTCTTTTTAGCATACAAAACACCAAGACCAGTAGGTCCATACATTTTGTGACAAGATATTGCGTAAAAATCACAATCAAGATCTTGCATATCTAATTTTAAATGTGGAGCTCCCTGACAACCATCAACAAGAACTGGAATATTCTTTGAATGCGCTAATTGAATAATTTCTTTAATAGGAAGAATTGCGCCTGTAACATTAGATAGATGAGTGATAGCCAAAATTTTTGTTTTAGGAGTAATTTTCTTTTCAATACTTTCAATACTAATATCACCGTTCTCATCTACATCTGCAAAATTAATCTTAACACCTTTTGATTTTCTTAAATAATGCCAAGGAACATAGTTTGAATGGTGTTCTAATTCTGTAATTAAAATTTCATCACCTTCTTTTAAATATTTTTGACCAAAAGTATTTGCTACTAAATTTATTGCCTCGGTTGCGCCTTTTGTGAAAACTATCTCGTTTGGATCTTTTGCATTAATGTATTTCTGTACTAATACCCTTGTGTTTTCATATAAATTCGTTGCTGCCACAGCTAAGTAATGAACGCTACGACCAACATTTGAAAATTCTTTAGTATAAAAATCATAAATTCTATCTACAACCACCTTAGGTTTTTGAGATGAATTAGCGCTATCTAGATAAACCAGGTCATTATTATGGACCTTATTATCAAATATTGGAAATTCTTTTTTAATATCTTTAATATTCATTTTTTAATCCATATAAATTTTTTATAAGTTTTTTAATAGGTTCATCAGTTATTTGATTGATTACCTCCACAAGAAAACCATTGATTAATAATTCTCTTGCTTCTTTGTAACTTAGACCTCTAGACATTAAATAGAATATTGAATTTTCGTCTAAACTTCCAGAAGCAGATCCGTGTGAACATTTTACATCGTCTGCGTAAATTTCTAACTCAGGCTTTGCATTAAATTCGGTTGTTTCATCGACCAATATTGCTTTACTTAATTGATAGCCATCAGTTTTTTGTGCTTTAGAGTCTACATATATTTTTCCTTGATATACTGATCTTGATTTATTTTCTAAAACACTTTTCACTAATTGGTAGCTTTTTGTATTTTCAACTAAATGATTTATTTTTGCTTTAATCTCATGGTGTTTATCTTTATTTAATGAAAAAATACCATTTACGAAGGCTGAAGAATATTCTCCTTTTAAATCACAAGTAATTTCATTTTTTGAGAAAGTCGATCCCTTAGATAAATAAAATGTCTCTGAAACACTATTAGAAGATTGCTTGATGTTATTAAACATATATCTAATATTGTAATTTTCAAACTGATCAATTTTGTAGTTTTTTAAAACTGAATTTTTTTCTAAAGAAAAATTATAAAAAATATTTATAAAATTTTTATTACCTTTATCTTTTACGAGGTCAATTAACTTTAAAGAACTATTTTCCTCTAACTCAAAGTTAATTTTCAAATTTATGTTTTGTGATGTAACTTTATTATTAGATACATGATAAATTATAAGTGGATTTTTAATTTGGTAATTTTTCTTGACTAATAATTTATAACTTTTGTTTGCTAGAGCATTATTTAAATTTATTAAAGAATTTTCCACTGATTGTTCTTCTATGTCATTTATATTATCTAAAAATTGTATTTTATTTTTTTCTTCAGAACTAAAATCAGTCCGTGCTAGTTGGCCATTTACAAAAATTAATTTATTGTGTTTTATTTCACTAAGTAAGACATCTTTATCTATTTCAGTTTCCTTTGATTGACCAGTGTAAAATTTTAATTCACCAATTTCTTTTTTAATTATTTGATTTATATCTGAAAATTTCCAATCTTCATCTTTTCTATTTGGAAAACCTTGTTTTGAAAATTCTTTTGCATTAATATTTTTAAAAGCAATTTCCTTTTCAGATAAATTACTTTCTTTTAATGTTTTTTCGAAGTCTGTTTTAAAATTTTGCATTAGTTTATTTTTTCATAACCTTTCTTTTCTAACTCTAGCGCTAACTCCGGCCCTCCAGATTTAACTACTCTACCTCCCATTAAGACATGAACAAAATCAGGTTTAATATAATTAAGTAATCTTTGGTAGTGGGTTATAATTAAAAAAGAATTATCTTTTTTTCTTAAAGAATTAACTCCATCTGCAACAATTTTTAATGCATCAATATCTAGTCCCGAATCTGTTTCATCTAAAATTGATAATTTTGGTTCTAAGATAGACATCTGTAAAATTTCGTTCTTTTTCTTTTCTCCACCAGAGAAACCAACGTTTAGTTGTCTACTAAGTTTGTCTTCATCAAACTTAAGATTTTTGGCTTTTTCTTTTACCAATTTGAGAAACTCTAATGCGCCTAGTTCTTTTTCACCACGCGCTTTTTTAATAGCGTTTAAAGAAGTTTTTAAAAAGATGTTTGTATTTACTCCTGGAATTTCAAGAGGATATTGAAAAGCTAAAAATATTCCTTTATGAGCTCTTTCTTCTGTCTCAAGATCAAATAAATTTTTATTTTCAAATAAAACATCCCCTGTTACGTCATACCCTTTTTTTCCAGATAAAATATTAGATAGAGTGCTTTTTCCTGATCCATTAGGACCCATTATTGCATGAACTTCTCCAGGTTTAATTTCAAGAGAGAAACCATTTAAAATTGATTTATCTTCAATTTTTGCATTAAGGTTATTAATTTTTAACATTAACCAACACTCCCTTCTAAACTAATACCAACAAGTTTTTGCGCTTCTACTGCGAATTCCATAGGTAATTGCTGAAGAACTTCTTTACAAAAACCATTTACAATCAAACTTACTGCTTCCTCAGAATTCAGTCCTCTTTGTTGACAATAATGTAATTGTTCATCACTTATTTTTGAAGTTGTTGCTTCATGTGCAATATTAGAATTGGCATTTTTATTTTTGATGTAAGGAATTGTATGTGCACCACATTTATTTCCCATTAGCAATGAATCGCATTGAGTATAATTACTTGAGTTTGATGATTTAGGTGAAATATCAACTAATCCTCTATATGTCATATCAGAAAAACCTGCGCTAATACCCTTTGATATAATTTTACTTTTTGTATTCTTGCCTAAGTGAATCATTTTAGTTCCTGTATCTGCTTTTTGATGATTGTTTGTAATTGCAATTGAATAAAACTCACCAACTGAATTATCCCCTTGCAATATACAGCTTGGATACTTCCACGTAATGGCTGATCCAGTTTCAACTTGTGTCCAAGAAATTTTAGAATTTTTACCCTTGCATAACCCTCTTTTTGTCACAAAGTTATAAATTCCACCTTTTCCATCTTTATCTCCAGGATACCAATTTTGAACAGTTGAATATTTTATTTCAGCATCATCTAATGCAATCAATTCAACATTCGCTGCGTGTAATTGGTTTTCATCTCTCATTGGTGCCGTACATCCCTCTAAATAACTTACATAACTTCCTTTATCTGCAATAATAAGAGTTCTCTCGAATTGACCTGTGTCAGAAGCATTTATTCTAAAATATGTAGAGAGTTCCATAGGGCATCTCACTCCTGGTGGGATATAAACAAATGATCCGTCAGTGAATACCGCTGAGTTTAATGTTGCAAAGTAATGGTCAGTAATTGGTATTACAGAACCTAAATATTTTTTTACTAAATCTGGATGTTTTTGAATTGCTTCAGATATAGAACAGAAAATAATTCCTTTTTCAGTCAGTGTATCTTTAAAAGTCGTAGCTACAGAAACTGAGTCAAAAACAGCATCAACCGCTATACCATTCAATCTTTTTTGTTCATTAAGCGGAATTCCAAGTTTGTTATAAGTTTCAATAAGTTTAGGATCTAATTCATCTAAGCTCTTTGGTTTTTCTTTAAAACTTTTAGGCGCTGAATAATAATATAAATCTTGATAATTAATTTTAGGATATTTGGGTTTCTGCCAATTCGGCTCTTTTAAAACTTTAACCCTATTATAAGCCTTTAGTCTCCAATCTAACAACCACTTAGGTTCTTTTTTAACATTAGATATAAATTTAATTACGTCTTCATTTAAGCCTTTTGGAGCTTTAAAGTTTTCAATATCAGTTGAAAATCCGTATTTATAATCTTTTAATTTTTCGAGTTCTTTTTCTCTCATTAATTTCTGCTTTCTTTTCTCTTTACTAAATCACCCAATCTTTTATTCTCAAAAAATGAGTTAATATGTAGGTCAAGTTCATCCCACAAGTTGTGAGTTAGACATTTTGAAGATTTTCCATTGCAACCTTTTTTCGACTCTTTTTTACATCCAACTGTTTTGACTTTTTCATCCAAAGCATAAAAAATATCTGAAATTTTCAGATCATTTATATTTTTAGATATAATATAACCACCATTTGTACCTCTTACACTTTTGACAATATTATTTTTTTTTAATCTTAAAAAAATTTGTTCTAAATAAAGTAAAGATATACTTTGTCTAAGAGATATATCTCTTAGACTAACTGGGTTTTTCCCGTCAAACCTTGCCATGTCAGCAAGTGCCATTACAGCATATCGTGATTTAGTATTTAGCTTCATAATTCGCAATTTATGGGACTTATATATATACCCGACTAAAATAGTCAAGATTACACTAAAGAAAAAGACTCGCAAATTGACACTGCAATATGATAAATAAAGTTTTTTAGTGAGAATAATAATCATTAACAAACATGGAAAATAAAATTTTAGAAATCTTCATACCTGGACCTGCAGGAAGATTAGAAGCAAAATATTTTAAAAGTCAAAAAATTACATCTCCAATAGCTTTAGTTCTTCAGCCTCATCCGCAATACGGTGGCACGATGAATAATAAAGTTGTTGTAGATACTTTTCATGCTTTTATGGATAACGGTTTTTCAGTTTGTAGAGTAAATTTTAGAGGAGTAGGCAAAAGCGATGGAGAGTTTGATAATGGTCAAGGTGAATTAGCAGATGCTGCCGCAGCTCTTGATTGGTTGGAAAGAGAAAATTTTGATAATTCTCAGTGTTGGGTTGCTGGTTTCTCTTTTGGATCTTTAATCTCTATGCAATTACTAATGAGGCGTCCTGAAATAAATAGATTTATATCTATTTCACCACAACCCAATGTCTATGATTTCTCTTTTTTATCACCGTGTCCTACTTCAGGACTAATAGTTTATGGAAAAAAAGATGAATTAGTACCTAAAGAGTACATTAATGAACTAGATAAAAGACTTTCATCTCAAAAAGGAATAAAAGTTGAGTTTGAGACTGTACCTGATGCAAATCATTTTTTTACAAAATCGGAGGAGAATTTAAAAAAGGTTTTAGATAAATATATTAAAAAAGAATCTGCTTTATATTAAAAATTTTTTACAATTTCTCCACCTGTTGTCGGACTTTTGCACCCTGTGGTTTCAGGAAATGATATGGGTAATTCTAGGAATCTTCTTATTGCTAAAAAAGCAAATGCTTGTGCCTCTACATAGTCACCATCTACTCCATAATCATCAATAGGTTGGATAACTAAATTTTTCAATGTTCTAGACTTTATTCTTTGAATTAAAGTTTTATTTTTTCTTCCACCTCCAGACACCAAAACTTTGAATAATTTATTTCTTACATCGCTCAACAGAGAAAATAAGCCTGCTCCAATTATTCTTCCTGATAAGTCAGTTAAAGTTGCTGCGCCATCTTCAAAACTTACACCTCTTAGAAAATTTATGTCAAAATCTTTGGTATCGAAAGAAAGTCTATTCTGGTCAGGTCGATTATCAAAATTATCTAAAGCCTGATTAAGCATCAAATCATTAGTTTTACCCATTGCTGCATATGTGCCATCTTTATCAAAGTTTCCTTTTTTATTTTTTCTAACCCAGGCATCAATTAGGCAGTTACCTGGCCCCAAATCTCTACTTGTAAAATGATTTTGTTCATAATTCCCCAACATTGTTGCATTAGAAATTCCACCAATGTTTAGTATGCAGACTGGTAATTCAATTTTCATTTGTTTTACCAACGCTTTGTGAAAAATAGGGGCTAGAGGTGCACCCTCTCCACCGTTCTGAATATCGTTTTGTCTAAAATTATAAATAACAGTCGTCTGAGTAAGTTGGGACAAAAGTCTGCCATCTCCTATTTGTTGAGAAATTTTTTTTGATGGATCGTGAAACATTGTTTGACCATGAAAACCAACGAAATCAATTTTTCTTTTAAAACTTTTAATTATATCCATTACTACTTTTGAGTGAAAAATAGTTAACTCTTTCTCCAAAACTTTAAGCTCGGTTGAATATTTCTCAAGATCAGTGACGGTATTAATTTTTTCTTTGAGTAAGTGTATTTTTTGTGTAAAATTTTTTTCATATTTAAAATACTTGTTTATTTCTACTTTATAACTTGTATCCCCATCAGAATGTATTACAGATGCATCAACTCCATCTCCAGATGTACCGCTCATTAACCCAAGGCTATAGTAATTTTTAGACATAATATTTATTTTTTAATTAAGTTAATATAGGTATATTGAAAATGACTTATTTTATAAAAAAATGAAAAATTCATTCCTTAAAGAGTTTAATAAAAGAGAATATTTTAATCAATGTACTAATTTAGAGTCCCTAAACGGGTTAATGGATAAGAAAAAAATAAGGGCTTATATTGGTTTCGACTGTACTGCTCAAAGCTTACACGTTGGAAGTTTACTTCAAATTATGTGCTTAAGATTATTGCAAAAACATGGACATCAACCAATTATATTACTTGGAGGAGGTACTACAAGAATAGGTGATCCTTCAGGAAAAGAAGAAACAAGAAAAATTCTTACAGAAAAAGAAATCGAAAAAAATATAAAAAATATTAAGAAAGTTTTTTCAATATTTCTGGATAACAAAAATTCTAAAACCCGCCCTATTTATGTAAACAATTATAAATGGCTTGGAAAACTAAATTATATAAAATTTTTGAGAGAAATCGGAAAACATTTCACAATTAATAAAATGCTTAGTTTTGATAGTGTGAAACTTAGATTGGATAGAGAGCAATCTTTAAGTTATATGGAATTTAATTATATGATACTTCAAGCATATGATTTTTTAGAACTTAACAAAACAAAAAATTGTTTAATGCAGATTGGTGGTTCTGATCAATGGGGTAATATTGTTAATGGTGTTGACTTAGTTAAAAGATATTCTGGTAAGCAAGTTTACGGTTTAACAACTCCATTAATAACTTTAGCATCTGGTGCTAAAATGGGTAAAACAGAAAAAGGTGCTGTTTGGCTAGATAGGAAACTGTTGCCATCTTATGACTATTGGCAATTTTGGAGAAATACAGATGATAGAGATGTTATCAAATTTTTGAAAATGTTTACAGATAAGGATGTTTCTGAAATCGAAGATATAAAAGACAAAAATATTAACGATTTAAAAACTCTTTTGGCAAACGAGGCAACTACTCTTTTGCATGGTAAACCAGCTGCAATAAAAGCTTCAGAGACTGCAAAAAAAACATTCGCAGGTGGCTCAGGAGATGAACTACCAGTTACACTCATTAAAAAAGATCAAGTTAATAACGGACTAAATATAATTGATCTTTCTATTAAAACTAATTTATTTAGTTCAAAAAGTGAAATAAGAAGAACAATAAAAAATTCTGGTTTGAAAATAAATAACTCTACAGTCACGGACGAAAGCTTGATAATTAATGTATCTCACTTTGAAAATAAAGTTTTAAAACTTTCTTATGGTAAGAAAAAACATGTTTTAATAAAAATTATTGGCTAGATTTTTTTATTTTCTCTAATGTTCTAGTTATAAACCTTGGAGTTAAAGTTTTGATAGGATTTACTGATGTTTTTAAATCATCTGGATAGCCTTTTATCTTAAAACTTACTCCAAAAACACCTTCTCCTGCTTTTTTGCCAACAAGCAAATCTCCAATTACCGGAATTGAGCCTATGACTTTATTTACAGTTGTTGCGGGAACCAGTGTACCTCTTAGACTAACCAAATCATCTTTTTGAATATATCCATCCATCAGTATAGATATCGAAGGCCCTAAAGAATAGATTTCCTCAATCGTCATAAGCCCATCTTTATTATTAAAAACCATTTCGAAGTCATTAAACCTAATCCCTTCCCCAGTCAGAAGATCTGCGATACCTTGCAAAGAAGCAAGGGTAAGTAATTTTGTTAATGCTGGTACTTCTTTTAATTTAAAATCAAAAATTTTTAAATTTGAATTTGAAAATTTATTTTTTTCAATAGAGTCAAACTTTAAATAGCCACCCTCAAAACCTTTTATAAAATCATATTTTTTTACCAAAGGTTTTGCATTACCTGCAAATAAGTCTGTAATCTTTTCATTGTTTGAATTTGTTTTTATTGAAAGTTTTAAGTCTTCCTTAGTTGAAAATTGCGAGGATAAAATTAAATCTTTTATTTGATTATTATTAACAATCACATCTGCTTTGAAATTAGTTAAGTAATCTTCATTCGTAATATAAATAGTATTAAAGTTTATTGTAATTTTAGAGTTTAATTTTTCGAAAACAGCAAAAAAGTTTCTGTCACCCTTTGAAAATAATATTCTATCCAGGATTTTTGCTCCATCAAATATTTTACTGTTAATTAAGTAGTTATTTTTTTTTCTTTTAATGTTCAACTGGCTGATTTGATCGTTATTGTTTACGAGATTAACATCAATTTGATCAATTCTTTTCAATTTTTTTTTGGAATTAAAATTGATATTTTTAACTTTAATAAAATTTTTAGACTCCGCAAAGTTTATTTTATTTAAAAGGACTGAATTATTCTTATTTACAACTCCTTCCACAACAAGGTTACCTTTAATACCTTTTTTTTTTGTATAGTTCAAAAGCTCAAGGTTTAATGCGTTACTTTTTATATCAAAATCTGTTTTGAAAAAAATTTTGTCTTTTTTTTTCTCAATCGAGTAACTAAAGCTATCTATATCTTCATTATTATTTAATTTACTATCTCCAGTTATTTTATAATTTCCGTTTTGATAATCTAAATTTATTACATTATTTTCAAATTTCACTCCATTTTCGTAACCCGGAAATAATTCCTTTAAACTAGAGTTCAGATATTCCAAGCTTTCTACATTGAATTTTGAATTTACTTTTATATTTGAAAATTTAAACTTTTTACTTAATTCGAAAGAAAACTTATTATTTGTGGAAAATATAATTTTATCGTTTTCAATACTCTCTAAATTAATCCGGAATATTTTTGATATCGTTTTAAGACTAAGATCATCTTTTGACGTAGAAATATTACCATTAAATAAAAAGGCGCTGTCTTTTTCTTTTATTCTAATTTCGTCTGACTTAAATTTTATATCCTGATAAAAGGATGAGGCATTGTAAATGACATAATCATTATTTTTTAAGATAAAACCAAATTTTATATTCTCAATAATTTCTTTATTTAGTAACCTTAATTTAACATTTTCAAGATCTCCATCTATTACATAATCTTTTAAGATGCTGCCATCCTCAGAAAAATTTATCTTGGCTTCCAGGGAAATATCTCCAGACTTCACCATCTTTTTTAAAATGAATAATTGAGGAGAATTTTGAAAGCCTCTGCTTAACTCAATTAAATCTTTAACCTTATTTTTTTTTGTAATAAATTTTAGATTTTCTATTTTTGCATCTTGAGTAAAAATAGAAAGTAAAGGTAAACCGGTACTTATACTTTGTAATTCTATTTTATTTTTTTTATAGAGTATAATTGGATTATTTGTTTTAGCTTCTAATTTAAAACTTCTTATGTCTAGAAAAATCTTAACCTTATTTAATTTAATATCGAAATCACTATCTCTTTGTGAGATTTTCTCATTGATAATTCCATTTAGCTTATCAGTATTTATTCCGTAAACACTTAAATAAACGCAAAACGAAATCAATAAAAAAATTATGATTAATAATATTTGAGAGAGTTTTTTAAGCATCCATTTTAAATAGAGAGTTTTCTAAAAAACTATCTATATCTCCGTCTAATATCTTTTGTGGATCACTTGATTCGTGGCTAGTTCTATTGTCTTTAACTAACCGATATGGGTGTAAAACATATGATCTTATTTGATGACCCCAACCTATATCTTTTTTAGAGTTCTGTTTGTTTTCGTTTTCTTTTTCTCTTTTTTCCAATTCAAAATTATATAATCTTGCTTTAAGCATTTGCATACAAGTTTCTTTATTTTTATGTTGCGATCTTTCATTTTGGCACTGTACAACAATTTTAGTTGGAAGATGTGTGATCCTGACAGCACTGTCAGTAGTATTTACGTGCTGCCCACCAGCTCCACTAGATCTATATGTATCAATTCTTAAATCTTTTTCTAAAATTTCCACATCAATATTCTCATCAACTACAGGATAAACCCAAACACTTGCAAAACTTGTGTGTCGTCTGGCACCAGAATCAAAAGGAGAAATTCTTACCAATCTATGAATTCCAGATTCTGCTTTAAGCCATCCAAAAACATAATCACCGGATATCTTTATAGTTGATGATTTGAGACCTGCTTCATCACCTTTATGTTCACTAATAATATGGTTTTTAAATTCTTTTGACTGAGCCCATTTCATATACATTCTTCTAAGCATCTCTGCCCAGTCTTGACTTTCTGTTCCTCCAGCACCAGCATGAATTTCTAAAAAACAATCATTGCTATCTGTTCCTTTTGAAAGAAAACATTTAATCTCATTTTTCTTAACAGTGTTTTTAAGATTTTTAATATTTTCTAATGTTTCTTGAATTAAGTTTTTATTATTTTCCTCTAAAGCTAGATTATAAAATTCCTCTAACTCTTTTAAATGTTTCGTAGTTTCTGTGTAAGAATTAATTAAAGTTTCATGGAATTTTTTTTCTTTAAGAACTTTTTGAGCTTCAGATTTATCTTTCCAGAAATTTTCTGATAAAATTAGTTTATTATACTTATCTAATTTTTTTTTAAAGTTGTGCTTTTCAAAGATACTCCTTTATTCTTTGATTAACTTTATTGACCTCAGTTACATTTTTATAGAATTCTTCACTCATTAGTAAAATCTTAATATATTATTATTGTTAAATCTATTATTTATTTGTTTTGAAATATTTGTTTTTTCGAGAATTTTATCACTTTTAAAAGACTCTATTAAGGTTTTCTTCGAGGTAAAGCTTACTTTTTTTCCAGTTTTAGAATCAACAACCATCATAGTAATGTTTTCAGGTACTTTAAATGGTCTCGTATTTTCTTTTTTTAAAGCTGATTTAATAAAACTTTTAAATATCGGCATTGCTGTTTTAGCTCCAGTTTCAAATTTTCCAAGTGATTTTGGTTCATCATAACCAACATAAACACCTATTACTAAATCTGACGTAAAACCTATAAACCAGGTATCTGTATTTTTGTTTGTTGTTCCAGTTTTTCCAGCAAGATCCATTTTTAAATCTCTTAATTTTTTTGCTGTACCGGTTTTAGTTGCTCCCTCTAAAATCGAAGTAATTTGATAAGCAGTCTGGGGTGAGAAAATTTGTTTAGAGTCATCTTTAATTTCAGGCACATCATTACTTTGTATAGATACATCTTCACAATTTTTACATTTTCTTACCTCAGTTTTATATATTGTGTTTCCTTCACTATCTTGAATTCTATCTATAAGCTTTGGTTCTATTAATTTTCCACCATTTACAAATGAACAATATGCGCTTGTCAATTTTAGTAAAGTAGTCTCGGCAGATCCTAAGGAAATTGAAAGTAATTCATCTGGATTTTCATATATTCCAAGATCTTTAGAAATTTTAGTTATTTTTTTTAAACCTAAGTCCTGGGAAATTCTAACGGTCATAAGATTTCTTGATTTCTCAAGACCCATTCTCAATGTTGATGGTCCATAAAACTTTTTACCATAATTTTCAGGTTTCCACATTTTTAAATCTGTACCTTGAGCTAAAACTAAAGGTGCATCCAAAACTAATGTTGAGGGAGAATAGCCATTTTCTAAGGCAGCAGCATAAACAAAAGGTTTGAATGCAGATCCTGGCTGTCTTTTCGCTTGTGTTGCCCTATTAAATTCACTTTGATTAAAACTAAAGCCGCCACTCAGAGCTAAAACTCTTCCGTTGTAAGGGTCCATTACTACGATTGCTCCATTTGCAGTAGGAAGTTGTTTTAAAATATGCTCATTAGATCCCTCTTTTTTTTTTACATAAATAATATCCCCTTCTTTAAAAGAAATATTTTTTTTTCTTGTCCATTTAATATTTTCATTGGTAACATAACCAGCATCGCCATCAGAAGTGACTATTTCAAAGTTTGAAATGCCAATTTTAGTGACCCTTGCAGTTTTCCAATTTAGAGTTTTTTCAAGTTTTTTTAATTTTATCTGACTAGACCAATCTTTTATACTTAGATCTATATTTTGAATTGGTCCCCTCCATCCTTTTCTTCTATCATATCTTTCTATTCCTTCACGTAAAGAAATTATTGCTAATTTTTGAAGTTCTAGATTAAGAGGTGTTTTGATATTCAATCCCTCTTTATAAACTTTGTCATAGCCCAATTTTTTAATTGTATTTTTTCGAATTTCTTCAACATAATATCTGGAGTCTTCTAAAAAAACTTTCTCTCTTTTTTTTAATTTAATCTTGGAACTTTTTAATTCTTCATACTGTTTTTTATCTATATGATTATTATCAAGTAAATTTTTTAAAACTAAATCTCTTCTAAATTTGGCAAGTTTTTCATTTTTGTAAGGATTGTATCTGCTTGGTGCTTTTGGTAAAGCGGCTAATAATGCTGCCTCTACATATTGAAGCTCATCCACCGATTTATCAAAATACTCTAAGCTTGCAGATGCTATACCATAAGTTCCTTGACCTAAATAAATTTGATTTAGATAAAGTTCAAGAATTCTTTCTTTGCTTAAACTTCTTTCTATTCTAAAAGCCAATATGGCTTCTTTAAGTTTTCTATTTAAACTAACTTCATTAGTTAATAAAAAATTCTTTGCTACTTGTTGAGTAATTGTTGAAGCGCCCTCTAGTCTTCTTGAGTTTATTATATTTGAAAAATTTTTAATCACCGCTCTAAGCACACCCTTTGCGTCAACACCAGGATGATCAAAGAAATTTTTATCCTCCGCTGAAAGAAATGCGTTTATAATCTTAGGTGGAATTGAATTATAAGGAATAAAAATTCTTTTTTCGGATGAAAAATCTTGAATTAAATCACCGTCCCCTGAGTAAACTTTACTTGAAACTGGTGCTTTGTAATTTTTTAAAAACTTATAATCAGGTAAATCATTAGAAAAACCCCATAATATTGAAATGGTTACAATCAACAATAGTAAAATTGAAGACAAAAAAATTATTAATGTTTTTTTAAAATACTTACTCATTTTAGTTTCATTTAATTCATGAATTTGTTAAAGATAAGGCATCAGAATTTAAAAAAAATGAAAAATTTAACACTAATATTATGGAAAAGAATTTATACATTGATGCTTCGCATCCGGATGAAACACGCGTTGTTCTTAAAGAAAACGGAAATATTGAAGACTATGAATATGAAGGTATAAAAAATACTCTCATAAAAAACAATATTTATTTAGGAAAAGTAAGTAGGATCGAACCATCTCTTCAAGCTGCCTTTGTTGATTTTGGAAGAGAAAGGCATGGATTTTTATCTTTTAACGACATTCAGTCAGATTATTACCAGATACCCACTAACGATTTAGAAAAAATAAAAGAGGAAGAAAAAAAAGTAAGAGAAGAATTAGCTAGACAAAGTGAAAAAGATGAGATTGATAATGAAAAAAATGATAATGATGCTGTTGAAAAAAAGCCGGAAGAAGAAAATCAAAATGAGGGAAATCTAAAATTAAGCAAAGCTCCCTCCAAGAGATATAAAATTCAAGAAGTTATAAAACCAAATCAAGTTATATTAATTCAAGTATTGAAAGATGAGAGGGGTTTAAAAGGTGCAGCTCTTTCAACTTTTATATCTATAGCAGGCAAATATATAGTTTTAATGCCAAACACTCCAAAAGGTGGGGGTATTTCAAGGAAAATTTTTAACTCCGGTGAAAGGAAAAAAATAAGGTCAATACTAAATGAAATAACTATTCCAAAAGAAATGGGATTGATCGTAAGAACTGCTGGATCAAACAAAAGTAAGAATGATATTAATTATGATCTTCAAAGTTTGATAAAGTCATGGGAAACAATTAAAGAAAACGCAATGAACTCTATCGCGCCTAAATTAATCCACCAAGAAAGTGATATTATAAAAAGAACTTTAAGAGATATATACGATGATGAAACTCAAAATATAATTGTAGATGGTAACGAGGGATATCAAAAAGCAAAAAATTTTATGAAAATTTTAATGCCTAGTCATGTAAAAAAAATTAAAAAATATAGAGATAAAGTCCCATTATTTATCAAAGAAAATATAGAGAATAAATTAAACGATATTTATGACACTCAAGTTAAATTGTCTTCTGGAGGATATTTAGTCATCAATCCTACAGAGGCCTTGGTTTCAATAGATGTTAACTCAGGAAGATCAATTAAACAAAAAAATGTTGAAAGCACAGCACTTGATACAAACCTTGAGGCAGCAGAAGAAATTGCAAGACAAATAAAAATAAGAGACCTTTCTGGACTTATTATAATTGACTTTATAGATATGATGAGTTTTGGTAATCGAAGACAAGTTGAAAGACGATTAAAGGAAAGGTGCAGGAAAGATAGAGCAAGAATTCAAATTGGAAGAATTAGTAGCTTTGGGTTACTAGAAATGTCACGTCAAAGATTGAGAGAAAGTAGTGTTCAGTGGAATATCTCATTAACAAACGAGTCATTTGCTCAAAAAGTTATGAAAATTGTTGAGATTAATGCTGTCAAAAATAAATCAAAATTAATTCAAATCACAGTACCTGAAAAAATTAAAAATTTTTTAAGTGAGAATTTTAAAGAAGATATACTTTATATTGAGAAAAAAAATAAAATTAAATTAACTTTTGTAGGAGATTTATCCCTTTTAGTTCCTGAGTATAAAATTGAATTTTTAAATAAAAGTAAAAAAGTTTTAGAGAAACTTGAAAATACAGTTGAGCTTAAAAAAATTACAGTTGAAAACAAAATTGAAAAGAATCTCAAAAGCAAACCAAAATATAAATCAAAAGGTTTTAAAAAGAAAAAATTTTACAGAAAAAATAAAAGTAAAAGGCCTAGATAATACCTTTATTCGTTGTTGAAGGAGATCCATGTAATGTCTTTGAAATTCTTCCTGAAACAAATGATTTTCTTCCAGCAATAACTGCAAACTTCATAGCTTCAGCCATTTCAAATGGCTTCTTTGCTTTGGCAATAGCTGTATTTATCAAAACCCCATCACAACCTAACTCCATTGCAATAGTGGCATCTGAAGCTTGACCAATACCAGCATCAATAATTACAGGTAGTTTAGTCTGATTTCTTATTATTTTTATGTTTGTGTAATTTTGAATTCCTAATCCAGATCCTATAGGTGCTGCTAATGGCATAATCGCAACAGCACCCGAGTCTTCTAAACGTTTTGCCATCAGTGGATCATCGCTACAGTAAACCATAACTTTAAATCCTTCTTTTGACAAAGTTTCTGTTGATCTCAAAGTTTCAATCATATCTGGGAATAAATTTTTTTTATCGCCTAAAACTTCAAGTTTTACTAATTTCCAGCCTCCTATTTCTCTTGCTAATCTTAAAGTTCTTAGTGCATCTTCTGATGTAAAACATCCGGCTGTGTTTGGAAGGTAAGTTATCTTTTTTGGGTCAATATAATCCATCAATAAAGGTTTCTTTTTATCAACTATATTTACTCTTCTAACCGCTACAGTAACTATTTCGGCGCCTGAATATTTGATTGCATTTGCACATTCTGAAAAACTTTTATATTTTCCAGTACCCACAATTAATCTAGACTTAAATTTTTTATTAGCAATTTTTAGAAAATCTTTCATTATCCTCCTCCAATAAAATGTACTATTTCAACCTTGTCTTTATTTTTTAAATATAAATTTTTTATTGTTTTCTTATTTATTATTTCTTTATTTAATTCAATGGCGACTTTATCTGTTGATAATTTTAAAGACCTCATTAAATCATAAACTGATGTTGTCTTTTGTAAGGATCTCGACTTTCCGTTCAAAATAATTTTGATTTTTTTGGTTTTTTTCATTATGTATAAGTTATGAGTTTAAATATACTTTTTCTAAACGGTCCAAATCTTAATCTATTAGGTCAAAGAGAACAATCACAATATGGTTCTATAACTTATGAAGAATTAAAAAAAAAATGTGAAGAAAAATGTAAAGAACTTAATCTTAGAGTTGAATTTATCCAATCGAATGTCGAAGGTGAAATGGTATCGATAATACAATCAGCAAATGAAAAATTTGAAGGAATAATCATAAATGCTGCCGCATTCACTCATACCTCTGTAGCTATCAGAGATGCATTAGAAATATATAAAAAAAAGAAAATAGAGGTACATATATCAAATATTTACAAAAGGGAGGAATTTAGACAAAAATCACTCATAAGTGATGTAGTAAATGGTGGGATTTTTGGTCTTGGAAGCGAAGGATATATTTTAGCCATAATAGCAATGCATAAACTCTTAAAAAATGAAAGTTGATAAAAAATTAATTAAAGAACTAGTTGATAACTTAGAGGAATTTAAACTTACTGAGCTTGAATATTCTGAAAAAGATACAAAGATAAAAGTATCTAGACATACTAAAGTAATTCAAAATATATCGCCAGAAATTACAATAGAAAAAAATAATAAAAAAATAGAAAATATAATTGGAACTGAGATAAAATCCCCAATTATAGGAACAGCTTATTTAGCGCCTGAACCAGGAGCAAAAAAATTTGTTGAAACTGGGAAAAAAATCAAAAAAGGTGATACTGTCATGATAGTTGAGGCTATGAAAACAATGAATCATGTCCCTTCCCCCAAAGATGGTGTTGTAAAGAGTGTAAATGTTGAAGATGGTCAACCTGTTGAATATGGCCAGACTCTCGTAGTGATCGATTAAAAAGATGTTCAAAAAAATTTTAATAGCTAATAGAGGTGAGATAGCTGTTAGAATTATCAGAGCATGTAAAGAGTGGGGTATACAAACAGTTGCAATACATTCAGATGTAGATAAAGAAAGCATGCATGTCAAATTAGCTGATGAAAGTGTTTGTGTTGGTTCACATCAACCTGCAAACAGTTATTTAAACATTCCAGCAATATTATCTGCGATAGAAATAACTAATTCCGAAGCAGTTCACCCAGGTTACGGATTTTTATCAGAAAATTTTAATTTTGCTAACATGCTTGAGGAAAACAGCATAAAATTTATCGGGCCTTCTTCAAAACTTATTAAAATGATGGGTGATAAAATTGAAGCAAAGAAAATTGCAAAAAAATATGGTTTACCTGTTATCGAGGGCTCTGAAGGTGGTATTTCAGATTTAGAAAGTGGTAAAAAGTTAGCAAAAGAAATTGGTTTTCCTATCCTTATAAAAGCTGCTGGTGGAGGTGGTGGTAAAGGAATGAAGATTGTTAGGTCTGAAAAAGAATTTGATAACTTGTTTCTGACAGCTAAATCAGAGGCCAAGAAGTTTTTTGCAAATGATGAGGTATATATTGAAAAATTTTTCCAAAATCCACGTCATATTGAAGTTCAGGTGCTTTCGGGAAAAAATCATACAGTCCACTTACATGAAAGAGACTGTTCAGTTCAAAGACGACATCAAAAATTAATTGAAGAAACTCCAAGTCCAGTTTTAACTGATGAAATTCGTAAAGATCTCTTCGATAGGACAGTTAATATGGTATCTAAAATTGGTTACGAGGGTGCTGGAACGGTAGAGTTT
>CACAUR010000007.1 GCA_902535745.1 uncultured Pelagibacteraceae bacterium
CATATAAATATTAATATTGTTTTTTTGGGTACTTATTAACTCGTTTTTAAAATTTATCTCAAAATCAATTTCTAAACTTATTTTACTTGGCTTAAAGGAAATAGATTTTTCACCATCTTTATAACTTACTTCTTTATCTATAGTTATTATTTTAATTGGTTGGTCGCTTATTTCTAAATCAACTAAGTCAATTGCTTCTACAAAATTTTTTGAAGATCCATCAAGTATTGGCACCTCTTCAGAATCTATTTCTATAAGTAAGTTATCTATGCCTTTTCCATACAATGCCGCCATTAAATGCTCAATAGTTGAGACAGATACACCATTTTCATTTGAAATCTTCGTGCAGTAAGATGCGCTTGAAACATTAAATACACTTGGATAAATAATATTATTGGAAGATAAATCAGTTCTTTTAAAATATATTCCGATATTTGGTTTTTGAGGAACTAAAGTAATATTCACCTCTTTTCCAGAGTGAAGACCAATGCCAGATAGGTTAATTTTTTTTTTTAGAGTTTTTTGTTTTAAAATTGACATTAAATGAATTTATATTCATTAAAAAAATCAAAGAAAAAACAAGATATGTTACAAAACAATACAAGATTCAATCAAAAAAATTGAACATTTTTTCAAAAAAACCCTGTTTTTTATTATAAAGTCTATGGGATGTTACCTCCAATGGGTTTATTCCATCAATTACTCTCTTCGCAGCATTACAAGGGCTTATATCGCTTTTTTCTGCAAACCTACTTGAATATTGATGACTGATAATTTTTTTTACTTCAATGTTACAATCTTTAAAAATTTTATTTAATGTTTTTACAGTTGAGTTTTGAACTGTGATAAAACTAATCTCAACAATAAATTCATTGTATCTTGCGTTCTCTGGAAACTGTAAATATTCTTCACCATCAACTATGTATTTATCAACTAATAGATGAAGTATAACACAATCTTTATTGTTTCTTATGATTTGTTGTTGAGCATCACTAATTAGTCTTACTATATCTGTCTCTTTTGTTTTATTAGAATTGAATTTATTTTTTAAACTTAAAGAAAATTGATCATATTTAGCATCGGTAATTAAACAAACATTTTCGATAAAACTTCCAGTATCCTTTTCAAAATCTTTAACTTTTTCTAAAATAAATTTTGACAGTATGATAAGATTTAGATTATCACCTAAGGTATCTGGCATTAAATAATTTTTTTGATAACTTGAGTTAGTGTCTGTGGAATCAAAATAATCTATATGAAGATTTTGGTCTACTATTGCAATATAAAAAGATTGATTATCATTTTTAATCATAAGTTATTACCTTATTTGGGACTCTTAAATCTATAATTATGGATTGATTAAATTTTTTATCGTTAGCAAGTTTATAGCCAAAATTTAAATCATCAATTAAAAAATTGATCGGAAATCTAATTTTTTTTTTATTTTTTAATTCAAGGTCTATTCTTTTGCTAGGAAAAAAAATAATTTTTTTGATATTTTTAATATCAAAGTTAGATTTATTAATAATTTCTATTGTTTGAAATATTTTTTCCATGTCATTAGTTCCTGTAACTTCAGGAATGTTTTTTGGAAAAGTTTCTAAGTCAATAATTTTGCCGTTATCTCCTAAAATAATAAATTCATTTGAATTTTTTACAACGCCTATAGCCACAGCTGACTCAAGGTAAACTTTTACCTGATTTGGATATATCTTTTTTATATTATAATTTTTGATTGAGTTAATGGAATTGATAAGTTCAAAAGACTTTTTATTTAGCGCAAAAATATTTGATCCAACTAGATCTGTAAATTCATTTTCCAAAAAAGAATAACCTGCATTATTTAAATCAATTACCTCTATCTTTTTAATAGAAAAAAAATTATTATTTTTAAAATTTGAGTTATGTATTGATGACAAAATTAGAAAAATAATCAAATAGAAAAAAATATAGTTTTTCTTATCTATTTTTTGAAGCATCTTTTATAATCCAGTCTATTAATGAGAAGAAATTCATTCCATAATGTAACGCTATTTCCGGGACTAATGAAAGATTTGTCATTCCTGGTTGAGTATTAATTTCCAAAAGATAAAACTTTCCATTATTAAATCTAAAATCAGATCTAGTAACCCCTCTGCACTTTAAAACTTTGTGAGCTTTCAACGCAATATTCATCACATTTTGATATTCTTTTGTTTTAATATTTACTGGAATAATATGTTTTGTTTTTGCCTTAGCACTGTACTTGGCCTTATAGTCGTAAAACTTTCTTTTAGGTTTTAACTCTATTGCTCCTAATTTTTTTTTGCCAAGAATCGCAACTTGAATCTCTCTTCCTGGTATAAATTCTTCAACTAAAATTTCATCATAATCTTTAAGTTTTTTTAAATTATTAAAAATATTTTTTTCATTACAAATATAAACACCTAAACTTGATCCCTCATTTATAGGTTTAATAACTACAGGAAACTTAATTTTTTTTTTTAATAATTTTATAACTTCTTTTTTATTTAAATTTGTTCTTATTTTTTGAAATTTTGGTGTTAAAATTTTATTTTTAATAAATAATTTTTTTGAAATTTCTTTATCCATTGCCATCATAGAGGATAAAACGCCTGAATGAGTGTACCTAACCCCTTTACTTTCTAAATAAGTTTGGATAAAGCCGTCTTCACCAAATCTTCCATGTAAAGCGTTGAAAACAACATGGGGATAAAATCTATCAATATTTTTTGTTAAATTTTCATCAGGTTCAACTATTCTACAATTATATTTATTTTTAATGCAATTCTTCACTGCTTTTGCAGTTTTAAGACTAATAGATCTTTCTCCTGAGATACCACCTCCAAGAATAAGAACTCTTTTTTTCATCTATTCTATTATTTCTATCTCAAGATCTAAAGATATGCCTGTTTTTTTTTTGACTTCTTCTCTCACAAAATTAATTAATTTGTTCATTTCAGAAAAAGTAGCATTTTTTGAATTAACAAAGAAATTGCTATGTTTTGATGAAATCTTTGCATCTCCAAAACTAATATCTTCAGGTACACTTTCACGAATAAGTTCCCAAACTTTCCTTTCAGTGCTTTTGATTGGATTTTTAAAAGTGCTACCTCCAGTTTTGACTCTAAGAGGTTGAGATGATTCTTTTAGTTTTTTTAATCTTTCAATTTCTTTTCTTATTAATTCTTTACTACTCTTTTTACATTCAAATGTTGCACTTAAGAAGATTAAGTCATTAGGCAAATTGCACTCTCTATAACCAAAAATAATATCCTTTGTTCTAATCGAACTTACTTTTCCTTCAAAATCTACTACCTGAATTGAAACTAAAAAGTCTTTAAATTCAGACCCAAAACATCCGGAATTCATTCTAATCCCGCCTCCTACGGAGCCTGGTATACAGGACAAAAATTCTAAACCAGATAAACCATTTTCACAAGCAAAGTCAGAAACATTTTTATCTAAAGATGAACAACCAGTAATTAATTTATTATCATCAAGCAACGATATATTGCTAAAATTTTTACCTAACTTAATAAAAATTTTTTCCCCCAAATTTTCACTAATTAAAAGATTAGATCCTGCTCCTAAAACATGTTTTTTAAATTTTGGTACTATTTTTAAAAAACTTATTAGCTCTTTTAAATTTTCTGGTTTAAAAAAAACCTTTGCTGAACCACCAATATTCATCCAATTCAAATTTTTAAGAGAGAAATTAAATTTTAGATTAGAATTATTTTGATCTTTAAAGATTTTAAATTCTTGCATGTTCATTGTTATTGTTTAAGAAAGTTTTTAAGTTCTTTTAACCATCCGGATATTGATCCGGCACCCATTCCAATTACAATTTCGTTTCCTTTTAAATTGTTTTTAAAGAAATTTACAAGGTCTTGTTTTTGGTTAACCATAATTACTAAAGCTTTTGAATTTTTTGATATATCTCTAGCAAATTTTTCATATTTAAATTTCAATTTAATTTTTTCGCCTGCTTTAAAAACAGGACATAACAATACTTGATCTGAATTTTTAAATGATTTGCTAAACTCATTACTTAAATCATTTAGTCTTGAAATTCTGTGTGGTTGAAAAATAGATATAATTTTTTTGTTTGAATAGCTTTTTTTTACACCATTTAAAACTTCTTTAATTTCAGTTGGATGATGAGCATAATCATCAAAAAAAGTTACACCGTTAAAATCAAAAACTTTATTAAACCTTCTTTCGACCCCTTGAAAATCTTTGAGGCTTTTTTTTATTAAGCTTGTAGATATTCCTATATGAGAAGTTAATGCAAATGCTGCAGCCGCATTACTTATATTATGAAATCCAATCAAAGGAATTTCTATATTTTTAATACTTATCTTTTTTTTATTTGGTATCTTAATAATTAGATCAAAAATTGATCTATTTAATTTGTACTTTATATTTGAAATTCTAAAATTAGAACTTTTGTTAACACCATAAGTAAAATAGTTTTTAACAAGATTTTTTTTAAGCAAACTTCTATTATTGACATCATCGATACACAAAAATGTTTTACCGAAGGATGGAACGTTTGAAATAAATTTTTCAAAATATTTTTTTAAATTATCCTCAGATTTATAAAAATCCATATGTTCTCTATCAATATTAGTAATAATAGAATAAGTGAATGGAACTTTTATAAAACTACCGTCAGATTCATCAGACTCGAGCACACACCATTCACTCTTCCCTAGTTTAGCTGAGTTATTAATTGAATTTATCACACCTCCATTTATTATTGTAGGATCCAATTTTGCTTTTGAAAAAATACTTGCAATCAATGAGGTTGTGGTAGTTTTTCCATGTGAACCTGCAACAACAATATTTTTTTTTAGTGAGGTCATGTGTGCGAGCATGTCCCCTCTTTTGTAAATTGGTAAATCTTTTTTCTTAGCTGAGTTAAACTCAATATTATTATTTTTAATCGCTGAGGATATGACTACAATATTAGCTTTGTTTAGATTAGAAATTTTGTGTTTTGTAAAAATTTTAATCTCATTTTTTTTCAATCTTTCTATATTTTTATTTATTGAAATATCACTTCCTTGTATTTTAAAACCAAGTTGTTTCATTATTAATGCTAATCCGCTCATACCAATACCTCCTATGCCAATGAAATGGATTGTTTCTTTTTTTCCTAGATTAATTTTCATAAAAAGTTCGCTCTATTATATTAAAGTTTTCGGACCATGATTCTTCAAAAATAAAATTGCTCATTTTTTCTACCTTGTTTTCCAACATTTTTTTGTTCTGAATATTTTCCATAAAAAATTGATAGAAATAGTTTTCAAAAATTTTATGTTCATTAATAAGCCAACCAAAATTTTTATCCACATAAAACTTAGCATTAAAATATTGATGATCATCTTTTGAAAATGGAAATGGAATTGCTAAGAATGGGATTTTTAATGAAACAAGTTCTGATAAAGTTGATGCCCCTGCACGTGTAATTGCAAAATCACACAACGACATAATTTCACTTAATTTATCTTCAAAAGTAAAAACTTTATTTGCAATACTGTTTTCTTGATAAAAATTTTTAATATATTCATGGTTAGATTTGCTAGTTTGGTGGTATATAGTTAAGTTTATGATCTTTGAGATTTTTAAAATATCTTTAAGAAAAATAGTGTCTAATTTTTTTGCTGTTTGACTTCCTCCAATAATTAAAATTTTGAAATCTTTATTAGATGACGAAGTTTTTTTTTGTTTCAAAAATTCTTTTCTCACTATTGGTTTGATTACTATAAGTTTATGTGAGAATTTTGAGGGTAAATTCTTTAAATTATTTTCGTACGCAAATATTTTTTTACAAAATCTTAACAATAATAGATTAGATCTTCCAATTACTAAGTTTGGTTCAAAAAGGAATATTTTAATATTTAAAATTTTTGCTGCGAGGCAGTGCGGGATACTCATATATCCGCCTGTAGATAGTAACAATTTTGGATTTTCCTTTTTTAGAAAAAATAAGGATTTTAAAAATGAAACAATTAAAAAAAAAGGAAATATAAAAATATTAAAATTTTTTTTAAATTGTGGGATATGAATTTCACTTACATTGTAATTTTCTTTTTCAATGAAGTTAAGACCTCTGTTATCTGAAATTATCTTTACTTTAAATTTTTCCTTAAAATAATCATAAAATACTTTAGCTGGAATAACGTGCCCTCCTGTCCCACCAGTGCTTATTATCATAGAGCTCATTTATTTATTTTTCTTTTCGTTAAATTTAAAATTATTCCTATTAATATTGAAGAACCAATTATAGAAGAACCTCCATAACTAAGAAATGGCAAAGTCATTCCAGTTGTGGGTAAAAATCTAATATTTACTCCAATATGAACTAAAACTTGAAAAAGAATTAACATTACAGAGCCTACAAGTATTAATTTAAAACATTCATTTTCTATGGATGATACTTTTTTGAAAACTCTAAAAATAAGACATAGAAATATTAAAATAATTCCTATTATTGATATTATTCCAAATTCCTCGGCTATTACGGCAATAACGTAATCTGTGTGAGCCTCAGGCACTCTTATATTCAGAGTGCCTTCTCCAATACCTTTTCCAAAAAAACCCCCGTTCATAATTGCTTCTGATGCTCTCTCTGACTGATAATTTCCTTTTGAGGTTACATCAAAAAATGATTCAATCCTAAATTTTATATAATTCAATTTCGGGATAAAATTAATCATCAGAAACAGAGCGCACAAACCAACTAACATAAAAAGTGTTAAAAATATAAGATTTATACCTGAAACAAATATGAGACTTAACCAAAGACATAATACTAATAATGTTTGACCAATATCTGGCTGAAAGAATAATAAAAGGATAATTGGAATGATTACAATTAAACTAAAAAGATATCTAGCATACTTATTAGAATATTTTTCAGATGTTAGTATCATTGATAATATGATTATTAAAAATGGTTTAAGGATTTCGATTGGTTGAAACCTTGGGAAAAAGAATATGTCTATCCATCTTTTAGAACCTTTAACCTCCACACCAATAATTGGGACTAAAATTAAGGTGCAAAATATTATTAAAAAGGAAACTAATGAAAGTTTATAAAAGGTTTTTTCTTCAAGTAAGGAAAAAAAGAAAATTGTGAATATTCCAAGTAAAGTATAAATAAATTGTTTAAAAAAAAAATAATAACTTGTTGTTTCAAGTTTGGTAGATGCAATTAAAGAAGTTGAAACAAGTGAAAAGAAAATACCTAAAGAAATTAATAAGATTATTAAAAAAAATAAAAATTTATCTATGTCTTTCCACCAATTATATAACGAAAAATTCATATCTTATTTTTTCCTGTTAATACCAATTTTTCTTAATTGAGAGTTGAAATATCTTCCTCTTTCCTCGAAATTTTTGAAATTGTCAAAAGAAGCTGAAGCAGGACTAAAAAGAATAATTTTATCCTTTGGCTTTTGTTCTTTTTTAAGGTCAATTTTGATTTTCTTTATTGCAGATATCATATTATTAAACTTTTGATAACGGACTTTATCCTTAAGTTTTTTTGCAAAAAAATCAGAATTTTTTCCAAATATATATGCTCTTAAATTAAAACAATATTTTTTGCTTAAAGTAAATTTATCTCCTTTTTTTGGTAATCCTCCTAAAATCCAGAAAGTTTTCCTCTTCGTGTCTATAAGTTCTTGCGTAGAGGAAAAGGAGGTTGATTTCGAGTCATTAATTACTTTAATCTTTTTATTATTAATCACAATTTCATTTCTAAATCTTAAAGCCTTAAATTTATTTAATGTAGGTATAATCTTTCTCAATTTAATTTTTAAAAAATCGCAAATATTAAAAATAAATATAAGATTTTTTTGATTAACACTACTATTAAGGTAATTATTTTTAATTAATTTCTGAAACTTCAAATAAATTTTTTCGTTAACTCTTAAAACTTTTGAATTAATTTTTTTTTTATTTAAAAGTTTATCAATAATTTTATTTTTATTTTCTATAAAAGCGTAAGAACTTTTATTTTGCATTACAATAAGTTTTATTTTACTTTTGACATAATTTTTGAAATTACCATGTCTTTCTAGATGATCGATCGAAACATTTAAAATTGCTGCCAAATTGGTTTTATAAAATTTGCTATATTCGATTTGGTAAGAAGAAGCTTCAACTACAAATAATGTTTTTTTGGAAAAATGATAGTTTGATAAAATCGATTTTCCGATATTGCCCACCAATTTTGTATGAATTCCTTGAGACTTAAGAACTTGATATAAAAGTTTGCAAGTAGTTGATTTTCCATTTGTTCCTGTGATTGTAATAAAAAAATTTTTTGGAAAACTTTTATAAAATATATCTAAATCAGAGATGATCTTTTCTTTATTCTTTGTTACTTCATTCGATAATAAACATTTTCTATAATTTATCCCAGGGCTTAATAAGATGTAGTCAAAGTTGCTTACTCTATCACTTCCTTTGATAAACCTTTTGTTAAAAGGAAGATTTGTTAAATGTAAATTATCGTCAAAAACTTTTAAATTATTTTTTTTTTTTAAAAAGTTAAAAGCTGATTTGCCGGTTTTACCATATCCATAAATTAGAATTTTTTTATTCTGAAAGAATACCTTTGTAGATTTCATCTTAGTTTTAAAGTGGCTAAACCAATCATCGCCAAAATAAGAGATATAATCCAAAATCTTATGACTATCGTAGACTCAGCCCAACCTTTTTTCTCAAAGTGATGATGAATTGGTGCCATCATAAAAATTCTTTTACCTGTTAGTTTGAATGAAACAACTTGCACAATTACTGAAATTGCTTCTAAAACAAAAAGGCCGCCGGTAATGGCTAGGACTATCTCATGTTTTGTTGCTACACCAACCGCACCTAAAGATCCCCCTAATGCCAATGAGCCTGTATCTCCCATGAATATTTTGGCTGGTGGTGCGTTAAACCATAAAAAACCAATTGAAGCTCCAATAATTGCTCCACAAAAAACTGCAACCTCACCAACATCCTCAATATAAGGAATTAATAAATAGTCTGCAAAAATAATATTTCCTGATACATAACTTATAAAACCAAAACAACCCGCAACTAATATAACAGGAACTGTAGCTAATCCATCCAAACCATCAGTTAGATTTACTGCGTTCGAAGATCCAACAATAACAAATAAATAAAAAGGTATAAAAAACCACCCTAAGTTAATTACTAAATTTTTAAAAAATGGAAAGTACAAATTAGTTTTAATATCAGAGTCTATAAATTTATAAAAAATAATTAGTGAAATTAGACAAAGAAAAATTTGAGCTAATATTTTTAATTTCGAAGAAATTCCCCTTGAGTTATTATTTTTAATTTTTTTATAATCATCGAATGCTCCTAAAATTCCAAAGGATAAAGTTATAAAAATCAATAACCAATTATATGGATTTAACAAATCGGCCCACAAAAAAACACCTGCAAACAAACCTATCAAAATTAAAACCCCGCCCATAGTTGGAGTTCCAATTTTTTTAATTAAATGATCTTCAGGTCCATCAGAGCGGATAGGATTTGTAATCTGTTTTGATGAAAAAAAGTTTATAAACTTATCTCCTATCAGAAAAACTATGATCATTGCAGTAATCACAGCTAGTCCTGTTCTCACAGTTAAAAAATTGAAAAAGTTTAAGAATGAATATGTGTCTGAATAGCTTGTGAGTATATTATATAACATTGTTACAAATTTTTTATTATTTTATTTAATCCAGTTGAGTTAGATCCTTTTATCATTAAATAACTGTTATTAGGTAATTGTTTTTTTATCAAATTTAAAATCTCTAATTTATTGTTTAATATTTTGCCTCTCATTTGTGGTTTTAATTTGTTAAATGTATGTTTTGTATATTTGCCATAAACATGAGTTTTATTTATGTTAGATTTATTAATATATTTCGCAATTTTAATATGAAGTTTTTTTGAAAATTTTCCTAATTCAAGCATGTTTCCAATCAAAATAAATTTTTTCTTACTATCCTTATAGTTTTTGTCAAATCTTTCTAATGCGAATTTAAATGAAAGGGGATTTGAATTATAACTTTCATCAATAATAGTTAAGTTATTTTTTCCATTTTTATACTTTATTATAGTGCCTCTACTCTGAGAAATTTTGAAATTTAAAAATAAATTTATAGGTAATGTATTTATATTAAAATAATTAATAATAATACTTAGTGTAGATAAAATATTTTCTTTGTAATCTATTAAATAATCAGGAATTAGAAAAAATTTTATTTTCCCTTTTATTAAAAATTTACATAAAAATTTATTTTTATTTTTTCTTTCCCCTAGGTAAACAACATCAGCTAATTTATTTTTTTTACTGAATGTAATAATATTTAGATTTCTCACTTTTGCTTTTGAAATAAAATAATTGCAGTATTTATCGTCCTTATTTATAATCATAACTCCCAAAGGAAAAATATTATTTATTATTTCACCCTTAGCTTTTGCAATCTCATCTAGATTTTTAAAATTCTTAATGTGAGCATATGAGATATTTGTAATTAAACCAAGATTAGGTCTTATTAGCTTTGTTAAAGTGTCTATTTCTCCTTTTTTATCCATTCCTACTTCTAAAACTGAGAACTTTGTCGATTGAGGTGCATTAATAATACTTAAGGGCACACCATATTTGTTATTAAAGGAATTTTTTGAATAATATGTTTTATCTAATTTATTTAGACAAAATCCAGTTAAGTCTTTAACTGAAGTTTTTCCAGCAGATCCGGTTATTGCAATATTATTGCTGTCTAAAGACTTTCTATAAACTGAGCTAAATTTATTTAGTTTCCCGAAAGGATCTTTACTAAATATATTTTTGGAATTTTTAGATTTTTTATTAGTGATTGCTAAAATTGCATTATTTTTTATCGCCTCGATTCCAAATTTGTTTCCATCAAATTTTTGACCCTTCACTCCAAAAAATACTGAATTTTTTTTAACATCTTTAGAGTTTAAAGACACTGAGTTTATTAGAGTTCTTTTATTTAAAATTTTATTATTAAAAGTTTCAGTTAAGATATTTGTTTTAAGAGAATTCGATAATAAATTATTCTTTTTTCTAATAGCTTTAATAATCTCTAATTTATCAGAGAAAAAAAGTCTTTTTTTATATTCTTGATAATTTTCGTGTCCCTTTCCAGCGACAATTAAAACATCGCCTGATTTTAATTCATTAATAGCTTTTGAAATAGCGTCAGCCCGTGAGGAAATTTCAATATATTTTTTTTTCTTAATTTTCCTCTTTATCTGGTCTCTTATTATCTTAGGGTTTTCAAATCTTGGATTGTCGTCAGTTAAATATATTTTATCACAATACTTGTTTGCAATATCTCCCATTAAAGGTCTTTTACTTTTATCCCTATCCCCTCCACATCCAAATACTAATGAAATTTTACTTAAAGGGTAATCTTCTTTTATATTAGATATAACTGTTTTTAAAGCATCTGGAGTATGCGCATAATCAAGTATTACTCTTGATTTATTCTTTAGCCTACCAATCTGCTCTAGTCTTCCATTAATAGGTTTAATCTTATTTAAATTCTTTAAAATGGTATCAATTTTAATGCCTGATAAATATGCAGCCAAAACCGCAAAAAGTAAATTTTTTATCTGAATGCTACCAATTAGATAGGAATTAAATGAATAATCTTTCTTTAAAAGACTAAAATTAATTCTTTTTTTATCGTTGATTTTTTGTATTTTTTTCAAATTAATAAAAGAATTTTCGCTACCTATTTTATAAGTCCTCAATTTCTTTTTTTTTGAAATTTTTTTAAGTTTTTTTTCTTGAGATATTCCATTTTCAAAAATTATATTTCCTTTATTAAGTAACAATTTGTTAAAAAGAATAAGTTTAGAATTCAAATAATCTTTAAAGGTTTTATGATAATCTAGATGATCCCTTGACAAGTTTGTAAACAAAGCGGTTTTTAAATTTAATCCATCTAATCTATGTTGTTTTAAACCATGACTTGATGCTTCTATAATTACGTTATCAATATTTAAATTTTTTAATTTCTGTAAAACTTGATGCATTTTAATAGGATCTATTGTTGTGTTATTTGTCTTTAATTTAATTTTTTTTGATAAAACACCTAAAGTTCCTATGGCAGCAACCTTTTTTTTACTTAAAGACAATATTTGATAAAAAAAATTTGCAATTGAGGTTTTGCCATTCGTACCAGTTAAAGCGATAATATTTTTAGGTTTTTTTTTATAAAAATTACTTGCAGCCTCTGCTAATGCTTTTCTTGGATTTTTATTTTTAATAAATAAAATTTTTTCTTTGTTAAATCCCTCAAAATTTAAGTTCGAAATAATAATTTTTGAGCCGTTTTTTATAGCCTCTTTAATATAATTATTTCCTTTTAATTTATTTCCTTGGATTGAAAAAAAAATGTCATTCGTTTTACAATCTTTGCTGTTAAACCTTATATTATTAAATTTTATAGATTTATAAGCTGGTTTAATATTCTTAATTAATTCACCCAATAACATTTATTTAAATTCTTAGTATTTTGTGGCTAAAATAGGTCCTATTTTTTCTATTATTTTTGCTGCTACTTCTACTGAAGTCCACCCTGCAGTATTGAAGGGTGTCCCCACGAATGAACCAGGTTTGTTTCTATAATTATAAACATAACTTTTGGATAATTTAGTATCTTCCAACATAACAATAAAAACATACTTTGGTTCGTTTATTGGAAAAATTGATGCAAAAGTATTAATTTTTTTTTTAGTATATTTTCCGTTTTCAACAATAAGTGCAGTACCTGTTTTTCCCCCAACATTATATCCTTTTACATCAGCCAAACTTGCTGTTCCCTCTGTTACAACCCTTCTTAAAATTTGATTTATTTTCAAACTTACGTCTTTACTTAAAACTCTCTTTTCTTTTTCATAGCCAATATTTTTATCTTTGATTAAAGTTGGTGTAATATGATATCCACCGTTTGATATTATCGCATAGCCTTTAGCAAGCTGTATGAGCGTAGTTGTAATACCATGACCAAAAGAGACAGTTAATAGTTTACACTTTCCCCAATTAAATGGTATAGGTTTTCCAATCTCTGGAATATCAAATTCAATATCACTTAGAATACCAATTCGAGTTAAAAAATTTTTAATCTTATCGACACCTAATTTCTGGCCTATTTTTACAGACCCTATATTTCCAGAATTAATCAAGATCTCTTCAACTGATAAATTTTGTGATAAATCTTCATTGTATTCAGAGATAGTTCTGCCGCCACAATTAATTTTCTTTTCAAGATTACTAAACATATCTTTTGGTTCAATTAATTTTTCGTCAAATCCTGCCGCTATTGTAAATGTTTTAAAAACTGATCCAAATTCATAAACCCCTTTAGTTGCTCTATTGATATACTTTTTATCAGAAATATTATTACGTTTATTAATGTCAAAGTCGGGTAAAGATACTAATGATAATATTTCTCCGCTATTAATATTCATTAAAATACTTGCACTTCCAACATTCTTAAAAGTTTTTTCAGAATTGAGAAGTTCTTGTCTGACAAGAAATTGAATTTCTTTATCTAAAGTCATAGTAAGTGGTTCGGTATTTGTTTTGAGATAATTATCGAAATTTTTTTCAATACCTGACACTCCAAAATTTTCGTCATCTATCTGGCCCGTCGTGTGAGAAAACAAATTATTATCAGGATAAATTCTTGTAATTTTTGGTTCAAGAATTAAAGACTTTTCACCTAATAATTTTATTTCTTCTGATTTTTGAGGAGAAAGTTTTTTTTTTAAATAGAAAAACTTTTTCTTATCAATTTCATTTTCTATTTTGTTGAAATCTAATTCAGGAAATGAGTATTTTAATTTTAATAAAAATTTTTTTTTGTCTTTAATTAAGTTCGGTTTTATTCCGATATTATAAGTAATCACTGATTTGGCAATGAACCTACCATCGACATCAATAATATCAGCACGATGGTTTTTAATTTTGTTTGTCATTTGATATTTTTGTTTTGGACTACTTGATCCTAAATATACAATCTTAGTTGAATAGAGTAAAAATATGAAAAGTATAAAAAAAAATAAAAATGCAACTCTATTAAATGAAACTATCCTCTTTTTTTTTGAAAATTTAAAACCGTCTTCATTTTCAATTATATATATTTTTTTTTTATTGTTATTCATTGGTATCTATCTTTTTTGTATCCTTTGGATTTATTGGAAAAAATTTGTCATTAAATATTTTTTCTTTTAATCCAATTAATCTTTCAGGTGTGGTTAAATAATCATTTTCTAAGAGTAAAAAATCGAATTTCTCCTCCAAAATTTTTACTTGTTGTTCCAGTATAAAAATATTTTTTTCTAATTGCCTTGTAGACGATTTGATAATTGATGTTGTAATAATTAGGAAAATAATACCGAAAAGAATTATATATTTTTTCATAATTTCTTAGAAAAGTTTTCAATATTTAACAAATTTTCGTATTTCAAAAAAACATTCATATTGTTTTCATGCGTACCGATTTTTTTGATTGCTCTTAATTTTGCAGATCTAGATGGTGAATTTAATTTTAATTCCTGAGAACTAGGTGTGACAGGTTTTTTTGTTATAAGACTAAATGACATTTTTTTCGATTTTTTCTCTGGTAAGTATCGAGAGACGTTATCTTGTTTTGAAAGATGATTAAAAAAAAATTTACAAATTTTATCTTCTAAAGAATGAAATGAGACTGTTAATATGACTCCATTTTGACTTACAATATTTGCAGATTCTTTTAAACCTCTAGTGAGTTCACTTATTTCTTTATTTACAAAAATTCTTAAAGCTTGGAAAACTTTAGTTGCTGGGTTGGTCTTTGTATAATATTTTTTTTTTGTCCTTTTAACTATAGTAACTAAATCCTGAGTATCTAAATTTTTTTTTTGTCGTTCAAGTACAATTTTTTTAGATATAAGTTTTGAATTTTTTTCTTCACCGAAATACTTAAAAATTTGCTCTAATTCATTTTGATCCAACTTATTTATTACATCTTTGGCAGAAAAATCATTTAGTCCCATTTTCATATTAAGTTCACCTTTGCTATCAAATGATAAACCCCTTGAAAGATCTTTAATTTGATTTAGAGAGTAACCCAAATCAAAAACTATACCTTTGACCTCATCATCAATTTTCAAGTCCTTTATTTGACTAAACTTTATATTGTGAAAATAAAATCTATCTTCAAATTTTTTTTTTAGATCTGATGCAATATGTAAAGAGTTTTTATCTCTATCAATAGCTATCACTTTAGTGTTTGGGTATTCTAATATTTTTTTTGAGTAACCACCTTGACCAAATGTACAATCTATAAAAGTGCCACCATTTTGAGGGGTGATAATATTTATAACTTCATTTAGAAGCACCGGATAATGTAAGGTTTTTTCCGGTAAAATAGTGGCATTCATTTATTTTTTTGAAGACCATTAATTTTTTTGTCTTCTTAAAAATGCTGGTATTTCTAGTTCGTCTTCTTCATCTGAATCAGTGTCCTCATTTATATTTGTCTCATGATCAGAGTTTATACTTTGTGTCTCGTCAAATAATTGAGGATCTTCTGCATCTAAATTAAAGTTTTCAAGTCCATTAGACTCATCGCCAGAACTACTTACATCGTTATCGCTAAGTATCAGTTTTTCCTCCAGTGAATTCGCCTCGTTTATGGCTTCACTTGTAATAGGATTTTCTAATGCCATTTTTTCATCGACCATAGATGACATCAAATCATTTTCTGAGACTTTGATATCATTCGTCTCTATTTTTAATGCATTCGCACCACTTGTTGATAATCCTTTATTCATTTCATAAGAGTAATTTGGTCTCAAATTTGAAAAATCTGAATAGCCTGGATTTCGGTTCTGAATTCTATGAACCATATTGATAACTGACTTTGACTCAGGTTGTTGTCCGTCTAATGAAGTTGCAACAATAGATACTCTAAATTTTTCCTCTAATGATGGATCAATTATACAGCCCTTGATAAATTCAACCTCTGCATCAACCTCAGAAGTAATTTTTTTAACAACCTCGTCAACTTCAAAAAGTGTAGGTTTTTTTGCCGTTATATTGATAAGTAAGCCTTTTGCACTTTTCAAAGAATAGTCATCAATAAGAGGATTGGTCATAGCTTGCTCTGCGGCTTTTAAAGCTCTGCCCTCACCCTCTGCTTCTCCTGTGCCCATCATTGCCTTACCCATTGAGCTCATGATAGTTTCAACATCAGCATAATCTAGGTTTACTAGACCGGGACGTACCATTAAATCTGTAACACTTTGAACACCTTGTAAAAGAACATCATTTGAGAGTTCAAATGCTTCTTCAAAACCTGTGTGCTCATTTGCAATTTTAAATAAATTTTGATTGGGAACTACTATGATCGTATCTACATGTTTTCTTAATTCCTCAAGACCTTGTTGAGCTCTTCTCATTTTAGATGACCCCTCATATAAGAAAGGCAAAGTTACAACACCTACTGTTAAGATATTAAGTTCCTTTGCAGCTCGAGCAATTACATGAGCTGAACCAGTTCCTGTTCCACCGCCCATTCCTGCAGTTATGAAAACCATGTTTGCTCCTTGCAAACAATTTACTATTTCATTTAATGACTCATCTGCAGCAGCTTGACCAATATCAATTTTTGCCCCAGCTCCAAGGCCCTTTGTTAAATTTAAACCAATTTGTATTTTTGCCTTTGCTTTACTATGGATTAAATCTTGTGCGTCAGTATTAACCGCCACAAATTCAACTCCTTGAAGTCCACTCTCAATCATTTTGTTAATTGCATTTCCTCCGGCGCCACCTACACCTAAAACCAGTATTCTGGGTTTAAGCTCTTTTATCTCTGGTGTTTTAAAATTAATTGTCATTATTCCCCCCTCTTTTTTAATTTATTTTTTTTTCCCATTTAAGACTTGCCCTGTTTAAGTTTGATTTTTTGATAGCTTTTGCCTTAAATTTTTCAAATAATGTTGGTTCCCAAATTTGGAAGGTCTTGCCTAAACCAACAAATAAAATTCTCGTTTTAATTTTCGAATGTTGAAGGAGTTTTTTTGTTAAAGAGATCCTACCCTCTGTATCAAAAATTAAATTCACACTTTCAGATAAAATTGAGGTAGCAAAATAATCCTTTTTTTCTTCAAATGGATTTAAATTATCAATTGCATCTGATATTTTTTCAATTCTATCTTGAGGCCAAGCCTCTAAACACTGTTGGTTAAAAGATGGAAAACAAATAATGCTATTAAAACCCAGGCTGGATAAATGTGATCTAAATTGTGCAGGCACAGATACCCTTCCTTTTTTGTCTATATTGTTTTCGTACGCCGATAAGAACATAATTCATAATTAACCCATTTGGGTATTTATGGGAATATATGGGTTTTTTATACAACCGTCAATACCTATAATTTAAGCCTCTTTTAATAAAAGAACATTAGATAAACAGAATTTTTTTAATGATTTGCTAGATAAGCTATAAGCCGGGTTCTGTCTTTTAAACTTATCATTTATCTAGGCCTTAAGTCGCCTTAAGGCTCAAGCAACTAACCCTGATGACTAGCCAAAGACTGCTTTTAGCTTTCACAACGTCATCTCTACTCAGTCTTGCTCTCAGTGGGGTTTTCCATGCGTTATCTGTTACCAAATAACCGGTGTGCTCTTACCACACCTTTTCACCCTTGCCTTGATGAGGCGGTTTATTTTCTGTGGCACTATCCCTAGGGTTTCCCCTGCCAGTCGTTAACTGGCACTGTGTCTTTGTAGAGCCCGGACTTTCCTCTTTAAAAATTAAAGCGATAAGTCACTTATCTAGCAGTTCGTTTTTTACAGTAATTTAGAGATTATACAATCTTAATTTAATCCCCGTTTAATAAGGTTTTTTGCTATTTCTAAACACTCATTATCGATTTTTCCATTAATTATTTTTGACCTAAATCTTCTTTGAAAAGCTTTAATAACAGACTTCGAATATTTGCCATTTTTATTGATGTGACAATAACCTATTTTTTTAAGATAAAGATTGAAAAGACTTTTGTTTTTTTTTGAAACTTCAATATTTCTTAATTTTAGATATTTTTTAGGCAAATTATACCAAATACCTATTTTAGATCTGGCTAAATATTGCCATGGAAATTTTTCTCCAGGGTCTTTTTTTCTATTGGGCGCAATATCAGAATGACCTAAGAAATTCTTGCTTTTAATGTTATATTTTTTTTTTAAAATTTTTGATAATAATAAAAGGCTCTTGATCTGTTTTGTTGAAAATCTCTCATATTTATTCTTGTGGCCAGAGTTTTGAATTTCAATACCAATTGATTTACTATTTAAATTTTTATGACTCCTCCAACATGACAAGCCCGCATGCCAAGCAACAAATTTGTCAGGAACCATATTAATAATTGTTCCATCTCTTTTGATAAAATAGTGGCAACTTACCTTTGAGCTTTTATTGGCCAATCTCTCAATTGCTTTTTTTTCAGATACCATTCCAGTATAATGAAAAATAACGTAAACAATTTCCTTTGTTGATCTCTTAAATTCGTCAAAATTTATTGAATAAGTTTGTTTAAAAATTTTCATTTATGCCTATTTCTCAGGGTTTTTTTGACAAATTTCTGATTTACTTTGCACTAAGATATAATATACAGAATTTAAATGAATAGAATAATTACAACTCTGTTTACGATTTTCATAATTCAATTACTAGTTGTAAAGAAAACTTACGGTAATGAGGTTGAAGTTAAGGACTGTTTTGAAAATCTTAATAGGGCTACATTTGCCTTGAACATGGGTTTAGATAAAGTAATTTTTAAACCTATATCAAAAGGGTATAGGAAGCTTCCGTCTCCAATAAGAACAGGAACTGGTAATGCTCTAAATAATTTATCAAATTTAATCACTATACCAAATAACGTGTTACAGGGTGATTTTGGATCCGCCGCTAATAATACAGCTAGACTTATAATCAATACCACACTTGGTGTAGCAGGTATTTTTGATCCAGCTAATTCATTTGGATTTGAAAAAAGTGATAAAGAAGATTTTGGACAAACGCTTGGAGTGATGGGGGTTGGAGAAGGTTGTTATTTAGTTTTGCCGGTATTAGGTCCAACTACTGTAAGAGATACCGTTGGATCATTCATTGCAATGAATGGAGGAGATGTATGGCATAATATTACTGTGCGAGATGATGAGGAGTATGTTAAGGAATTTAAAGAGTCAGACTATTGGGCTTCTAGAGTTACGTCAGGTGTAGATTTCAGGGCTAAAAATTTAGAGGCATTTGATGCTATGGAAAAAAATTCGGTTGATTTGTACGCAACTGTAAGAAGCTTGTATCTACAAGATAGAAAGAAAAAAATTAACAATTCGAACGACAAAACCGAGTCCATGGAAGATGGTGATTGGGATACTTTAGAAAATCAATAAAAAAAATTTAGTATGAAAATTTTGAAGAACATTTTTTTTTCAATATTTATTTTATTTATTTTAACAAACAGCTCATGGTCAAAAAGCGCTTCTGAGTTTATAAGCACATTATCGATGGAGGCATCTAAAATTTTATCTAGTAAACTTTCAGATGATGAAAAAATTCTAAGATTAAAAAAGATTGGAGAAAAGTCAGTTGATATTAGAGGAGTCGGTTTATACACTTTGGGTAAATATAGGAAAACACTTAATGATGAACAAAAAAAACAATACGAGGAACTTTTCAAAGATTATTTTCTAAAAAGTTTTTCAGGCCGTTTAGTTGGATATTCTGATGCAAAGATAGCAGTTTTATCTGAAGAAATAAAAAATGAAAAATACACAATTGTCTACTCAAAATTAATTGGAACATCAGAAAGGCCAGAGGTAAAGATAGATTGGAGAGTATACACCAAAGATCCCGGAAACCTCTTAATTAGAGATTTGATTATTGAGGGATTAAGTTTAGCCCGAACGCAAAAAGAAGAATTTAATTCTATAATAGCTAATAACGATGGTAGTATAGAAGCGTTATTTGAAAGTCTGAATAAATTCCTTGAAAATTAGTCATTAATTTTTATTTAAATGGGTAAATTCACAATTGTAATTCCAGTATACAACGAAGCAAAAAATTTAAAAATACTTGTACCAGAAATTTTCAAAAAATTAAAAAGAGAAAAATTTGAACTTATAATAGTAGATGATAATTCAAGTGATGAAACAGATAAAATCTTAAAAAAGTTTAAACAAAAAAATTTCCGTCACTTAATTAGAAAATCAGAAAGAGATTTATCAAAATCATGCATATTGGGCTTTAAAAAAGCAAAGCACAAAAATATTGTTGTTATGGACGGTGATTTACAACATAAGCCTGTAGATATAAAAAAAATTTTGCGAATTTTTTACAAGTACAATCCAGATATAGTAGTGGGCACTCGGGATTTATTTAAAATTAAAAAACATAATCTAAATTTTTTTAGACTATTTGCCTCTAGGATACTAATTTTAATTGTAAATTTATTGTTAGGAAACAGAACCTCTGATCCAATGAGTGGATTTTTTATGTTTAAGAAAAATTTATATGAAAAATCCCAAGAAAAAATGATTAAAAAAGGTTATAAAATATTGCTAGATCTGCTTTACAACAAAAATCAAAAAGTAAATGTTATTGATGTTAACATAGAATTTGATAGCAGAATGAAGGGTAAAAGTAAAATGAGTTTAAAAATACTATTTTATCTAATTTCAATGATTTTAAATAAATTTGTTAAGAAAATTTTTTGAAAATTGGTGGGCCCGCCAGGACTCGAACCTGGGACCAATACATTATGAGTGTACTGCTCTAACCAACTGAGCTACAGGCCCTTAATTAAGATTTAGGTAATATAACACTTTTAGGGATTAGACAAGAATAGATATTTTAAAATTATTTTGTTTGTTTCTTTAAGAAATATCAAGAATGTTAACTCATTTATAATTGTTTAGAAATAATAGAAATTAATGTATTTATTAAAATATGCTTAAAGGAGTAGAAAGTAAAAAATCCGTAAGGGAGTTTTTTTTATGGGGCTTCATTTCCTTTGGTTTTTTTATTGTATTTACTACTGAATTTTTAAGTTTCCTTGGACTAATAAACAGGTTTTCAATTTTTTCTTGTTGGATAATTTTATTTCTTTTTTGCTACTACAAATTTAAAAATTCATTAGGATTATATTTTCGTAAAAACTCGAATAAAAAGATCATTATTTATGATTTAAATTTTTTATATCAAGTTTTAATTTGTATAATATTAATTGCGACCCTTGTTACAGCACTAATTTATCCACCAAATACGCCAGACTCTCTCAGTTATCACATGTCTAGGGTGATGCATTGGATACAAAATAATAATATTGAATATTATTCAACTGCAATTCCTCGACAGCTATTTGTATCACCATTTTCTGAGTATGTAATACTTCATTTACAATTGTTAATAAATGGAGATTATTTGGCAAATTTAGTTCAATGGTTTTCAATGGTCGGGTGTGTAATTGGTGTTTCCTCAATAACTCGAGAATTTGGTGGAAATAAAAAATCACAACTGTTTAGTGCTCTTTTTTGTGCAACTATTCCCATGGGCATTTTGCAGAGTAGTAGTACTCAAACAGATTACGTTGTCTCGTTATGGATTGTTATTTTTGTTTATTTTGTTTTTAGATATAGAGCCACTAAATCTATAAAATATATTTTTGGTTGTTCTGTTGCATTAGGTTTAGCCATATTGACCAAACAAACTGCTTATATTTTTGCATTTCCTTTTTGTATATGGCTTTTGTTTATTGCTTTGAGAAGACCAAATCACTTTCTGATGTTATTTATTGTTCCCTTAATAATTTTACTTATAAATTTTGGACCATATAAGAGAAATTTTGAGTTATATGGAAATCCAATCGGGATACACGATTTTCAGAAAGAGGGTTACATAAATGAAAATTTTGATATTAAAGTTTTGTCATCAAATATTGTTAGGAACATTTCATTTAATCTGATGGTACCAAATTCAAGAATTAATAATATAACTAGGGATTTTGTTTATAAAATTCATGACTACCTCGAGATATCTGTATCAGATCCTAATACAACTTTTGGTGGAGAATATTGGACCTTCTTTTCGCTTTATGAAAGTTATGCATCAAATACTTTACATTTCGTATTAATAGTCTTTTTAATTTTAATCATAATTTTAAATCGTAATTTAAAAGTACCAATTAAAATATACGTCGCTAATTTAATTTTCATTTTTTTATTATTTTCAATTATTCTAAAGTGGAATCCTCATGCTAATAGATTATTACTAGCGTTCTTTATATTATCTGCACCAATCATAAGCTTTGGATTTTATAAAATAAAATCAATTAAGTTTTATTTATTAATTTCAACTATTCTTTTTATCTATAGTTTGCCTTATTTGTTAATGAATCATACAAGACCATTAGTAGCTAGTTTAGAAAAAAGTTCAAAATTAGGGTTGGTAATCAAACGTCCTTATTTTTTTGAAAGTAATAGAGAAAAACTTTATTTTACATACAGTTCTAAGACATATGATACATACAAAAATATCTCTAACAAAATTAAAGAAATTAATTGCAAAATTGTTGGAATAGATGGAAGCAAGACTTCTTGGAATGCCTGGGAATACCCCCTGTGGGTTCTAACTAAAGATCAAGAAAATGGCCAATATTCGAAAATTTTTTACTTTAATGTAAAAAATTATACAAACAAAATTTTAAAAAATAAAATAAATGAAAAACCGTGTGCAAAATTTAGTTACATCGATTATCCTAACCTAATATTAGATTAAATATATTTTGCTAAAATTTTTTTATAACAAAACTAAAAAAAATGAATTTATTAATAGTTGGTTCTAATTTTGGATTTAATCACTGTAGGGCTGCAATAAAATCAAAAAAATTTAAAAAAATAGGTATATGTAGTCCAAATATTGATAATAAAAAGAAATTTAAATTGGTTTCAAAATATAAAAACTTTAAGACAGCACTTGACCATAATAATTTTGATATGATTTCGATTGCTACTACACCGAGGGTTCAAAACGACGTTTTAAATTACATATTTAAAAAAAATATTTTCCCTAAACTACTATTCTTAGAAAAACCTCTTTTAAAGACCTCAATTAAGTTAATTAAAAAATTTCCAAAGAAAGTTTTGATATTAACTAATTTTATATTTTCATTTAATAGTGATTGGATACTTTATAAAAATAAAGTGAATAAACTTAATAAAAAAATTAAGTTTTTTAAATATCAATGGTTATTCAAACAAGCCTATTTTGTAAATAAAAAAAAAACTTGGAAAATAAAAGGAGAACTTGGTGGAGGACTGGTTAACTACTATCTACCTCACGCTATATTTAATATCTTAAATATTTTCAAAAATGTAAAATTTAAAAAAATCAAAAAAAAAGTTTTTTACAACAAAATTTTAATTCATCTAGAACTGATTTTTAGTTTAAATAAAAATTATTCAGAAATAATTATTAGTAATAAATCAAGTAAAAGTAGACACTTTTTAAAAACTTACCTCAATAAAAAAAATTTGTCGATAGAAAATGAAACAACAAAGTGGCTTTCTAATTTTAAAATTTTTGTGAATAATAAGAAAATTTTTACTAAAGAAAAAACTTCACGAAACGACTCTAGAATAAATACATTAGGTGAAATATATTCAAACTTAAACTATTTCTTTTCAAAAAATCATGTTGCTAGAAATAAATTTCTAACTTATAAAACTTTTAAAGTAATTGAGCATATAAATAAAAAACTTAAATGATACACACTTTTAAAGAAGGTTTTATAGATTTTTGTCAAATATGTAATTCAAAGAATATTCATCTTATAATTGATCTTGGTTTTCAACCTTTGGCAGATGATTTATTAATTGAAAAAAACAAAAACACTCCTGCAACAATTTATCCTATTAAAATATATTTATGTAAATCCTGTAGACTTTTGCAAAATAATTTTATTGTTGGTGATAAGAAATTATATAATAAAAATTATCATTATATTCCAGGTATATCAAAAACAGTTGAAAAAAATTTATTCGATTTAGCAAAAAAATTAGCTAATTTATACAAATTAAAAAAAAATGATCTCATAATAGATGTTGGTTGTAGCGATGGAACTTTATTGAAATCATTCAAAAAATTGGGGTATAAAAATGTTCTTGGCGTTGAGCCAACCAATACAATTTTTTATGCCAAAAAAGGGGGAATAAGAACCTATCAAGATTTTTTTAATACAAAGTCTGCTCATAAAATATTAAGAAAATATGGGAAAGCAAAATTAATTACCACAACAAATGTTTTTGCACATACAGGTGAGCTAAAAGAATTTATTCAAGCAATAAACATTCTTCTTTCAAATGATGGAACCTTTGTTTTAGAAAATCATTATTTAAAAGATATAATTGAAAAGGTTCAATTTGACAGTTTTTACCATGAGCATTTGAGAACATACTCACTAAAAAGTTTGATAAAATTAATGAAATATTACAAATTAAACATAATAGATGCTTATACTACTGAAAGATATAATGGTAATATACAAGCACATTTTGGAAAAAAAAAGTTTAAAATTTCAAATAATGTAAAGCAAATTCTTGATAAAGAAAAAAAATCAAAACTAGATAAATTAAATACATATTTTAGTTTTAAAATGAAAATAGAAAAAGCTAAAAAGGATTTGCAGAATTTTTTAAATAAAAATTCTAATCTATCAATAATTGGCAAGGCTTTTCCAGCAAGAGCTTCAGTAATACTTAACTACTTTTCATTCTTAAAAGACAAGATTAAGTACATAGCAGAACAACCAACATCATTAAAATTAAATAACTATATTGCTGGAACAAATATCAAAATTGTAGATAGTAAAATTTTAAAAAAAAACAAACCTGATATAATAATCATATTTGCATGGCATTTATTTAAGGAAATAAAAAACAAGTGGAAAGCTAGGAACCTACCTAAAAAAACTAAGTATGTTTTAATGCTTCCAAAATTTAAAATATACAAGTAAATGGATCAAGAATCTTTAGATATAATTTGTAAAAAAATAAACTTTTCAGCTTTAAAAAAAAAGAAGATTAAAAATATTTTGATTACTGGATGTTCCGGATTTATTGGGAATTATTTAATAAATACCTTATTAAATAATAAGTTCAATAATAAATTAAAAATTTATGGCTTGGATATTTTCGAACCCAAGTTATTTGAAAATACTAATAAAAAAAATTTTTATTTTTATAAAAAAGATCTTTTTAAATTAAATAAATTTAATTTAAATAGACCTATTGACTTAGTAATACATTTGGCAGGAATTCCTTCCCCTGTCTTTTATAAATTAAAGCCCCTGGAAACATTTTATTTAAATAGCGAATTGTGTAAAGTTTTTTTAGAATTTTCACGAAATAAAAGGAGCAAATTTGTTTTTTTCAGTTCAAGTGAAATTTATGGAAACCCAGATATAAAAAATATTCCCACTAAGGAAAGTTATGAAGGAAGGGTTTCAAGTGTAAGTGATAGATCTTGTTATGATGAAAGTAAAAGAGCTGGAGAAACTTATACATATATTTATAAAAATCTATTTAAATTAAATTGCAAAATAATACGACCATTTAATTTTTATGGAAACGGAATGAAAAAAAATGATAAAAGAGTAATACCACAATTTTTTTACACTGCCATAAAAAGGAAAAAAATATTTCCTTTCTCCAATGGTAATCAAACTAGAACATATTGTCATATAATAGATGCCATTCCTCAAATTATAAATGTGTGTTTTTTAGGAAAAAAATTTGTTTATAATATTGGTAATTCTGATGAAGAAATAAGCGCCTATAAACTAGCAAAAAAAATAAAAAAAGTTATGGGTGAAAAATCAATTAAAATTAAGAATATAGCATATCCAAAAAATTACCCTTCAAACGAACCTCTTAGAAGATGTCCCGATATATCAAACTTAAAAAATGAATTTAATTACATACCTTCAATTAAAGTTGTTGAAGGATTAAAGATGTTTAAAAAATACGCAAAAAGAGAATTTTAAGATCGAATTGCAAATTTAATTGTATTTATTATTACAGAAAATACATAACTAAATGGTGGAATTTTTGACTCTTGAGTTTGATTATAAACTGTGGGAATTTGAATTTCTGTAATTTTCTTTTTTTTATTAATAAAATAAAAATGTATTTGCTGTTCTATAATCCAGCTATTTGCAAATTTTTTAAGTTTTAAATCTTTTAAACTTTCAACTTTAAGACCTCTAAATCCACTAAAATACTCGGTTGAGTAATTATTTAATAGAAAATTAATATATTTAGTTAATATTATATTTGCCACATACCTTAAAACTGGCATATTTTTTTTCATACTTTTATTATTAAGATTTCTTGAACCATAACAGAGATCCGAATAATCTAATTTTTTTTCTATATAAGGCACTTTTTGAGCTGGATATTGATCATCACCGTGGAGAAATATTATTTTTTTATACTTTTTGCTAATTGAATACTTAATACTGAATTTGTAATTGAGTCCAAATCCTTGATTATTTTTATTTCTAATTATTTTAGAATTCTTTATTTTACTATATTTAAGTATTTTGCTTGTATTATCAGTTGAACAATCATCAATAAATAAAAAATCTCTTTTGTTATTTAATGAATACTTTTTAATCTTAATTAAAATTTTATTTATATTTTTCTCAACATTGTAACAAAAAACAACTACTAAAGTTTTGTTCATAAAATTTTATTTAAAATATTCAGTCTTTAATTTTTTTAATAGATCTATTAAAACAATAAGTTTCTACAACAGATAAATTTGTACGGCAAGAATATTTAATTGGTTGGTGGGCCGTGTTGGTTACGCTCCAACTACCCCTGCAATGTCAATGCAGTACTCTACTATTGAGCTAACGGCCCGAAATAAAATTTAATTATTCTTATCATTTTTTTTTTGAAAAAATATTTGTTTCTTTATTTACTGCATACATTAATGAAAAATTTATCATAAATAAAGTTAAACTATAATTATTAAAAAAAGCACCACTGGGCAACACTGGTATAAAATTAATCAATAAAAAAACAAGACAACCTACTTGAACATAATTTTTACTATCAATTACTTTTCTGATAATGCGAAAAGCAAGGTAAAAAAATATAGACATTATAATTATCGTTCCAATAATTCCGTGCTCAGATAACATCTCAATATAAACTTGATGTGGATGAGTTAGGCACCGATACTCCTTTTGGATTGAATTTTTTTTTGGATCACATGTTTCAATTCTATAATTCTTATTTCCTACACCAAACCAAGGATTATTTTTAAAAACATAAAAACCAGACTTGTAAAGGGTTATATATATATTACTATCAAAAAACTCTTTTCTCTCATCCTTTAATTTAATCTTACTATAAATTTGATCTATGTATCTTAACTTAAGATAATCGGAAAAGTTAATTGCAAAAAAGAAAATTGCAAAAATTGACGTAAAAATTAAAATTTTTTGTCTAAATTTTATGTAATCAATCATAGATATAAAAATTATTATACCTATTAAAGCCTTTAAACTATTTGATCTTTCACCAGTCAGCATTATTCCTATTAAACAAAATAAAATAATAAGAAATCCTAGTGCTTTATAACTTTTTTTTGATTTAAAAAAATTTAAAATATAGCCAAAGATTATGAAACAAAATCCACAAATAAATGATCCAGCGATTGGTTCATTTCGAAAAAAACTAATAACTCTATCACCATAAATTTCATCAATTTTTCCAAAGCCGAAAATGTTACTTCCGGTAAATCTTTCAATATAAATGTCAACTAAAACTATAAAAAAAACAGTCATCCAAATTTTCAAAATATCTAAATTTTTTTCGCTTATTGAAAAAAGATAATTTACCATTACAAAAAATAAAATAAAACGTACAAAACCGAAGTTTCTAAAAATTCCTGACATCATATCAATTGAGATTAAAGAGTTGAATATAAGATAAAAATTAAGAATTATTAAAAGGAGAACTGGTTTAAAGTCATTAATTTTAATATTGTTTTTATAAAAATAAATTAAAATAAAACACAAGCCAAATAATACATTATTAATTAGGGAAGCGCCCGAACCAACAATAATTGAAATAGGTAAAATAGAAAATAATATTTTCGGAATATTTTTTTTAATATTACCCATTTTTACTTAAATGCTCTGCAAGATTTCTATTTAAAGTTAGTGAATTCATTTTTAGTATTCCAATATTTTTTCAAGACTTTTGAAATGATTAAAATAAGTAAAAGCTTTTATACCTTTTTTGCAATTAAGTAATTTTTCATTGATATCTTTGTTATCCATATTTTCAAATTTTAGAAGAGCATTTAATAAACTGACTTTATCGTTAGATTTAAACAAAATACCACTTTTACCGTGGGCAAGTATTTCTTTTGGTCCGTTATCACAGTCACTAGAAATTATTGGTATGTTCATATATGCTGACTCAACCAATACAAAACCTGGGTCTTCCCACAGTGAGGATAAAATAAAACATTTGCTTTTTTTCAAATATTTAAAGACGTTGTTTTTGAAACCAACTAAAATTATCCTATCCTTTAAATTCTTTTTTTCAATTAATTTTTGTAAACTTCTTTTTTCCTCACCTTCGCCAATAATTATCAAATTATTATTTGAAGATTTTATAAATTCTGAAAAAACATCAATTAAAAATTTAAAGTTTTTTTGTTTTGTTAACCTTCCGATAGCTATATAAAAATTGTTGAGTTTAAAAGAAGACCTTTCCCATTTTTTTTTGTTTATTATTCTAGTGTTTAATATTGGATCATATAAAGTCGAAACCTTCTCAGGACTAACTATTTTGAGTTCTCGAATATAAGAAGTTGTTGCTTTAGTTGGACAGGTGATATGGAAAATATTCTTTAAAGTTTTTTTCCAAAAGAATTTCCTAATAATATTAAGTTTTGGTAAACCAGAAATTCTTAAAATAGTTTTTGTTTTTATATTAAAAAAATAATTAATTAAAAGTGGTAATGGGGTTATTAAGTGAATAATAAAATAGTCCGGAGGATTCTTTTTCAATAATCTCAGCAAAGGTACTAACAAAATGAGAAATAAATATAAATATATTAATCTACTTTTAAAAAAACCTGTATAATTTGTATTTTCGATTATTTTTGAATCAGTAAGTTTAATTATATTAATACCGTTTTCATTTAATTCTTTTTTATGTTTATTCCATTCTCCTGCTGCATTTATGATATGAGGCTCATATTTTTGATTTGAATATGTCTTAAGTGTCTTAACGGACCCTAATACTGCGTTAACAGTTGCAACTTTTGAGATAAAAGGTGACCAATAATATATATGTATTTTGTTTTTCATTGGTTTTTTTTATTTATATATTAAAAATTATCACATTAAAGAATATAAAAATAAAATATGGATAAATTAAGATCTCCCATTTTCTCAATTATTACACCTGTTTTAAATAATAAAAGTGGATTGTTAGAGACAATTGAAAGTATAAAAAAACAAAGTTTTAAAAGTTACGAACATATAGTAATTGATGGAGGTTCTACGGATGGTACGTTGGAAATAATCAAAAAAGAAAAATGTATTTCTAAATGGATATCAGAAAAAGATAAGGGCATTTACGATGCCATCAATAAAGGTTTAAAACTATCAAATGGAGAATATATTAATACACTTAATTCTGGTGATCGTTACTATTCAGCTCATTCTTTGAGTATCATTAAAAAATATTTTGAAAAAAACAATGTATCTTTTGTGTTTGGAGCAGTCCTAAAAAAGAAGGTGCTTTATAAATATGAGCCAAATAAGATGCTCTGGACATTTAATTTTTACCCAGCGCACTCAAGTGGTTTTTTTGTAAAAAAAGAAGTACATGACAAAATTGGCATTTATAGTTTAAAATTTCCTTGTTCATCTGATTATGATTTTTTTTGGAGATTGATAAAAACAAATAAGTATAAAGGTGTCTCAACAAAGAAAAGTGAGATAATAGGAGTTTTTGAGAGTGGTGGTTTTTCCTCAAAATATAGCGTTTTTCAACATATATGGGAAGAGACATTGATTAGACTCCATAATAATCAAAATATATTAATTGTAATAAGTATTTTAATTTTAAGATTAACAAAAAATAGTTATAAAACATTTTTCGAAACGATTAAATTGTTTTTTAAAAAGTAATAATGAGAACTTTACATTTAAATTATTCTAATAAAAAAGGTGGCGCCGCAATCGCGTGTAGTCGACTAATTGAGTCTTTAAACAAAAATAATACTACTTCAGAATTATTGACTAATGATCAATATTTTAAAAAAAAATATAAGAATAGTAAATTTAAACAAGATTTATCACTTTTGAATCATAAATTAAAAAAATATTATTCAATTAAAATCAAAGAATTTTTTAATTCAGAAAATATTTATAAAGATAGTATTAACTTTTTTAATTCAAAAATTCATAATTATATAAATTTTCATACATCCGATATTGTAAATTTGCATTGGATATGTGACGAGATGATCTCAATTGAAGAAATCGGCAAAATTAATAAACCATTAGTTTGGACAGCGCATGATATGTGGCCATTCATTGGAAGCGGGCATTATACTTCTTCAAGCTATTACGAAAAAAATAATAAAAGTAAAAGTAATTTTATAAATAATTGGCTTTTAAACAGGAAAAAAAAAAGTTTTAGTAATAACTTTCATATTGTTTATGTAAGTAAATGGCTTATGGAAAAAGGGAAAAATAGTAAAATATTTTCAAACAATCCCTCGAGCTATATCCCAAATACTATTAATACTGAGGAATGGATTAAATTAGATAAATCCTATTGTAAACAAATACTAAATTTTGAAAAAAATAAGAAATATATTTTATTTAGTTCTTTCAGTGGAGTTCAAGATTATAGAAAAGGATTTGACTTATTTGCAAAAGCCTTGGACAAATCAAAAGTAAATAGTAAAGATTTTTGTTTAGTTGTGATCGGTAATAGCGAAGGAATTGGTAAATATATTGATCCTAATGATTACGAATATATTACTTTTAATAACATTTTTGGGGGAAATCCACTTCCACTAAAAATTATATATTCTGCTTGTGACTTTGCGATAGTTCCCAGTAGAACAGAGGCTTTTGGTCAAGTAGTAATTGAAGCAGGGGCATGCGGACTTCCAACAGTTGGATTTAGCAATACGGGCATAGAAGACATTATTGATCATGAAAAAAATGGCTTACTGGCAGACGATTTCTCACATGAAAATTTAGCAAAATGTATAAATCAAATGTTAGATGAAGATAGTCTTAAGAATTTTTCAAGTAATATTAAGGATAAAATTCAAAATGAATATGATTATAAAATTGTTTCAGAGCAATATAAATTGTTGTATGAAAAAATAATTCAAGAGAATAAGTAATCAATTTTTTTAGAAAACATTTTATAAATGAAATAGTCTTTCCTTGGGTTATAACAATAGCTTTTATAAAAATTTTTTAAATTCATTTCAAATTAAAAAAATATAATTTCATTTTAGAACTTTTTTGAGATCGATTTTTTTTGAATTATCTAATTTGATATATCTGATATCATTTTTAAATTGTTTATATATATATTTTTCAAATTTAACGAATTCATCTATTTGACTCTGTCCTAAGACTAATCCGGATTTATCCAAACTTCTTTGTTTGTGTACTTTCTTAATTACTTTTTTACTTCTAGTTAAATATATACATAAATCAGGTTTTGGGCAAATTTTATAGATTTTTCTTAAAAAAGAAATTTTTTTTTTTACTTTTGAAAGTAGAATTAAAAAGTATCTTTGATTAAATCCTTCATCGGATAGATAAATAATATCTTTTTTATTTTTGGTAAATAGATAATATGCAGCAAATATTTCATGCATCCAAAATGAAAACAACTTTTTGTTTTCAGGTTCAATTTTATCAATTAAATTATCAATAATTTTTTTATTTTTTAGATTATTCTCAAAATATTTTATAAATAATTTTTTACAAATTTTTACATATCTATCTCTTAAGAAATTTGAAACAGGATTTTGTAACTTCACATTTTTTTTCAAATTCTTGTTGGCAATTTTATTTTTCAAATTATTACTTGCTTTATTTTTAAATTTTTCGATAACCCCAAAATAAACTAAGCTGATGTAGTCTAAAATATTAATTTGTAAATTAACGAATGCATACTTGGTTATTATTTCTCTTTTATTTAAAACTATTTTATTTTTTAATTTCAAATATTTTTTTAATTTTATTTCGAAAGTAGTTTTACCAACCCCAGGTACTCCGAAGATCTCAATTGTTTTATAGCTCATTAATATAATAATTTTTTTTATATTTTAATAAAAATTGAAAGGATCTAAAACTTTAACATTATTTTTTTTTGCTAGCTTCAATATTTGTAAATTTTTATTATGTTTAACTAAAAAGACGATTAAGTCGAACTTATTAATTGAGTTAACCTTATTTAAAATATTAAATCTTTTCTGGTCTTTTGTTGCACATATATAATCATAGGCAAAAACCTTGCTAAATCTTTTTTTAAGTTTAAGGTAAATTGATAGAGGGTAAGAATTTCTAAGATCAGGTACATTATCTTTGTATGTGACCCCGACAATTAGAGTTTTGCAATTTTTTTTTAACTTTCTAATGTATGATATTTTTTTTACAATCATTTCATAAATTACCTTTTTCATTTTTTCATTGACAGACCTGCCAGCAAGAACAGTTTCTAATTTAATCTTCTTTTTTTTGGCTAAATGACTCAAATAGTAAGGATCAACAGGTAAACAATGACCTCCTACCAGCCCAGGATTGAATTTTAAAAAATTCCACTTGGATCTTGCAAGTCTAACTACATTTTTAAAGTTAAGGCCCATCTTATTTGAAAAAAGGAATATATCATTCATTAATGCGATATTTAGATCTCTTTGTATATTTTCTATCACCTTTGCTGTTTCAGCATCCTCTATACTATTAGAGATTATAATTTTTTTTGTTATTTTGGAGTAAACATTTGTAAATCTTTTAAAAGCTTTTTTTGAATTTGTTTCGATTGCTAAAATTTTTTTTATATTTTGTACTTTATGCCTTTTATCACCAGGATTAATTCTCTCTGGACTATATCCAATAAAAAAATCCTTGTTTAATTTTAAACCAGAGTTTCTTTCCAAAATTTGTTTTGCATATAGTTTTGTTACCCCAGGGTAAACTGTGGACTCAATTACGATAAAATCGTCTTTATTTAAAAATTTTGAAATTAATTTTATTGCGTTTTGAAGAAATCTTAAGTCAGGTATCTTTTTATTTATAAGCGGAGTAGGAACAGTAACAATATAGAAATTGCAACTTTTTAAGTGACTCTTATTTTTTGTTATGACTGATTTATTTGCAAGTTTTAAATCTTTTTTTTTTATTTCATTATTTAAATCAATTTTTTTTTTTAGCGAAGTAATTCTTTCAGCATTGACGTCATAACCAACGGTTTTATAAACTTTGTTCAATCTGGTAAAAACGGGAAGGCCAACATATCCTAAACCAATCACGCAAGGTAAAATAGTTTTATCCATATTTTTACTTTTTTAATAGACACAAAAGAAAATTGTTTATATATAAAATTAAATATTTAACAATGACTATTTTGATTACTGGGTCTGCCGGATTTATTGGAAATAATTTTTGTATAGATTTTGCAAAAAAATTCAAAAACACTAAAATTATCTCAATAGATAACATAAATAGTTACTACTCAAAAAAAATAAAATTCAATAGACTGAAAAGGTTAAAAAATTTTAAAAATATAAAATTTTTTAAAATAGATTTAAAAAATAAATTAAAATTGGAGAAACTATTCAAAAAATATAAGTTTAAAGAAGTTTATAATTTTGCTGCTCAAGCAGGTGTTAGATATTCTGAAAAAAACCCTCACGCATATATTGATTCAAATATTACAGGTTTTTTAAATTTAATTGAATTATCAAAAAAAAGTAATGTTAAGAAATTTTTTTTTGCATCATCCAGTTCTGTATATGGAGATTCTAAAAGATTTCCACTGTCAGAAAATGAAAAACTTTATCCTAAAAACTTTTATGGTATGACAAAGAAATTAAATGAAGATATAGCTAAAAGATTTTTTGATGATTATAAATTTAAGTCGGTTGGTTTGAGATTCTTTACAGTCTTTGGCGAATGGGGACGACCAGATATGTTTTTGATCAAATACTTAAATGCTGCATATAATAAGAAAATTTTTTATCTAAATAATTACGGTGATCATATAAGAGATTTTACTTATATAAATGATGTTACTAACCTAATTATTAAATTAAGAAAAAAAAAAATTACAGGCCCTGATATTTATAATATTTGCTCTAACAAACCAATTCATCTCAAAAAAGTAATTAAATTGCTTATTCCTGACACTCCAATAGTAAAAATAAAAAAACTTGGTTTTCAAAAAGCTGACGTATACAAGACACACGGAAATAATAATAAGATTAAAAAAAAAATAAGTTTTAAAAGATTTACAAATTTTAATTTAGCACTGAGTAAGACACATGAATGGTTCAAATCTAACTATAAAATGTTTAAATAGTCCTATTGATAATTTAAATAAATGAGAAGAAAAATAGTTTTTTTCTATAATGACACACCACAAAAACAGTTATTGGAGTCTATAAAAAAATATATAAATAAAAAAAAATTTACCACTTCTTTTTCTCAGAATTTTAAAAAAAAAGTTGATATAGGTGTTTATGCCCATGATGCTGATAAGTTACATCAAATAAATGCAAATATATCTATTATAACTTTAGGTGGAATGGATCAGGGAAAATTATTTTGGCCAAATTTTTGGTTAAAAGAAAATTGGAGTAAATTTGATTTTGGAATACTACCAGGTAATAATTGGATCAAGATGTGGAAAAATTCTTCTTGGTTTATTTATTCTAGACCAAAAATAGCAATATTAAAGATAGGTTGGCCAAAATCGCAACAAATTAAACTTAATCAGAATAAAAAAAAAATAGAGAAACCTACAATACTTTATGCACCTTGTTTTGAAACTGACCAAAAACAATTAGATGTTGTTAATGCAATTAAAAATAAAAATTATAATTTATTTGTCAAACATTTACCTTGGGACGACTTAGATGGAAAAATTAAATTTAAGGATATAAAACAAAATATATCTATCGCAAACATTAAATCTAAAAATATATTGAAAAAAAACATAAAAATTATTAATCCAAAAAAAAATATTATGGAGTACTATTCAAAAGTAGATTTATTGATTACTGATGAGTCAAGTGTGATGTATGAAGCTTTATTATTTAATTTGCCCACTTTAGTTTGTAGTGATTGGCCTATGAGAACTAACAATAAAAACAAACCAAGAAAAGTTAAATTAGACAAATCAATTTCAAAAATAACTAATAAGAAAAATTTAAGTTTTTCAATTGACCAATGTTTTAAAAATTTGAATAGACTTAAATTAAATTCTATAAAAAAAAAACAGTATCATTTTTCATCAATTGATAAGAGCGCATCAAACTTTAATCTTTTTTTAGAAAATTATTGTGAAAAAAAAAAAATATTATTTCAAGTAAAACCAAAATTCAAAATTAATTTAATTAGGAGTTTTTATGAAATCCTAAAAAAAAAAATTCAATAATATATGCTATCTAAAATTTTTCCCTTGGATTTTTTTTTCAAATGCACCTCGCCTAAGTGACAAATTATTGAACCTGAAATATCACCTCTACTTTGATATAAAATAACCTTTCTATTTTTTTTCTTAATTGTGGCATCAATTAAAGTGCATAAATTCGGCTGATTTTCTATTTTATATTTTAATTTATCTTTCATTTTTTTTAAACAATATTTTTTATTAACTAAAACTGAATATTTAAAATCATCATAATTTTTCAAAACATCATTCAACGAACAGATCGCATGATATGGTCCAGTCATTTTTTTTTGTAAATGAGTCTGAATGTCTAAATTAAATTGTAAAATTTCATTTTGAGCATTGCTGTTAAAAACAACAAATGATGCTCCTGTTAAGCCAAACAACCCTTTGCAAGAACTAAACGCTGAAACATCTGAATATTCATGATCTTCTTCCAGACCAATAGACGCTGTTGCGTCTAACGCTAACTTTGATTTGCATCTTTTTTTTAAAATTTTTAATTTTTGAATTGGTATCTTGAACCCAATGCTGGTCTCTACTGGACATCCCATTATCCAGTCAAAATTCGAGTTCACTTCATCTAAAAATTTATAATCTATATACTGAATTTTTTTTATATTTTTGTAGAGCCTTTTGCTTGCTTTACTCATGTTATATAATCTATCTGAGTAAACACCAGTTTTAATAATCAATATTTTACCAAATAAGAAATTATTAATCATTACTTCTAAAGCTAAACTTGCAGCTCCTTGCATACGAGCAATATACTTGTGACCAGAAATTTTTTTTATATTTTCCAACACATGATTTTCCATTTTTTCATAATTTTTATCTCCTCTACCAAAACAAGGTTGTATAGATGAAATATTTTCTTTTAATAGGCTCGCAGGGCCAGGTGTAAATAATTTTTTTTCTTTATTTTTTTTCTGAATAAATTTTTCCAAATTTTTTGACATCTATATTTTGCTCATAAATTTATTTACTAACAATTTCATATTTTTACTTGGTCTCGAAATATTTTTTCTGTGACCATTTTGAATTAAAATTTCTAAAAAGTAACTTTTATTTTTTTTAAAGCAAGTTTAATCAATTTTTTAACGTCATCAATTTTTGTACATCTAAAATGATAATTGTATCCTAGTGTAGAGGCAATTTTAAATAATTTTAAACCATTTGAGCTCGTTTTTTGTCCACCTACTGATTCGTGACTTCCATTATTAAAAACTACATGTACAAGATTTTTGTTTTTTGATGTAGTGGTCAAAGAGCCAAGATGCATAGTAAATGCTCCATCACCATCAAAACAAAAAACTTTTTTTTTTGTATTTTTTGCAATTCCAGACGCAATTGATGATGCGTGACCCATTCCTCCAACGCACATGAAATTATTAATTTTTTTCATATAATTATTTATTTCATGAAGTTCTCTAGATAAAATTCCAGTAGTCGATACCACAATAGAATTTTTTGGAATTTCATTAACTAAACATTTTAATGCTTGTTCTCTAGTTGGTAGCTTTTCTTTTTGGGTTTTGTAATTTTTTTTATTTTCAAACGAATTTTTTCGAATTAATAATGCAACTATCCTTTTTTTTTTTAAAGAAATTTTTTTTAGTTTTAAAATTTTTTTTTTAAAATCTGATTTTGCATCAATTATTTCATAGATGATATCTAAATTATTTAGGAAATTTTTTGTTACTTCCCCTTGTTTTATATGTTGCGGTTCATCTTTTATATCTTTTCCTAATTCACCTCTCCACCCAATTATTAAAAATAAAGGTATATTAAAAATTTTTTTATGTGCTAAAGAAATAATCGGATTAATAGCATTGCCTAACCCAGAATTTTGCATATACACTAATGGTAATTTTTTTTTCTTTAGGTAAAAGCCAATTGCCTCTGCAATCGCAGATCCTTCATTTGCACATCTCACATGATTATTGTTATATTGTTTTTCTATTTCAAAACATAAATCTTTAGTCATTGAGTCTGGTATCCCAGACGCAAACAAAATATCATTTTTTCTTAACGTTTTCACAAATTCTTTTGAATTGATCATTCTTTTTATTTTGTTCCAGGAATAAGTTCTAAAATTTCTTTTATACTTAATAAAGATCTATCTGACTCTAAAGACCTAGAATTCTTTAGAATACTCATAGCCGTATTTCTCATAGCCGGATAAGAAGCTCTCAATAGATGATTTGCATATATTACAACATTAACACCTAGATCTAAAAAAGTGTTTTCTTTTACATGATTATAGCTTGAAGGTACTACGACTAAAGGGGTAGTTAAAAATTTTTTTCTAAACATTTTAATAAATTTAAAAATTTTCTTAGGATCTTTATCTTTGCTGTGTATCATTATTCCGTCAGCACCTCCTTGCAAATATTTATCTGCTCTATTAAGTGCATCCTTAATTGGCTTATCAAAAATTAGGCTCTCAATTCTGGCTATTATCATCAAATTATTTGAGCTATTTCTTTTGCCTAACTCAATTTTCTTTTTAAAAAGAAGTGGATTTTCCTGTTGTTGTTTTACAGATAAACCGAATAAAGAATTCTTTTTTAAACCTTTTTTATCTTCCATGATTACAGCTGAGATTCCATTTCTGTCAATTGTTTTAATATTTATTTGAAAATGTTCATTCTTTCCTCCAGTATCTATATCTACTATCATAGGCTTTGTTGTTACATCAAAAATACTGTTAATATTTTTTAATCTTTCATTTATGTCTAACACCTCAATATCTGGTTGACCTCTGAGAGTAGAGTCTGTCAAAGAACTTGACCAAAAACCATCAAATTCAATTTTTTTTCCAATCCTATTCTTATAGAAAGTTTTTTCTGCAATTATTGCAGATAATGGACTGTGAGTTTCTAGTATTCTTACAAATCCTTTTGTATCAATAAGTCTTTTTAACAAGCGTTGTCTATTATAAGGGCTAATCCCTTGCTCATAAATTCTTTGCTGCATTGCTGAACTTGAAACATCTTTCGTATAAGGAATTTCAATTAATTTAGCATTAATTTTATTAAGTGTTTTAATTGTTTTGTCTCTTAATATTCTATCAGGTCCAAACTTCCAATCATCACCATGAACCATAATATCTGGCCGAATCTTTATCAAGTTTTCTGAATATTCCCATTCATTTTGTGGCACAATTTTATTAACTCCATTTATATTTTCTAAAATTTTTTTTCTTTGTTGATAATTCAATAAAGGCATTCTTTTAAATGAAGCTATAGCTTTATCTGTAAGCAATCCAACAATTAATGACCCATATTTCTTAGCATTATTTATAAGGTTAATATGTCCATGATGTATAACGTCAGCAGATAATGCAATATATACTTTTTTCATAAATTACTTTTTAAAAAACCTTTTTCTAATTTTTGAGCTACTTATTCCTTTAGTTCTTGGAAAAATAATTGATTTAGTTGTAAATTTTCTTGAACTATAATCAGCTCCACTAATAATAATATCGATTTTGTTTTTATCAAGAAAACTTTGAGTGATTATCCATTTTGATGCTATTACTTCATCTACACATCTTAACTCTTTCAAAATTTCTCTTCTTTGTAAAAAATTTAATTCTGGAATAAAACCTTTATATTTTTTAATTTCATTATCAATTGTTAAACCAACTATTACCTTTCCATACCTTTTTGCTTTTTTTAAAAGTCTTATATGCCCATGATGAATTATAGAAGCTGACATATCTACCAAAATTCTCTTTTTTTTCATTAATTTATGTTAAAATATATTTACAAACCATAACGTATACTTAAGTAATTTTTCTTATATCAAATTGTTTTAAGCATGCCAATTATTTCTATAATAATTTTCTTTTTCATGATAGTTAGTTAACAAATATTTAAACCTAAAATATGACAAATAAAAGTTGGAAAAATATCTTCAATAAAAACGCAAAACAAGTTAAGCCTAAAAATCTTTATGATTTATTAAAACTTGACGGTTATTCTAGTCCTACTTCTGAAATCAATTTAAATAAATGGAAAAAATATACAAATTATTTCATTAAAAAATACAATATTCAACAAAATCAGTCTGTTTTAGAAATTGGTTGTGGTTGTGGAGCTTTTTTATATTTTTTTTCCAAAAAAAAAATTAAATGTTTTGGCATAGATTACAGTAAAGAATTAATCAGAATTGCAAAAAAATTTTTTAAAAAAAATAACTTTTTTGTAGGACAGGCAAATAATTTATCGCAAATAAAAAATAAAAAATTTGATTTTATTTTTGCAAATTCTGTTTTTCAATATTTTGGTAATTTGAAGTATGCAAAACAAGTTTTAGATGAAATAATAAAAATATCACATTTTAATACAAAAATTATAATATTAGATGTTCCTGATAAAAAAAGATACTCATTATGGCGAAAATCGGCAATAAGAAAAATAGGTTTAGCTGACTTCAAAAAAACTTATCAAAATTCAAAACATAAATTTTATGAAAAAAAATTTTTTTATAACTATGCATCTTCAAATAAATTAAATATATCAATATCAAATCAAACATTAATTAAACAAGAAAGTAGTAAGTCTAGATTTAACGTATTTCTAAATTATGAAAAAAAATAAATTTTTTTGTATAATTATCTTTGGACTGTCCGGGTCTGGAAAGTCAACATTATCAAAGATGATACATAAAAAAATTGAGAAAAAAATTGGAAAAACAGCTCTATTAGATGGTGACAGAGTTAGAAAATTTTTAAAACAATTAGGTTTTAATTTTGGATATAAAAAAAAGGACCGTACTAAAAGTGCAATACCAGTATTGCATATTTTAAATTATCTCTTGGAACATAACATGAATGTTTTGTACAATAATATTTGCCTGAATAAAAAAATTTATAACTTATGGAAATCAAATATTAAAAATATTATTTATGTTTATATCAAAACCGATGTAAAGAAGATAATTCAATTTGGTAAGAAAAATAAACTTTACCTAGAAGAAAAAAATGTTGTAGGACTTGATATTAAGCCTGATATTCCAAAAAAACCTCATATTACAATTGAAAATAATTTTGATAGATCTCTTAATAACATATCAAATGAATTAATATCAAAATTAAATAAGTTTATTTAATAGAATTAACTGATTATATTTATATTGAGTTTTTTAACTTAATATAATTTTCATTAATTTTATTTTTTTCTAGATATTTGCTTGAAAATTCAAATATTTTTTTTTTTATATTTTCTTTTTTTTTGTTATCAGTAAACCTTGTTCCCATAAATTTTGTACCTAAATTTTCTAATGCAAATTCTTTTGAGTTTACTCTTAATATATGATTTATTTTTTTTTCTTCTAATATTTCATAATTAAGAAAGTTTAATATTTTTAAAAAAGTTTTTTTTTCATCTTTGATAATATTGTTGAATTCAATTAGAAGATATTGATTATTTTCGTTATTTTTTACATAATTTAACCAGTAAAATAAATAATTATTATAATTATCTAAGTCATACTGGATAAGAGATTCATCTACAGTGTTTGTATCTTGAAATTTAATATTTTCATACCAACAATATCTTGAAACAATCCAATCAAAAGGCTCTCTAAATAATATTATTGGTTTAATTTTTTCTATTTTAAACAAAGATGGATATAGAGTAATATTTAGAATTCTAGACCTAAATGGGTATCTTGAGAGAAAAATTTTTTTTTTGTTATATTCTTCTTTTGATATTATATCATAATTTATAGGATATCTTTCTAGTTGGACAAAATTAAATAAATCTCCACTCATTATTGGTGAAGAATTAAATTTCCATTTATTTGTTTGGTTGTCAAATTTTGGAATTCCATTACCTGTATTAAATTTTATTTCAAAATAACTTGACAGCAAATGTCTTATAAAGTTACCCCCACTTGAAGGAGAAGAGATTAAAAAATTTGCTTTTTGATTTCCTTTAATTTCAGCAAATTCATATATTTCTTTTAAAAATTGTTTTTTCTTTTTTTTTATTTGTTCATTAATTATTAAATGAAACCAAATTTTAAAAACTAAACTCTTAAATCCTCTTAAATAGAAATGAGTTGGATAAATTCTGATACCCAGATATTTGCCGATAATTAAGAATTTCCATCTTATGTCGAATTTATTTTTAAAGTTTCTGATTTTTTTTAGCATTTATATTTTATAATTTGATTATTCTATCACATTTTTTTAAAACATCTTTGTTATGAGAAACAACTATTATAGTTAAGTCTTTAATTCTAAACAATTTTTCTATAATTTTATTTTCTATATCTTTATCTAATGAACTTGTTGGTTCATCCAAAAAAAGTATTTTAGGTTTAGAATATAATGCTCTAGCAATACCAATTCTTTGAAGTTGGCCTCCAGAAATAATACTACCTTCGTATCCTATTTTAGTGTCAATGTTATACTTAAGACTATCAATAAAGCCCTCTAAATTTGATAATTTGATTACTTTCTGTAATCTTTTTTTATTTATTTTATTTCCATTCATGAAACATATATTTTTTTTAATACTATCATCACTTAAATTAATTTTTTGAGGTACTAAGCTTAAATTTTTCTGCCAAGATAAGATATTTTTTTGAATGTTTATTTTATCACATAATATTTTACCTTCATAATCACTAATCAATCCAAGAAGACAATTTAACAATGTTGATTTACCTTTTCCAGACATTCCACTAATCCCAACTTTTTCATTTTTATTTATTATAAAATTTAAGTTTTTAAGGACTTTTTTATTTTTAGAATAAGAAAAACTCAATTCTTTAACCTCAATTTTACTTTTAAAATTAATCAAAGCTTCACTTTTAGTTTTGCTTTTTTTTAATACTATTGGAGCATTGAAAATTACTTTTAAGTTTTTAACAGCAGCTTTGTGATATCTATAACTATTTATTGACATCAAAATATTCCCAATACTAGGAATTGCTCTAACAACAGAAATTACTAATAATGTTATCCACGGTATTAGCTCATATACATTCTCACTAATTGAATATAGTCTAAAAAATATTACCATAATAATCAAAACTGCAAAAAGTTCTAAGAAAATACGAGGAATTTTTAAAAAGAAGGCTGCAACCATATCCTGTTCCTCTGCCTTATCGTTAAAATTAAAAAATTCGTTTCCAATAGGTTTTTCTTTGTTCATTATCTTAATAAATTTTATGTTTGAAAAGGCTTCTAGTAGCACTCTTAATCTATGAGATCTGTAATATTTTGAAATTTCTCCTCTTTTAATTAACATTTGTTTGAAAAAGGATAGAAAAAAAACTAGTGGAATGATGAATGTAGCAATAGTAATTAAAAATAATTTACTTGAAAATAATGATAACAAAAAAAATATGGTCATTAAAAATAATATTTCTCTAAAAATAGTTGCAAAACCAAATAAAACAGACGTTGATCTTTTTATATCATTAATATTATTTACTAATTTAGTTGGGTTTTCATATGTATGAAAAAGAAATGAAGAATTCAAATATTGTGAAAATAATTTTTTAGAGTTTAAAACATCAATTCTTTTTTTTAAATTTAATTCAAAATAATTGACAAGTAAGTTTATAATCGCTTTTATTAAAAAGATACTAATTATACCTACAAAACCTACAAAAGCTATTTCCGTATCTTTTAATGAATTGACGTAATTTTCAATATATGAATTTTCAACATAATTTAATACTTTTGACTTATCTGTAATAAAAAGAAGATAAACAGGTATAGAACCTAAGCTTATAGTTTCTAAAGTTATTACAGGAAAATAAATTATTACAAGAAGTATAAATTTAATTTTATCTTTTTGAGATAATAAATTGAAAATTTTTTTAAACATTTTTAGCTAGAAAACTCTTTAATTTTAGATAGTAATCGTCATTTTTTATATTAAATTTTTCTAAATTTTTATTTATTAATTTAAAATAATTCTTATATGAAGACTTATCTCTCCTATTAAATTCGCTTTTATTATAATAAAAATTGTTTTTTTTAAAAATTAGGAATTTGTCAATAGGCAAAATTTTAGAACTAATATTTGAATTCCTAAAAATAAACTTATAAAATGCCTTTAAACAGTCAGTCTTTTCTCTTCTTGTCATTGCAAATTTTTTTTTATTCAAAATAAGATTTTGATAGTCTGCTTTAGTTTTTGGTAAAAATGAAAATTTTAAGTCAGAATAAAAAGATTTACCAGCTAATATTACTTTTTTATTAAAGTATCCGGCTTCAAGAGCTATAGATCCATTACACGTAACAATTTTATCTGATAATCTCAATAGAATTTTAGTACTTACAGATTCGTCTACAACTTTTAAATTGTCAGATTTTATTTTTTTTATGTAATCTGATACAATGTTAGAGCCTCGATAAAGTTTAGATGTCGGATGCGGCCTTACCAGCCAAAATGTATCTTTGGATTTTTTTATAATATCAATAGTTTTTATAAAATGATCGTAATAATCTAAAAACAGCATATCACCATGTGCATAACTTAAATCATGAAAAGAATGTACTGCTAAAAGTCCAAGTTTTTTATATTTCTTATTTCTTTCAATTAATAAGTGTTTAAATAATTCCTCTTTATTATTTATCTTTTTTTTTTTATAAAATGCATGCTGTACGTCTCTATCATTAATATTTCCATTTAACCTTTTTTGTAAATATAAGTTTATTATTTTTATAACTTTTTTTTTGTTCAAACTTAAAATATCATTTTTTTTTATATTATTTTGACCTCTCCTATGAACCTCAATATCGTCATATGATTTAAATATGTTGGAGATTAAACTAACAACTTTAATTTTTTTTTTTAATGCCAATCTAGCAGTTAAAGCGCTCACTGAGGTAAATGTATGAGTAGAACTTAAAACTAAATTATAATCATTTTTACTAAGAATTTTCTCTATAAGATTGATTTTTAAAATGCCAATTATTAGTATCCGATAAAAATCAAAATTTAAAAGATTTTTATTTGTATAATTTAAATTTAATTTAGCATAAGTATCATAAAATAAATCTCCAAAATAAATATCCTTATGTTTAAATTTTTTAATAAACCAATCTGATCCACATAAAAAAATCTTTAACATATAATACATTGAGTACAAAATACTTTTAATGAACAATATAAAGTTAAGATAATTATATTTTATAGATAAGAAAAAAAAACGATTTATATTAAAGGCTCTATACATGTTTAAATAAATATTTTTTTTTCTTACATCTGTTATTACATCAGCAGAAAATTTATTTGCATCATTTAATATGTACGCTGCAATAGAATTGATAAAATTTGATTCCGGTAAGCCTCTATCAGCAATTAAGATTTTTTTATGATAAGATTTAAGTCTTAGTTTATTTTTGATAGTAAAATTATATATTGGGTCCATCCTTTAATTAGAAAATACTTAAAATCTTTTTTTTTTTAGATGAAAAAAATCTCCTGGGTTTAATGTTTTAAATGATTTTTTTCCAATTATTTTTTTTAAGTCATTCTGGTTTGTAAATATACCTGGTCTCAAAAAACAAATATCTTTTTCATTAACAATAGAGTTTTTTTTAATATAATTCTTTGCTGCAATGGATCTCCGATACATATTCTTATTTATCAATTCATTTTTGCTAACAATAATGTCGACTTTACCAAGTTGAGAAGTTACTTGATCAATTTTGTTAATTATTTCGTTTAAATCTCTTGGATCCATAGAAAGTTGGTGATCCCTAAAATTTGAAAAATTCTTATTTAATGTAAAGTGTTTCTCAATTATTTTGGAGCCCAAAATTGCTGCAGTTACACATGCTTGATTTCCAACTGTATGATCCGAATATCCAATATTACAATCTTTGTAATTATTTTGTAAAAATTTAATTGAATTTAAATTAGCATTTTCATTTTTTACGGGATAGCTACTTACACAATGTAATAAATTTAAGCTAAAATTTGGCTTAAATTTTTTAATTTTACTTTTTAGAAATCTATATATTTTTTTTAATTCAGCGTTATTTATTAAACCTGTAGACAAAAAAATAGGTTTTTCAAACTTGGTAATCAATTCCATTAGAGATTTGTGATTATTATCTGAAGATGAAATTTTAAATATAGGTTGAATTTTATTTAAAAAAATTGCACTAGCATGATCTAGTGGGGTAGAAAAGAATATAATTTTCCTTTTTTTCGCATGTTTGGAAAGTTTCTCAAAATATTCGTAGCTTAATTCAAATTTTTTAAGTCTCTTGTAGCTTTTTGATCTTTTTGAAACAAATAAATTAGTTTTATAAGTTTGGAATTTAACTGCATCTGCACCTGCTTCAGAGGCTTTATCAATGAGTTTTATTGCATTATTAATATTTCCCTCATGATTATTGCCAACTTCTGCAACTATAAACGGTCTTTTATTTAAGCTTATTTTTTTTTTAAAAATTGATAACATTAATTTGAGCTATTATTTTTCTAATTCAGAATACTTTGACTTATACCAACTAATATATTCCCTATATCCCTTTTCAATATTATAATTTGGTGAATAGTTTATTTTCTTTTTTGCTTTGGATATGTTCAAGGTTCCTCTTTCGGGACTAAATTTATCTTTTTCTTTTCTTATTACTTTTGTACGTGGAAATTCTTCTAATAATATTTGAATTAAATCATTAATTTTTCTTCCCTCACCGAATGTAATATTGAATGTCTCGTTTAAAGATTTTTCATTTTTAATGCAATTTTCAATACCCGCAACTAAATCTTTTATATAGGTGAAATCTAATTTTTCTTCTCCAGAGCCATTTATAATTATGTCGTTACCTCTTATTGCATTTTCAATAAAAATTTGACCAACCCTTCTACTAACGCATCTTTCACCATATAATGCTGATGGTCTAATTATTGTATAAGGTATATCAAAGACACGCGCGTAAGATTTAAGAATTAATTCACCACTTAATTTTAAAGTGCCGTATATGTCTATTGGATTTTTTTCATCATCTTCACTTACATTTTTTCCATTAAAATTTCCATAGACCATACTAGATGACATGTAAATTAAATGTGGTTTATTTTTTCTACATGCATCTAAAACATTTTCTAATGTTCTTAAACTGTGGTCAAAAGTATTATGAGGATTTTTAATTGATTTATTTGCATGTGATACAGCTGCTAAGTGAATAACAACATCAGGATTAACTTGATTAATTATATAACTCGTATCATGATAATTTCTTACGTCAATAATGTTCAAATTAATTTTTTCTTTTTCTATTATTGAAAGTCTTTCAAGTAAAATTTTTCTATAAAACTCTAAATTTTCAGTATCATTTTTGTTAAAAGCAAACAAATTGTTTACATTTAATCCATCAACAATTTCAACTTGAAAATTTTTTTTTAAATGTATTGCAAGATTGTGTCCAATGAACCCGCATCCACCTATAAGTAGTATTTTTTTCATTTATTTTTTTTAATTACTTCTTTTATAATATTAACAATATAACTTATTTTTCTTTTATCAATTTCCGAATGCACCGGTAAAGAAATTGTTTCATCTGAAAATTTTTTAGAATTTAAACATTTGTTTAATTTGTAGTATTTCATAAAATCTACAGGTCTTGCGTAATGTATGCTAAAGCCTACATTTTTAATTTTAAAATAGTTAATTAACTTTAATCTAATATTCTTTTGGATAAAAATTGGAAAAATAAAATAAGAAGCATTACTGTCGTACGGATGAAAGTTGATATTTGGTATATTTTTTAACATTTCACAATATATCTTTGCATTTTTTCTTCTTGTTGATAATTCTGAGTTATACTTTTTTAATTGGTTATAACCTAACGCCGCCTGAAAGTCTGTCATTCTAAAATTTAAACCTAAACTTCGCACATTATATAACCCTGGGATTTTTCTTTTTTTTATATCTGTATCAATACCAAACGCTTTATTATTTTTTATGTTGTTAAAAATGGATTTTGAATTTGTAATAATAATACCACCTTCTCCGGTTGAGATTTGTTTTGTTGGATAAAAAGAAAAAACTCCTACATCCCCAAAGTTTCCTACATGTTTGTTATCATACTTTGTGCCAAGGGCATGTGCACAATCTTCAATCAGTTTAAGATTATTTTTCCTACATATATCAACGATTTTTTTCATGTCACACGGATATCCTGCAAAATGTACAATTATAATTCCTTTTGTTTTTTTATTGATAAGTCTTTTAATTTCACTTGAAGAAATATTTCCACTATAAAGATTTATGTCTGCGAAGACAGGAGTTGCTCCAGTGTAACTAACTGCATGTGCAGTTGCAACATGAGTCTGTGAAGGCACAATTACCTCGTCACCCTTTTTAAACCCTAATGCCTTACAAGCTAAATGTAAACCGGCTGTACAATTTGAAACTAATGTGGAATATTTTGAATTAGTAAATTTTGAAAATTCATTTTCAAATTTTTGAGAATACAAACCATGAGTTAACCATCCAGATTTTAATATTTTTGATACCAAACTCATATCTTTTTGTGTAATCGGATTTCTTGAGAAATTAATTTTTAGCATATTTTATATCTATCGCTTTCTTTAATTTTAGAGATTTAATACCTTCAAAGCAAATTTGCATAACGTTAAATAAATTTACATCATAAAGTTGCTTATTTTTTTTATTATTAAGTTTTTTCAAAAAATTAATTATTTGGTTTTTTCTATTTTCTTTATCAGGATACAATCCAAGTAATTTTTTTTGACTTTGATTTTTAAAAATAACCGATTCTAATGGAGAATGATATATAGATTTATTTTTTGTAAAAATTCTCACATCATGAAAGTGCTTTGATTGTGAACAAGAATTAACACTTATTTTAACCGTCAATTTATTTCTAAATTCCAATAACATTAAAATAAAACTCTCCTTTTTAAATCTCTCATTTTTTAATGCTATTTTATTACCAACGGTATAAACTTTTATTGGCAAATCTTCTAATAGCCAACAAACTAGATCAATCATATGTATTGCCCCGCCAAGAATTAGTGAATAATTTTTAGCCTTGCTTCTCCATCCAAATAATTTTCGATATCTTCCCCATAAGTAATCAGCTTCAATGTGATAAAGAGTTTTTTTTTCTTTTTTAATTATCTTTTTCAAGTTTTTAAAAATCCCTGTATGTCTAAGAACAAAATTAGATTCAATTTTTATATCCTTCTTCTTAATCAGTTTTTTAATCCTTTGTAATTGGCTTTGTTTTAAGCATATCGGCTTTTCGACAAAAATATTTTTTTTATTTTTAATACACTCTAGAACTTGATTGTAATGATCATCGTCATAACTTGCTATCGAAACTAAATCGATATCTTTATTATTTATTAAATCTTTAGAATTTTTAAAATATTTTATATTTCTATTTTCTTTTTTTATTTTTTCAAATTTTTTTTTATCATAGTCACTAATAGCCTTTACTTGAGAAAGATTTGAATGTTTATAGGCTTCATAATGTTTTAAGCCTACACCCAGACCTATAATTCCTACTTTAATTTTTGGCATAATTTTTTTTTAAATTCATTAATAATTTATAATCTACATTATAATAAATGGATCTTTTTTTAAAAAAATTTTTATAAAATAAATAATCGTTAAGAGTATCTATAGATAAATTAATTTTTGAAATATCATTTTTATTTCTTAAATTATAAATTTTGAACAATTTTTTTCTTCTATAAAAATATTGTGTTACATGCTCATTTTCATTCGGACTCATCTTTTTTAAACTCAGTTTTTTAAATAATTTTGTCTTAACAATTTCTATAGATTGACCTTTTGGAAATGATCTGGGGTAAACATTGGTAACTATATCGTAATTTTTTTTTTTTTTTTGAATTTTTATCATTTTTTTAATCAAATTAATATCTATGAAAGGGCTATCAGCACTAATTCTCATAACAACGTTCTTTAAATTAAATTTGTTAATACATAACTCAAACCTTTTACGAACATTATTTAAAGGCCCAGTAAAGTAATCTATTTTGTTTTTTAAACACAGTTTGACAATTTTTCTATCACTTTTTTGATGTGATGTTGCAACTATTATCTTTTTAATTTCTATTACTTTTTTTAATCTTAAAATTAATATTTTTAATATTTCAATATTATTAATTTTTTTTAAAACTTTTTCTTTTAATCTGTATGAAGAAGTTCTCGCTTGAATAATAACTATCATAACTTTATGTGTGTAAATGATAGTTATAACAAGAAGATTTTTTTTTAAAATTCAAACTAAAATAAAATTTTTTTGCTGAAATATTTTTACTATCAGTACCTGCTTTAATTTTAGTGTAATTGGTGAAGTTTGAAATGTCGGTGATTAGTTTGCTTGCAATACCTTGATTTCTAAATCTTTTATTAACCACTATTTGATCTATCTGGATAATCTTTTTTTTTACTTTTAATAGAACAAAACCAAGAACTTTACTTCTATTTACAGATACTAGAAGTAAATCCCCTCTTAAATTTAAGAAGAAGTTTTTTAACCATAAAAATAGATAATTTTTTTTAAATTTAAATGGTATAGATCGATCAATCCAAAATCTGGATAATGATTTTGTTTCCTTGCAGATTTTAAATATTTCTCTTTTATGAGTGTTTTTGGCCTTAACTATTTTAACTTTATTTTGGTCCATTTTAATTTTTAAATTTTTGAAATTTAATTCATAAATATTTAATTTGTTTATATATTTTAGATTCAGATTTGTTTTTTGTTTTTGACTTAACTTTTTTTTTAAAATTACTTGATAAAATGAGTTGTTTAGTATTTTTATATTTTTAAATTCTTTTATTGATTTAAAAATAAAAGACCTTTTTTTTAGATTTTTAGATAGAAAATGATCTTTCATTTAATTTTTTGAACAAACGCAAATAAAGTATATTTATTTGATGGATCTATAACGTTAGATATTTTAACAACCTTAAACTTATTTCTTTCTAACAAATTTTTTAAGGATTGTTTGCTGAATATATGGTGATGCTCAATAAAAAATTCTTGGGTTTCCTTTCCTTTTCTAGCAGCTAAATTACTTGGAACTTCAATATATAAATAAGATCCTTTTTTCAAAATTCTATATATCTTTTTTAGTAGAAAATTAGGGTTTGATATATGTTCTAAAACTTTATTAATTGTCACAAAGTCGACTTTATTTTTTAATTGATAAATCCTATTGTTTTTAAAAGTCTCTAAAGACAAATATTTTTTTAAAAACGAAATATTTTTTTGTGATACTTCTGTACAATATATTCTTTTACAGAAATTCCTTATTGACCAAGGAAAAATACCTAAACCAGAACCTATGTCCAAAAAAGACATTTGAATTGAATTTTTTTTCTCTTTCTTTAAAAAACTCAAAATTCTTTTTAGTCTTTTAGTATTATCAGATTTATTTTTGGGAAGTGTTGTTATTTTCTTAAAAGTTTTTTTAAGATTCTCTAAATTTTTATAGGTCAACTTAATATAATCATCATCATAAATATTATCTAAGTTTATATTGTGACGTGAAAATAAATGACCACAATTTTTGCACAAATCTATTCTTCGATAATATTTTTGCTTTATAGAAAATTTCTTTTCTTGCTTTGGCCTTTTTTTATATTCAAATTTATTGGAAAGATTTACTTTTTCACAACATCCTAACTGTAAATTTTTATCCATTATCTTATATTTATTTTAAAGCTCAAAGTTATATTAATTTTTAAATAGGCAATGCTCCGCACTATGTAAAAATACTTTTTTTACATATTCATAAAAAAACAATTACTTATTATACAGTTCTAAAATAATTACTATTTTTTGATACTGTAATATTATAATTACCCATTATTCCATAAATAGATAATTTATTTTCTTTCAAAATGCTAAAAATAAAATTTGTAAACGGTCCTGAAATAAATTCATGATTTCCATTTTTTTTATGTTCAAAAAAACTTGATGCAATATATCCATTTTTATTCTCGTTTTTCTTACACTTGTATATGAAGTTTTCTATTTCTTTTTGTGAGGTGAGGAAATCTGATAAGAAATATTTTAATCCTCTACAATATTTTAATGAATTTAAAACTGATCTTCTACAAAAATCTTTATGAAAACATAATAAATAATCATTTAATAATGATATTTCCCTAACAAGTATTTTTTTTTTTAGAAATCTTTTTAATTGAATTTTAGGTGAATAAAATTCGACGTCTTTACCAAGTTTGATGCTAAAATCTTTTTTAAGAAGCGCTAAATTTTTTTTATCAAATTTGATAACAGTCCACATTTAGATATCCTCCTCAATTTCTGCTTTAAGCTCGTCATACTCTTTCATTTTTCTTTTCATAAAATTGAGAGTTATTTTGGTTTTTGTTGCAACCCCTTTTGGAGTTAGAATATAGGCATAACGTAGCTTGTTAGGGTCTTTTGAAAAATTTTTAATTTTTATTAAGCCTTTATCTTTTAGAGCTTTTAAACAATAATTCAATTTCCCAAGACTAAAACCAAGTTCTGATGCTAGTTCTCTTTGTGAACTGTTAGGTTTTGATTTAATTTTTCTTAGTACGTTAAACTGATCTGGGTTGTCTGTCATATTGTTCAATTATTGAACATTTATATCGTTCAATTATTGAACTGTAAAGAGTAAAGTTATATCTTTATCGTAAATACTAAAATTTTTTTCAGTGCATAAATCAAGCCAATTGAGCTATTAGTACTGGTCAGCTACATGCGTTACCGCACTTCCACACCCAGCCTATCAACGTGGTGGTCTACCACGGCTCTATGGGAAGAACTAGTTTTGAGGTGAGTTTCCCGCTTAGATGCTTTCAGCAGTTATCTCGTCCGTACTTAGCTACCCGGCACTGCAGCTGGCGCTACAACCGGTCCACCAGTGGTACGTCCATCCCGGTCCTCTCGTACTAGGGACAGCTCCTCTCAATTCTTCTACACGCATAGCAGATAGGGACCGAACTGTCTCACGACGTTCTGAACCCAGCTCACGTACCACTTTAATTGGCGAACAGCCAAACCCTTGGGACCTGCTCCAGCCCCAGGATGTGATGAGCCGACATCGAGGTGCCAAACACTGCCGTCGATATGAGCTCTTGGGCAGTATCAGCCTGTTATCCCCGGCGTACCTTTTATCCGTTGAGCGATGGCCCTTCCACTCAGAACCACCGGATCACTATGACCGTCTTTCGACTCTGCTCGACTTGTCAGTCTCACAGTCAGGCAAGCTTATGCCATTGCACTCCACGAACGATTTCTGACCGTTCTGAGCTTACCTTCGCACGCCTCCGTTACTATTTGGGAGGCGACCGCCCCAGTCAAACTACCCACCATACAATGTCTTGATGCCGGATAACGGCAATCAGTTAGATATCAAGAAAAACAAAAGAGGTATTTCACTGGTGACTCCACAAAAGCTGACGCCTTTGCTTCAATGTCTCCCTCCTATGCTAAATATGTTTTTCCTAACACCAATGTAAAGTTGCAGTAAAGGTGCACGGGGTCTTTCCGTCTAACTACGCGAACTCCGCATCTTCACGGAGAATTCAATTTCACTGAGTTGATGTTGGAGACAGCGGAGAAATCGTTACGCCATTCATGCAGGTCGGAACTTACCCGACAAGGAATTTCGCTACCTTAGGACCGTTATAGTTACGGCCGCCGTTTACTGGGGCTTCAGAAATGAGCTTGCACCCATCGCATTAACCTTCCAGCACCGGGCAGGCGTCAGACCCTATACATCCACTTACGTGTTAGCAGAGCCCTGTGTTTTTGATAAACAGTCGCTTCTCCCTGGCTTGTGCCACCTTTAATAGGTTGCCCTAAAAAAGGTCTTCTTTATTCCGAAGTTACAGAAGCATTTTGCCGAGTTCCTTCAACATCATTCTCTCAAGCGCCTAAATATACTCTATTAATCCACCTGTGTCGGTTTAGGGTACGGTCTTATGATGGAGCTATTTCCTGGGACTTTTTCGCAGCAAACTCAATCCATTAAGAGTTCACAACTTACAAAATCCGTCACTACCATCTGGTTAAGGAATATTAACCTTATTTCCATCGACTACGGCTTTCGCCCTCGCCTTAGGGGCCGACTAACTCTGCGCGGATTAACCTTGCGCAGAAACCCTTGGATTTTCGGCGATAAAGTTTTTCACTTTATTTATCGTTACTTATGTCAGCATTCGCACTTCTGATACCTCCAGAATCCCTCACGGGTATTCCTTTACAGGCTTACAGAACGTTCCGCTACCGCTTATAAAATTCGAAAATTTTATAAACCCACAGATTCGGTATATGATTTTAGCCCCGTTACATCTTAGGCGCAGAAACTCTGTTAGACCGGTGAGCTGTTACGCTATCTTTAAAGGATGGCTGCTTCTAAGCCAACCTCCCGGCTGTTAAGGAATTTCCACATCCTTTCACACTTAATCATAATTTTGGGACCTTATCTGGTGGTCTGGGCTCTTTCCCTCTCGACCATGGACCTTAGCACCCACAGTCTGTCTGATGAGGAACTACGTTTAGCATTCGGAGTTTTATTAGGTTTGGTAAGAATCTCTTCCCCCTAGCCCATTTAGTGCTCTACCTCTAAACGCATATTTACTCATCGCACTACCTAAATAGTTTTCGCGGAAAACCAGCTATCTACGAATTTGGTTGGCCTTTCACCCCTTACCACAAGTCATCCAAAGACTTTTCAACGTCAACTGGTTCGGTCCTCCAGCAAGTGTTACCTTGCATTCAACCTGCTCATGGTAAGCTCATTCGTTTTCGGGTCTAATTCATTAAACTAAACGCCCTATTAAGACTTGCTTTCGCTGCGCCTACACCTAGATGGCTTAAGCTTGCTTAATAAATTAAGTCACTGACCCATTATACAAAAGGTACGCCGTCACTCTAAAAAGAGCTTCGACTGATTGTAGGCATGCGGTTTCAGGTTCTATTTCACTCCCCTAATAGGGGTTCTTTTCACCTTTCCCTCACGGTACTTGTTCACTATCGGTCACTAAAGAGTATTTAGGCTTAGAGGGTGGTCCCCCTATATTCGAGCAAGATTTCACGTGTCCCGCTTTACTCAAGAGTTCATTTAAGCATTACTTTTACGGGACTATCACCCTCTTTGGTTAGCATTTCCATACTATTCAAATTTTCTCAAATAAACTACAGGCCTGATCCGTTTTCGCTCGCCACTACTAACGGAATCTCAATTGATTTCTTTTCCTCTGGTTACTTAGATGTTTCAGTTCTCCAGGTTATCTCTTCAAATCTATGAATTCAATTTGAAGTTACACATAAAGTGCAGGGTTTCCCCATTCGGATATTTTCGGATCAAAACTTGCATACAGCTCCCCGAAACTTATCGCAGTATACCACGTCCTTCGTCGTCTTTTAGTGCCAAGGCATCCGCCACACGCCCTTAAACGCTTGATTTATGCACAGAAAAAAATTCTGCGTTGAATCAAATTTTGTTGGAATGTTCATCTATTCGAACATTCTTGATTGTTCATCTTTTCGAACAATCGGATATAGATATTGATAATAATTAAAAATATTCACAAATTAAATAACTAGGTTTCTCATGGTGGAGGATAGCGGGATCGAACCGCTGACCTCCTGAATGCAAATCAGGCGCTCTCCCAGCTGAGCTAATCCCCCAGATGTATTGGTGGGCCGAGATAGACTCGAACTATCGACCCCACCCTTATCAAGGGTGTGCTCTAACCAACTGAGCTACCGGCCCTCATTGTTTTAAAGAGAAACACAAATTTAAAAAGAGAAGTGCGGACGGTCAACATTAACCTGTTAAATATTTAGAATAAAATTAAAAAAATTTTATTCATCCTTAGAAAGGAGGTAATCCAGCCGCAGGTTCCCCTACGGCTACCTTGTTACGACTTCACCCCAGTCGCTGACTATACCGTGGTCAAAGGTATTAAACTTTGCCTTAAGGTAGAACCAACTCCCATGGTGTGACGGGCGGTGTGTACAAGACCCGGGAACGTATTCACCGCGGCGCGCTGATCCGCGATTACTAGTAATTCCAGCTTCATGTACTCGAGTTGCAGAGTACAATCCGAACTGAGGCATTTTTTTAGGATTTGCTAAACGTCGCCGTCTTGCTTCCTATTGTAAATGCCATTGTAGCACGTGTGTAGCCCAACACGTAAGGGCCATGAGGACTTGACGTCATCCCCACCTTCCTCCAGCTTATCACTGGCAGTTCTTTCAGAGTGCCCAACTAAATGATGGCAACTAAAAGTGAGGGTTGCGCTCGTTGCGGGACTTAACCCAACATCTCACGACACGAGCTGACGACAGCCATGCAGCACCTGTGTTTCGTCCGGCCGAACCGAAAACTTTAATCTCTTAAAGTCGCGACGAACATGTCAAGTGTTGGTAAGGTTCTGCGCGTATCTTCGAATTAAACCACATGCTCCACTACTTGTGCGGGTCCCCGTCAATTCATTTGAGTTTTAACCTTGCGGTCGTACTCCCCAGGCGGTGTGTTTATTGCTTTCGCTGCGACACAGAAAATAAATTTCCAACGTCTAACACACATCGTTTACGGCATGGACTACGAGGGTATCTAATCCTCTTCGCTACCCATGCTTTCGTTCCTCAGTGTCAGTAATGATCCAGAAAGCTGCCTTCGCAATCGGTATTCTTTCTAATATCTACGAATTTCACCTCTACACTAGAAATTCTGCTTTCCTCTATCATACTCTAGCTAAAAAGTTTTGATGGCAGTTCCAGAGTTAAGCTCTGGGATTTCACCACCAACTTTTTTAACCACCTACGAACTCTTTAAGCCCAGTAATTCCGAACTACGCTAGGTCCCTTCGTATTACCGCGGCTGCTGGCACGAAGTTAGCCGGACCTTCTTATTCGGGTACAGTCATTTTCTTCCCCGACGAAAGAGCTTTACAACCCAAAGGCCTTCTTCACTCACGCGGCATCGCTGCATCAGGGTTTCCCCCATTGTGCAAGATTCCCTACTGCTGCCTCCCGTAGGAGTTTGGGCCGTGTCTCAGTCCCAATGTGGCTGATCATCCTCTCAAATCAGCTATTGATCATTGTCTTGGTAGGCCATTACCCTACCAACAAACTAATCAAGTGCAGGCTCATCCATCGGCGCATAAAGCTTTCTCCGTAAAGACTTATGAGGTATTAGCACAAGTTTCCTCGTGTTATTCCTCACCAATGGGAAGATACCTACATATTACTCACCCGTCTGCCACTAAGTATTGCTACTTCGTTCGACTTGCATGTATTAGGCGTGCCGCCAGCGTACGTTCTGAGCCATGATCAAACTCTCAAGTTTAAAAACGGCGCACACTAGCTTCTATATAAATCTAAGAATAAATTTATATAATGTTGAAGTGTGTACGACAAATTTTGGTAACCTTAACCGTCCACACTTCTCTTCTTAAAATTTTACTTTTTAAATAGCTAATTAGGTTTGAACCTAATAATTAACAATTTTCATTGTTTGGAGAGACTGCTTATAGTACAAATCATTAGTAAATCAAGCGATTATCAAAGAAAATAGCTTTAAAAAGTCAATAAAAACCTATGCTTTTTGAGCTGGTTTTTTTAAAAACAATAAATTATAGAAATCCCATGAGATTTATTCAACTTAAGGTTACATCATTCATAAGAAAGAACACTGAGGTATTTCTTTTGATACTCCTTTTGATTGTTTCTACAATTGTGATTCAGGTTTACAACTCTCAGAGCAAAAAAGTTGATAACGAGTATATAAAAATTTTAAGGAACACTTACTTTAAAAAAACAATAAACCACATTTTTTTTAATTTAACTCCAAGATATGAGCAGATTGACTATACGGTAAAAAGCGGACAGACATTAAGAGACATTCTTAAAGAATTTTCTGTGAAAGACGAGGAAATCAAAAAAATATTTGCAGTTTTAAGTAAAGAGGAAACTAGCAAAATTAGAACCAAGCAAATTCTTAATATAGTTCTGGATAATACTGATAAAAATAACAAAAGGATACTTAGTCTTTTAATACCCATTTCTAAAACTAGAAAAATACAAATAGTAAAAAATTTAGAAAACAGTCAATTAAAAAAAGAAGAAATTGTAACTAATCTCACTAAAAGACTTGTTTTAAAAGAGGGTGTTATAACCTCAAGTTTATATAAATCTGCTACAAAACAAAATATAAGTCCTAATGTGATAATTGAATTTGCTAGACTTTATGGCTTTCAAGTAGATTTCCAGAGAGATATAAGAAAAAATGACTCTTATCAGATTATTTATGAAACATTTATAGACGAGAATAATGAAGTTTTCAGCACTGGTGAAATTATTTATGCTAACTTAGTTTTAAGAGGACAGACTAATCAATTATATTTTTATCCAGATAAAAAATTTTTCGGTCACTATGATGAAAACGGAAAAAGTATTAAAAAGGCTTTAATGAAGACTCCAATAAATGGGGCAAGACTGTCGTCACCATTTGGAATGAGAAAACATCCTATTTTAGGTTTTAACAAAATGCATCGAGGTACTGATTTCGCTGCACCAATAGGTACACCAATTATGGCATCAGGCGATGGTATTATAATAAAAGCTGGGTGGTGTGGTGGAGGTGGCAATTGTGTAAAAATAAAACATAACACAACATATCAAACAATTTATGCTCACATGTCTAAATTTTCAAATCTTGCTGTACCTGGATCTAGAGTAAAACAAGGACAGATTATTGGTTTCGTTGGATCAACTGGGATGTCGACAGGGCCACATTTACATTATGAGGTAATTGAAAACGGAAAAAAAATAAATTCGCAAACATTAAAACTCCCTCCGGGCCGATCACTTAAAGGACCAGTGAGAGAAGATTTTGAAATTGTCAGAATAAAAACAGATGTACTAAAATCTGATTTAATAGTACAAATAAATTGATATTATTTAGGAAGCATCTTTTTCTTTTTGTTCTAAAGAAACTCTCAAAAAATGATCAGCATACTGAAAATAGTTTTCTGATAATATTTTGTCTCCATTAGATAAAGCTTCTCTTGCAAGATCATTATACTTAGAAATTAATTTTTGAACATTACCATTGTTTCTGTTTATTTTTCTTCTAAATGAATTGTCGTTATTCGTAAAATTTCCATTTAATCTGTCTACGTCGGGACCTCTTTTGAACGATCTGTCTGAATGGTTCCTTCCTCTACTTCTTTTTAAATTATTTCTAAATTGTCTCATATAAAATTTATTTTAATTTTGTAGATACTATACATCTAGAATTATTTCCATAGTCTTTGATAATTTTATTTATAAAAAAATTTTTTTCTTTTAAGAAACTTATCACTTTGTATTTCTGATCATATCCAATTTCAAGGACAAGTTTACCATTTGTTTTTAACAAGTATTTTGATTTTGAAATAACTTTTCTAATTATTTCTAAACCATCTAATCCACCATTTAATGCAATCTTTGGTTCATAATTAATTGTGCCCAAATATTTAATTTTATGTTTGTTAATATATGGAGGATTACTTATAATTAAATCATATTTATCGATATAAAAATTGTCAACATCTCTTTTGTAAAAGTTTATTCTATCTGATAAATGATGCAAATTTGCATTAATTTTTGCTAATTTTAAAGCTTTTTTAGATGTGTCTATTGCATCACATCTGCAATATGGTCTCTCATTTAAAATAGATATTGCTAAACATCCCGAACCTACACCAACATCAAGAATTCTTTTAGATTGATCATTTTTTATCAATGACAGTGTCTGCTCCACTAAATGTTCTGAATCTGGACGTGGGATAAGTGCATCTTTATTTGTTATAAACCTATCTCTCCAAAAACTTTTATTGTTTGTTATGTAAGCAATTGGCTCCTTTTTTTTTCTTCTATTAATAAGATTAAAATATTTTGCTCGTTCTTCTTTTTTTATCCGTTTTTCTAAATTTAGAAGAACCTCTTCTCTTGAAATATTTAGGGTTTTCGACATTAAAATTTCACAATCAATTTTATATGAAGGTATATTGTTTTCTTTTAGTATTTCGTTACCTTGTCTTAAATTGTCTATAATTTTCATGATATTTTTCTTAATTCTTCTTCTTGAGCTTGAAGGCTTAAATTATCAATCATCTCATCAAAAACTTCTCCTTCCATAAACTCCTCTAATTTATGCAATGTTAAATTAATTCTATGATCTGTCACTCTACCTTGAGGAAAGTTGTATGTTCTTATTCTTTCAGATCTATCACCTGAACCAATTTTACTTTTTCGATCCTTAGCTCTTTCCTCATCTCTTTTATTTCTTTCGAACTCGTATATTCTCGATCTTAAAATTTTAAGTCCCTTTTCTTTATTTCTAATCTGTGATTTTTCATCTTGTTGACTTACTACAATCGCTGTTGGTATATGGGTAATTCTTACAGCTGAGTCTGTGGTATTAACACTTTGCCCTCCGGGACCGCTACTTCTGAATACATCAATTCTCAAGTCTTTTTCTTCGATCCTTATGTCTACTTCTTCTGCCTCTGGTAACACCGCTACTGTTGCTGCTGAAGTATGCACTCTGCCTTGTGTTTCGGTATCGGGGACGCGTTGAACTCTATGAACTCCACTTTCATATTTTAAAGAGGAATAAATATTTCTTCCTTTTATCGAAGCAATTACCTCCTTTAATCCTCCTGCATCACTTTTTGATATACTAATTATTTCTAGGGACCATTTCTTTTTTTGGCTTACTTTTTCATACATTTTAAAAAGGTCTGATGCAAATAAACTTGCTTCTAATCCGCCTGTTCCCGCTCGTATTTCTATAATTGCATTTTTGGTATCTGCCTCATCTTTTGGTAACAAAAATAATTTAAGTTTATTCTCGTTTTTATCTTTTTTCATTTCAAGTTCGTTAAGCTCGATCTTGGCTAATTCTATCATCTCTTTATCGTTGTTTTCATCGCCAATAATTTTTTTAAGATCATCCCTAGTTTTGTCAAATGTTAGATAGTCCTTCGCATGACTAATTACTGCATTTAATTCTGAATATTCTTTTGATTTTGATGCAAATAATTTTTTTTCGATTGCTCCAGAGGATAATTCCTTTTCAAGAATTTCGTGTTTTTTTATTATCTCCCTAACCTTATCAACTGGTATCATTAAATTTTATTTTTGATGTCTTTTTCTTTTTTCTCCACCAATGCTACGACCTTAGAAATTATCTCATCATTTTTTAATTTTTCTTTTTGAACACCATTTAAATATAACATATTGCTGTCCTTGCCCCCTCCTGTAATACCAATATCAGTTGAAGCTG
>CACAUR010000008.1 GCA_902535745.1 uncultured Pelagibacteraceae bacterium
TTTATTTGTTTCAGTAATTTTTGCAGCTGCAACTGGAATAGTTGGTGCCTCAGTAACAATTTTAGGAATTATGGCTGCTAAATCAATGAACAGATCTGGATACGATGTAAAACTTGCTGCTGGAACAATAACAGCCGGTGGTACTTTGGGAATTTTGATTCCACCAAGTATTATGTTGGTGGTAATGGGCCCAATAATGGAAATACCAGTTATTGATTTATTTGCGGCTGCAATTTTACCTGGAATATTGCTTGCTTCATTATATGCGGCTTACACAACAATTAGATGTATGATTAATCCAAAATTAGGGCCAGTTTTACCTGAGGATAGGAGAGCGGTCAGTATGCGAGAAGTGTGGATTGAATTTTTCTTAGGTCTCGTACCGCCTGCTGCATTAGTTTTTGCCGCTTTAGGAAGTATATTATTTGGATTTGCTACACCAACAGAAGCAGCAGGATGTGGTGCAATGGGTGCACTTCTCTTGTCTCTATCTTATAAAAAATTAACTTTACCAAAATTACAAGAAGCTCTTGTAAAAACATTAGAAATTACAGCTTTAATAATGGTTTTAGTTGCTGCATCAAATTTCTTTGGGGCAGTGTTTGCAAGATTGGGTACTCCAACATTACTTACAGAATTCTTACTAGGTTTGGAAATGAACAAATACCTAATACTTGCAATGATAATGGTAATGATATTTTTATTAGGTTGGCCGTTAGAATGGGTTCCAATAGTTATGATAATAATTCCAATTATCCTACCATTAGTTGAAGCTTTAGGGTTTAATCTAACATGGTTTGCGATTCTTGTAGCAGTTAATTTACAGACCGCCTGGTTATCTCCACCTGTAGCACTATCAGCCTATTTCTTAAAAGGGGTCGTTCCAGAGTGGGATTTAAAGGACATTTATCTTGGCATGATGCAGTTTATGGTCCTTCAAATAATTGGATTAATCATTATTATAATATTTCCTAAGATTGTCCTTTGGTTACCTACTGTCTTGTATGGACAGTAATACATATTTGTTTAATATGTATTTGTGAGCTCAGAAAAAGAAAAATTTAATCTTACTAACTGGGAAATAGTTTCAGTAAACCCTATTGAAAAAAATTGGGACTGGAAAGATATGTTTTGTTTTTGGTCTGTCGGACTTCAAAGCATAATGTCTTTTGCCTTAATAGCTTCATTATATTTTGTTTATAATTTAAATTTTTATGAAGTTCTATTTGGGAGTTTACTAGCATCTTTATTGGTGAGTTACTTATCTTATATTATTGGAAAACCCTCTCAAAAGCATGGAATTCCTTTCCCAGTTTTTTTAAGAATATCATCTGGATACCAAGGGGCAAAATTTATAAGTCTAACAAGGGGTATAGTTGGAATATTCTTTTTTGGTGTTCAAACTTATTTTATTTCCAAATCTATTGGATATTTAATTAGAATTTCTTTATTTCAAATTGACAGTGAAATACTAAACAACGATGTATTTTTTAACTATTTTATGACAATGAACTTAATAGATTGGGTAAGTTTTATTTTTACGATTTTAATTCAATATTTTTTGTTTAGTAGGGGACAAAAATTTATAAGGAATTTTATTAATTTCTCAGCTTTGTTCGTATATGCAGGTTTATTACTATTTTTTATAGTACTAATTGCTGATCCAGAGTTGTTTGTAATAGATTCTTTTATAAGCAAAATAAATCTTGAGAATGGATTTACCGATTTTCAATTTAAAAATATGATTGGTATAACAGGTACCTTATTCGCTTATTTTTCTATTTTGATTATGAATTTTGGAGACTACTCAAGATATGTAAAAAGCTCTCAGGAACTACTTAAAGGAAATCTAAGTTTATTGTTAAGTACGATAATTTACTCATTTTTATTATTAGTTATTGTTATTGGTGCTGATATTTTTTTTAAAAGTGGTCAAATATCAACTCAAAATCTGCTTACAAATCCAACAGATATCGTAGGCAAAATTAATAATACTTACATAACTGTAACAGTTTTAATCTTTATTTTTTTTGCATCGTCTTCAACTAATTTAATCGCAAATTATTTTCCTTCTCAAAATGTATTACTAAATTTACTTCCAAACAGTTTATCTTTAAAAAGTTCTGGTTTTTTAATAATTTTATTTGGTTTTTTAATTGGAATTTTTTGGACACCGTTCTTCAGTCAAAATGGATCTATGTCAATAATTGATACACTTTCAGCTTTTTTTGGACCTATTTTTGGTGTCATGATTTTTGATTATTATGTAGTGAAAAATAAAATGGTCATAAATAAAGATTTATTTTCAGCCAGAGGCGATAGTGCGTACCTTTATTCTGGAGGATGGCATTTAAAAGCATATTATTCTTTTATAATAGGATTCATATTTTCATCTGCATCAATTTGGAATTCAAAATTCATGTTTTTAGATACTTTTTCTTTTATAATAGGTTTTATAACTGCGGGTATTACTTATTATCTATTAGCAAGCGATTGATGAATAAATTCGATTTAAATAAAAAAAATGCAATTATTACTGGCGGCGCACAAGGATTTGGACTTGATATTGCAAAAAGATTCCTTCAATCAGGAGCTAAAGTAATTATTTGGGACTCTGATGAAAAAGAACTTAAAAAAGCTTTAAAATTAATTAATGATCAAAATCTTTCCAGTGATGTTGTAGACGTATCAGACCCAAAGAGTGTCGATGATGTTTTAAACAAAATTACATCTAAAACAAAAATTGATATTCTGATAAATAATGCAGGGATTACAGGCTCTACAACAGAATTATGGAATTATGATTATGAAGAATGGAAAAAAATAATTAATATTAATTTACATGGAACCTTTAACTGTTGTAAGTCAGTTGTACCCCACATGATTAAGAATAATTATGGAAGAATTGTTAATATAGCATCTGTCTCTGGCAAAGACGGAAATGCGAAAGCTAGTGCATATAGTTCATCTAAAGCAGGAGTAATAGCGCTTACAAAATCTTTAGGGAAAGAACTTGCAGATAAAAATATAGCAGTAAATGCAGTAACTCCGGCGGGAGCTAAAACCAGAATTCTTGACCAAATGTCAAAAGAGCATGTTCAAAGGATGCTTTCAAAAGTACCTAGGGCAAGGTTTCTTGAGTTAGAAGAACTTACATCAATGGTTTGCTGGTTATCTTCAGCAGAAAATTCTTTTTCGACCGCCGCTGTATTTGACATTAGCGGCGGAAGATCTACTTATTAGGCTTTTTTTTAGGGATTATAATATTTGTTTCAAAATATTTACTTTTTTCATTAGCTATAACAGGAGCCAAGATTATAACTGACCAATAAATCAAAAGCATAAAAATGGATAAAGTCTTCAAAGCTTTTCTCCATTGTTGGCACAATTTTCTTTATTTATTTTATCATCAAATGTCTCAAGATTACCTTTATTTATGATCCATACGTATGACTTTTCATAGGTATTATCTGAAGCTAATTTTGTACATTTTTTACCCAATTTTACTGAATGAGTTGAACAGTTTGTTAACATAATTAACAAGATTAAGGAGATATATTTTTTCATATTAACCTTATAAGACCCAAAAATGAATTTTGAATGACTGAAAATTGTCAAAAGTAAGATTTAAAAAAAAATTTGAAAAAAAATTATTTTAGTTTATATGAATTTCATGCTCAAAATATTTATTGCTATTCTAATCTTTCTATCCTCCATATCTTTAAGCTACTCCCAAAATATTAAAGTGTTTAAGTTTACTGATGAAGAGTTAAGCAATCTTAAAGTCAGAAAAGTTCGTGGGGCCAAAAATATGACTGAATACAACATTTTAACTGAAGATGGTTTAAATATATTAAAAGCTGAGGTAGAAAATGGTGGCTCAGGACTAGGCAAGGAAGCACCTATAGATCTCAATCAAACACCATTTTTAAATATTACGTGGAAGGTTGAAAAGGGTTTGCCTGGTATTGATGAAAAGTCAAAAAAAGGTCATGATTTCGCAGCAAGATTTTTTGTTATTAAGAAAACAGGTATGACACCATTATCTAACAAAGCAATAAATTATGTATTCTCAAGTAATTCATCCATAGGAGAAAACTGGCCAAGTCCATACACTAAAAGTTCCATTGATTATGTTTTATCAAGTATTGATAAGAATAAAAATGAGTGGGTTACAGTCAAAACAAATGTCAAAGAAGACTATAAAAGATTTCATAATTTAAATGTAGATATTTTAGATGGTGTCGCAATCATGGTAGATACTGATCAATCAAAATCTAAGGCTATTTCTTATTATAAAAATATATATTTTTCTGCGGAATAAGTTAATTTAAAGAATTAATGAAGACTTTTACTTTTAAACTAAAAGTTTACTATGAAGATACTGACGCTGGTGGTGTCGTGTACTATGCAAATTACCTTAAATTTATGGAAAGAGCTAGAAGTGATGCTTTAGAATCTTTAGGTTTTACTAATAAAAAACTAATCGATGAAAACGGAACTTATATAATAGTTAAGTCATGCAATATAAGTTATATGAAATCTGCCTTACTTGAAGATAATTTAGAGATAAAATCGAATATAAAAGAAATCACAAAAACCTCTTTTTTTATGTCTCAAAAAGTATTTAAAGGCAATGATCAAATTACAGAGGCGGCAATTCATTTAGTAACAATTAACAAAAAGGGCAAGCCTGTCAAAATTCCTGAAAGATTAAAAGAGGAGCTAGAAAAACTAATTTAATCTTAGCACTCGCTTAAAGAGATCTTTCATTTTTTTTTCATTTATTCGACCAGTATTTACATTTCTCGGACTTGGATGATAACATGCAACTAACTTGATATTTTTTGGCAGTGAATAAATTTTTCCATGAGAAAAGAAAATTTTTTCTTTAAAATTATAATTTTGTTTGAAAAAAAGAACACAGCTATCAAATGCAATTTTTCCTAAAGCAACAATTGTCCTTAGATTTTTTAAGTTGTCTATTTCATTATTAAAAAATTGAAAACAGTTAACCAACTCATCTTGATTAGGTTTATCACCAGGTGGAACGCACTTAAGTGCAGTAGTTATATATGCATCTTTTAGTTTTAACCCATCATTTATGTTGTCTGAATTCGACTGATTTGAAATTTTTACACCGTGTAAGCATTTATATAAAAAATCTGATGATTTATCGCCGGTAAACACCCTTCCAGTTCTTGTTCCTCCGTGAGCCGCAGGCGCTAATCCTACAAAAAGAATTTTCCCTTTTGTGTCTCCAAAACCAGTAATCGGTTTGCCCCAATAAGTTTCATTTTCATATTGTTTTCTTTTTTCAACAGAAATTTTTTTTCTAAATTTTACTAGTCTTGGACATTTGCTACATTTAATAATAGATTGATTTAGTTTTTGAAAATTCAAATTCATAATGAGATATTTTAAGATAATATTAATCTTTTTACTATTTTTATTAAACGAGACTAGCTTTGCTAATGAAAATATTGTGGAAATCTTAAAAAAAGAGAACAACATAATATTCATTCGTCATGCTATTGCCCCAGGAAATGGAGATCCCCCAAATTTTGATATTTTAGATTGTTCCACTCAAAGAAATTTAAGCAAAAACGGTGAACTACAAGCATCGAAAATTGGTAAGTTTTTTAAAGAAAATGACATAAAGTTTACAAAAGTACTCTCGAGCGAATGGTGCAGATGTAAAGATACTGCCAAATTAGCTTTTGGGAGTTATGAGACAAAAAACTTTCTAAATTCTTTTTATGATGAGCAGTTTTCGAAAAATAAAGACAAGCAAATTTTAGATTTTCAAAAATTTTTTAAAAATTGGGATTACTCTGGAAATTTAGTATTAGTCACTCATTATGTTGTAATTTCTGAAATTTTAGGTTTAGCAACAAGCTCTGGCGAGATTGTAATTACTGATAAAAACCTGGAGATTCTTTCATCATTAAAAATTAATTAATCTTCTTTTTTCTCAGCAAGAAAAAGAAAAATTAAAAATAAGGCAGTCCACCCAATACCAATCAGCCCTTTTTTGATACTAGTTTCTGCACCCCACAGATCAAAGAATAATGCACCAATTACAAGACCTAAAACATAAATGATAATAACTGTTGTTGACTTACTCATTTTAAATTTTTTTTAAATAAAGATACACCTTCTTTAATCTTATTATCATAAGATTTCAAAAATGCATCTAATTGCCAACCTGACATTCTATCTTTTAACTCTTTTAAATTTTTCTTTTTCCATTCATCAGTAGTCTCCGGGTTTTTCCAAGCAATTTTTTCCTCAGTTTTTCTAGCACAACCATAACAATAGCCTGAGATAGGATCTGTTTTACAAATACTTATACAAGGCGAAACAATCATAAATTTTTTTTAATATTTCTCATAATTACACAATTATTCTAATTGGACAAATTCATTCTATAAGATATAAATCTTTTCTAATTGGGCGAGTGGCGGAATTGGTAGACGCGTTGGTCTTAGGAACCAATATGGCAACATGTGAAGGTTCGAGTCCTTTCTCGCCTACCATATTTTTATGAAAGTAACAGTAGAAACAAAAAAAGGTCTTGAGAAAAACTTAAAGGTTTTTGTTGATAAAAACACTATCAATAAAGAACTTGATGTTAAGTATGATCAATTAAAAAATGATGTAGTTCTAAAAGGTTTCAGACCAGGAAAAGTTCCAAAAGATTTAATTAAGAGACAATTTGGAAAAGCAATTTATGGCGAGGTTATAGACAAAATTTTAAAAGAAACAACCACCAAAGCATTAGATGAAAAAAAGATTAAACCTGCCCTGCAACCTAAAATCGATTTGAAACAATTTGGAGAGGGCAAAGATCTTGAATATGTAATTAGCGTTACAGAGATGCCAAAAGTAAAATTAAATTCTTTAGATAGTATTAAGTATAAAGAATATAAAGTAAATTTATCTAAAGAGGAGACAGACAAAAGAATTAAAGAAATTGCATCAAATCAAAAAAATTTTGTTGAAGTTGATCCAGCAAAAGTTGCTAATGAAGGTGATTTAGTTACATTTGACTATAAAGCTACAGTAGATGGAAAAGAGTTTAAAGGTAGCGAAGGCAAAAATACACAATTAGAGCTAGGAAAAGATTTATTCATAAAAGGTTTTGATAAACAACTATTAAAGGCAAAAAAAGATGAAGAAATAAAAGTTGAAGCTGTTTTGCCGGAAATCTTTCCAGAAAAAGAATTAGTTGGAAAAAAAGCGATATTCATGTGCAAAATCATTTCAGTTAAAAAACATAAAGACATGCCTATTGATGATGAATTTGCAAAAAACTTGGAGCTAAAGATTTAGCTGATTTAAAAAATTTAGTTTCAAAGCAATTAAATGATCAATATAAAAATTCTTTCGACCTAATTTCAAAAAACCAAATCTTAAATGAAATTGAAAATTTTAAGATTGACGAAATTCCAAATACTTTAATTGATCAAGAATTGAATATTCTAAATCAAGGTCTTGACAAAGAAGCTATAGAAAAAAATAAAAATAATAATTTAAAGAATGCAAAAAAAAGAATAAAACTTGGTTTAATCCTAAATCAAATTGGTGAGGAAAATAACATAAAAGTAGAAAATTTAGAAATTCAATCCGAAATTCAAAAACAAATAGGCATGATGCCTGGACAAGAGAAAATTGTAATGGATTATTATCAAAAAAATCCTGAGGCAGCAGCCTCATTGAGAGGAAACCTTTATGAACAAAAAATAATAGAATTTATAAAATCAAAAGCTAAAAAGACAGTTAAAGAAATCGATAAATTGGAAGCGGAAAAAATTTTAAAAGAGGAAAACGAAAAAAATCTAAAAGCCCAGTCAACTACAGATGTCATGGAAAAGAAGCCAAAGACATCTGAAAAGAAACCAAAAAAAGCCCCAATTAAAAAAAAAGCAAAAAAAGTTAGTAAAAAGTAATCGCAAGTTGTATAAGTGAGTGATTCGATATTATGAGTGAGAAAATCTTAGAACAAATGAACACTTTAATACCAATGGTTGTTGAGCAATCAAGCAGAGGTGAAAGAGCTTATGATATCTACTCAAGATTATTAAAGGAGAGAATTGTTTTTTTAGTTGGTCCAATTAATGATAATGTTGCTTCATTAGTTACTGCACAACTTTTGTTTTTAGAGTCTGAAAATCCTAAAAAAGAAATTTCTTTATACATAAACAGTCCTGGTGGTTTAGTGACAGCTGGTTTAGGGATTTACGATACCATGCAATACATTAAACCTGATGTTTCAACATTATGCATTGGTCAAGCTGCCTCAATGGGATCTTTTCTTTTGGCTGCAGGCGAAAAAGGAAAAAGATTTTCTCTTCCTAATTCAAGAATAATGGTCCATCAACCATCTGCAGGTTTTCAAGGTCAGGCAACAGACATAGAGATACATGCCAATGAAGTACTTTCTCTAAAAAAAAGATTGAACCAAATATATTCCAAACATACTGGTAAGAGTGAGGATGAAATTAAGATTGCTCTTGAAAGAGATAATTTTATGACGTCGGAAAACGCAAAAGAATTTGGTTTGATAGATCAAGTTGTAGAAAAAAGATCTTAGTATTCCACAAGATATAGCTCAATCTAAACACTACTCTTGCCTCATAAACACATTTTATAATACAGTAGTTTTAGTGATTCGTTTTATAAATTAAAAAATATGTCTAGTAGTAAAAACATTTTATATTGCTCTTTTTGTGGAAAAAGCCAACACGAAGTAAGAAAATTAATTGCAGGGCCCACAGTTTTCATTTGTGACGAATGTGTTGAGTTATGTATGGACATAATTAAAGAGGAAAACAAAGATACATTTGTAAAACATCAAGATGGTTTACCCTCTCCAAAACAAATTTGTTCAGTTTTAGACGATTATGTAATTGGACAGCAACTTGCAAAAAAAGTTTTATCTGTAGCTGTTCACAACCATTACAAAAGATTAAATTATGAAAGTAAAACTAGTAAAAATGTCGAACTAGCTAAATCAAATATTTTATTAATTGGTCCAACTGGATGTGGAAAAACCTTACTAGCACAAACATTAGCTAGAATATTAGATGTTCCTTTTACAATGGCAGATGCAACAACTTTAACCGAGGCCGGATATGTTGGAGAAGATGTTGAAAATATAATTTTAAAACTTTTACAGGCTGCTGATTACAATGTTGAAAAAGCTCAGCGTGGAATAGTTTATATTGATGAAGTAGATAAAATAAGTCGAAAATCTGAAAACCCCTCAATAACAAGAGATGTGTCAGGAGAGGGTGTTCAACAAGCATTGTTAAAAATAATGGAGGGTACAATTGCCAGTGTACCACCTCAAGGGGGAAGAAAACATCCGCAACAAGAATTTTTACAGGTTGATACAACAAATATTTTATTTATTTGCGGGGGAGCTTTTGCTGGTTTAGATAAAATAATTTCCCAAAGAGACAAAGGATCATCAATTGGATTCGGGGCAGAGGTAAAAAATACAGAAGATAAGAAAACTGGTGAATGGATGAAAAGTTTGGAACCGGAGGACTTACTAAAATATGGATTGATACCAGAATTTATAGGAAGACTTCCAATAATAGCCACATTAGAGGACTTAGATGAAAAATCTCTGATCAAAATTTTACAGGAACCAAAGAACTCTCTGATTAAACAGTATCAGGAACTTTTTAAACTAGAGGGAGCTAAACTTGTGTTTAAAGAAAATGCAATAAAAGAAATTGCTCAAAAAGCAATTAATAAAAAAACTGGAGCAAGAGGGTTAAGATCTATTTTAGAAAATGTTCTTTTAAAAACAATGTTTGATTTACCAAGTATGGAAAATGTTAATGAAGTTATAGTCGATTCAGGTGCGGCCAAAGGGCAAAGTCAACCAATTATTGTCCACTCCAAAAATGCTCAAAAAGATAAAGATAAAGATAAATCTAAAACGTCTGCTGCGTAAATATAGTTAACAAAAGATAAAAAAGTATTGCAAATTTTGATTTAATATCCATATTTAGATTATGGAAATGAAATTTAACTTACCGTTATTACCTTTGAGAGATATAGTTGTTTTTCCAAATATGGTTATTCCTCTATTTGTGGGTAGAGATAAATCAATTAATGCCCTTAATGAGGTAATGAAAAAAGAAAAGAAAATAATTCTTGTAACTCAAAAAAATTCAGAAGTTGATGATCCAGCTAAAAATGATGTATTCACTTATGGATGTGAGAGTAACATTCTTCAACTTTTAAAATTACCAGATGGTACCGTCAAAGTACTCGTTGAGGGAATTAATAGAGTAAAAATAACTGATTATACTGATAACAAAGATTTTATAAGTTGCACTTATGAAAAAGTAAGTGATCAAATTAACAAAGATGAAGATTTGATGCAAACAGCTCTCTCTGCTGTAAAAAAACTTGAAAAGTTAACTTCAATTAACAAAAAAATTTCAAGTGAGACAATCAACAATATTAAAGTTTTAAAAGATCCGTCAAAGATAGCAGATAATATTGCATCTCATTTAAATGCATCCATTTCAGAAAAACAACAAATTTTTGAAACTCAAGATGTCAAGAAGAGATTAAATCTTATTATTAAGATAATGGAAAATGAAACAAGTATTATAGGTGTTGAAAAAAGAATTAGAGGCAGAGTTAAGACGCAAATGGAAAAAACTCAACGAGAGTACTATTTGAATGAACAATTGAAGGCGATACAGAAAGAATTAGGTGAAATAGAAGATGGTAAAGACGAAACATCAAATTTGAATAAAGCAATTCTTAAAGCCAAAATGCCAAAAGATGTTGAAAAAAAATGTCTGTCCGAATTGAAAAAATTAAAGAATATGAGTCCTATGTCTGCGGAAGCCACAGTTGTGAGAAATTATTTAGATTGGATGATAGATTTGCCGTGGTTTAAAAAAGATAAAACTGAAATAGATTTAAATAAAGCTCAAGAAGTTTTAGATGAAGATCATTTTGGTCTAGAAAAAGTAAAAGAGAGAATAATTGAATTCTTAGCTGTTCAAAAAAGAATGAATAAACTAAAAGGCCCAATCCTTTGTTTGGTTGGTCCTCCAGGAGTTGGAAAAACATCTTTAGGTAAGTCAATTGCAAAAGCAACTAATAGACAATTTGTCAGAATGTCATTGGGTGGTGTAAGAGATGAAGCAGAAGTTCGTGGTCACAGAAGAACTTATATTGGTTCTCTACCAGGCAAAATTATTCAAATGATGAAAAAAGCAGGAACAAAAAATCCATTATTCTTACTTGATGAAATTGACAAAGTAGGAAACGATTATAGGGGTGATCCGTCTTCAGCTTTATTGGAAGCTCTTGACCCTGAACAAAATACCTCTTTCAATGATCATTATTTGGAGGTTGACTATGATTTATCTGATGTATTGTTTGTAACTACTGCAAACACATTAAACATACTACCGCCTTTATTAGATAGGATGGAAGTTATAAGAATACCTGGATATACCGAGGATGAAAAAATTAATATAGCTAATAAATACTTATTACCAAAACAAATTAAGGATAACGGCGTTAAAGACGGAGAGATGAATTTATCTGATGGTACTATTAAGGATGTTATTAGATATTATACCAGGGAGTCAGGTGTAAGAAATCTTGAGAGGGAAATTTCTAAAATTACTAGAAAGGTTGTAAAAAAAGTTGTTAATAATGAAAGTAAAAATGTAACTGTTAATGAAAAAAATTTGGGTGATTTTTTAGGTGTCAAAAAATTTAAGTTTGGTGAGTTAGAAGATCAAAATAAAATTGGAATTGTAACAGGACTAGCTTGGACTGAGTTTGGTGGTGAGATTTTAAAAATTGAGACTGTTAATATGCCAGGAAAGGGTCGTATGCAAATTACTGGAAAATTAGGCGATGTTATGCAAGAGTCAGTAAAAGCAGCAAAATCTTTTGTGAGATCTAAATGTTTAGAATTTGGAATTATCCCACCAACATTTGAGAAGAAGGATTTTCACATTCACGTCCCAGAGGGAGCAACTCCAAAAGATGGTCCATCTGCTGGTATAGCAATGGTAACATCAATTGTTTCGTCAATTACAAAAATTCCTGTAAAAAGAGAAATAGCAATGACTGGCGAAGTTACTATTACAGGACAAGTTTTACCAATTGGTGGATTAAAGGAGAAACTGTTAGCAGCTCATAGAGCGGGAATTAAACAGGTGCTTATTCCAAAAGATAATGAGAAAAATTTAGTCGATATTCCCAAAAAAGTTATTGATGATATCAAAATAACTCCAGTTAATTCAGCAGATGAGGTTTTAAAAATAGCCCTTACGAAAGAACTTAAACCTACTGACTGGGTTGAAGTAGATAAAATTTCTGATAATAAAAAATCTGAAAAAACACAAGCAAGTATTCAATAATTAGCAATTTACATTATCTTCCCACTGATGTATTAGTAAATCACTTTGGAGGGCGGTTAGCTCAGCTGGTAGAGCATCTCGTTTACACCGAGGGGGTCAAAGGTTCGAGTCCTTTACCGCCCACCAAAATAAAACACTTGGGGGTGTAGCTCAGTTGGTTAGAGCGATCGCCTGTCACGCGATAGGTCGCGGGTTCGAGTCCCGTCACTCCCGCCAGTTTTTGATAATAATTATCAATAACACAAATCATTCAATAAATTAGCCCCCAATAACGTGACTTAACTGCACTTTCAATTAATCAAAAAGATTATATATAAATGAATATGTACGGAGATTTTTTAAATAATTATCTAACAATAATAATATTTTTTGGACTTGCCCTCCTTCTGAGTATTGGGTTTATTTTTTTAAATTTTGTATTTGCGCCTAAAAACCCTGATCCAGAAAAGCTATCTGCTTACGAGTGTGGTTTTGAACCTTTTAATGACTCCAGAATGGAGTTTGATGTTAGATTTTATTTAGTAGCAATACTATTTATAATATTTGATTTAGAAATTGCTTTCCTTTTTCCATGGGCAATTTCTTTAGGTAAAATTGGAATATTTGGATTTGTATCAATGATGATATTTTTGTTTATTTTAACTGTAGGATTTATTTATGAGTGGAAGAAAGGAGCTTTAGACTGGGAATGAATTTAAAAGAAAAAGAAGATCAAATTCCAAAAGAATTTAAACAACTTGCTAAAGATTTTGCGGATAAAGGTTTTATAACAACTTCTTTAGACAATTTGGTAAATTGGGCTAGAACAGGTTCATTGCACTGGATGACATTTGGACTTGCTTGTTGTGCGGTTGAAATGATGCAAACATCTATGCCAAGGTATGACCTAGAGAGATTTGGAGCTGCTCCAAGAGCATCACCAAGACAATCAGATGTAATGATTGTTGCTGGAACTTTAACTAATAAAATGGCTCCAGCGTTAAGAAAAGTTTATGATCAAATGCCCGAACCAAGATATGTTATATCAATGGGGAGCTGTGCAAATGGTGGTGGCTATTACCATTATTCATATTCAGTTGTTAGAGGATGCGATAGAGTTGTTCCAGTTGATGTTTATGTACCAGGATGCCCTCCCTCAGCAGAGGCTTTGTTATACGGGATAATGCAATTACAAAAAAAGATAAGAGATCAGGGTTCAATTAGTAGATAATGTTAAAAAATTCAGATTTAGAAAAAAAGATAAATTCAGAACTTAATACTAAGGTTAGTTCGTCAAAAGTTGCACATAAAACATTAAATGTTTCCATAGAGAAAGATGATTTAAAAGAAGTTCTATTATTTTTAAAAACAAATCCTGATATGAAATTTAAGCAACTTATAGACATAACTGCAGTTGACTACCCAAACAGAAAAAATAGATTTAGAATGATCTATTTGTTGCTGAGCCATGAATTTAATAAAAGAATAGTTATTGATTTTCCCTTAAATGAAAGTGAAAAAGTTTTTTCTATAACAGGTATTTTTCCATCTGCAAATTGGATGGAACGAGAAGTATTTGATATGTATGGAATTGACTTTCAAGATCATCCAGATTTAAGAAGAATTTTGACAGACTATGAGTTTGAAGGATATCCATTAAGAAAAGATTTTCCAATCACTGGACACAAAGAGGTTAGATATAGCGAAGAAAAGAAAAAGGTAATTTATGAACCAGTAAAACTAGAACAGGATTATAGAAATTTTGATTATAATAGCCCATGGCAAGGAACTGAATACATTAAAGAAATTAAAAAAAACAATGAGTAAACAAACAAAGACACTAAATCTCAATTTTGGACCACAACACCCGGCTGCGCACGGGGTTTTAAGACTGATACTGGAGTTAGATGGAGAAGTTGTAGAAAAAGCCGACCCCCATATTGGTTTGCTTCATAGAGGTACAGAAAAATTAATTGAAAACAAAACGTATTCTCAAGCAATACCTTATTTTGATAGACTTGATTACGTGGCACCAATGAATCAAGAGCATGCTTTTGCTTTAGCTATAGAAAAAATTTTAGATATCGAAGTCCCAATTAGAGGTCAATTCATTAGAGTTATATTTTGTGAGATTGGTCGAATATTAAGCCACATATTAAACATTACTACTCAAGCTTTAGATGTAGGCGCCCTAACTCCTTCATTGTGGGGTTTCGAGGAGCGAGAAAAACTTATGGAATTTTATGAGAGAGTCTCAGGATCGAGATTACATGCAAATTATTTTAGACCAGGAGGTGTACACCAAGACTTACCAAGAGGACTAGATGCTGATATTTTAAAATTTTGTAATGAGTTTCCAAAAATTATAGATGATTTAGAGACTTTACTTACTGATAACAGAATTTTTAAACAAAGAAATGTCGATATTGGAATAGTTTCAAAAGATGATGCATTAGACTATTCATTCTCCGGTGTAATGATGAGAGGTTCAGGTGTTGCTTGGGATTTAAGAAAATCTCAACCTTACGATTGTTACGAACAGTTATCATTTAAAGTGCCAATTGGAAAAAATGGAGATTGTTATGATAGATATCTTTGTAGAGTTGAAGAAATGAGAGAAAGTGTAAAAATAATTAAACAATGTTTGGAACAGTTACCAAAAGGACCTGTGAAATCTCAAGATAATAAGATCACTCCTCCACCTAAAAAAGAAATAAAAGAGTCGATGGAAGCATTAATTCATCATTTTAAATTATTTACAGAAGGCTATAGAGTAAAAAAAGATGAGATTTATACTGCAGTAGAAGCACCTAAGGGTGAATTTGGTGTTTACTTAATTTCTGATGGTTCAAGCAAACCATATAAATGTAAAATCAGAGCACCTGGATTCTCTCATCTTCAAGCAATGGATTATTTAATTAAAGGACATATGTTAGCTGATGTACCAGCTGTATTAGGTTCATTAGATATTGTGTTCGGGGAAATAGACAGATGAGTTTAAAAAAAATTTCAAAAGATCAACCTGATAAATTTGAATTTGATCAACAAAGTTTAGAAGCTGCAAAAAAAATTTTATCAAATTATCCTAAGGGAAAAGAGAAAAGTGCCGTGATGGCTTTATTGTATATTGCTCAAAGGCAAAACAATAACTGGATACCTTTATCAGCAATTAAATATATAGCTAAGTTTTTAAATATGCCTTACATTAAAGTCTACGAAGTAGCCACTTTCTACTCAATGTATAATCTTTCACCAGTAGGGAATTTTCATGTCCAAATTTGTACTACAACTCCCTGTATGATCAGAGGGGCATACAAGATTGTAGATGTATGTAAAAAAAAGATATCTGAAAAAGAAAATGTATTATCTGAAAATGGAAATTGTTCTTGGACAGAGGTAGAATGTCTTGGTGCCTGTATTAATGCTCCAATGATGCAAATTAACAATGATTACTATGAAGATTTAGATATAAGACAAAGTGAAAAAATTATCGATGAAGTGCTTTTGGGTAAAAAACCAAAACCAGGATCTTATAGAGGGAGAATCAACTCAGAACCTGAAAATAACAGAAAAACATTATTGGATTTAAAAAATGCTTAAAGACGAAGATAGAATATATAAAAACCTGTATAATGATTTAGGAGCTGACTTAAACTCTTCAAAAAAAAGAGGTGATTGGACAAATACTAAAGATTTATGTGAAAAAGGTAGAGACTGGATTATTGATGAGATTAAAAAATCAGAATTAAGAGGGAGAGGTGGCGCAGGTTTCCCTACTGGGTTAAAATGGTCATTTGCACCTAAGGAAGTTGGATCAAGGCCTCACTACCTTGTAATTAATGCAGATGAGTCTGAACCTGGAACTTGCAAAGATAGGGATATTCTAAGATTTGAACCTCATAAACTTTTAGAAGGTTGTTTAATTGCTGCCTACGCTGTTAACTCGCATAAATGTTATATTTACTTAAGAGGTGAATATTACAACGAGGGTATAGAATTACAAAAAGCTATTGATGAGGCTTATAAAGATAATTTAATTGGCAAAAATGCTTCTGGAACTGGTTGGGATTTAGATATTTACATTCATTATGGAGCTGGAGCTTACATATGCGGTGAAGAGACAGCTTTGCTTGAGAGTATTGAGGGTAACAAAGGTCAACCAAGATTAAAACCACCTTTTCCTGCGCTAGTTGGATTATATGGTTGTCCAACTATAGTTAATAATGTTGAAACTGTTTCAGTTGTTCCTACAATTTTAAGAAAAGGTTCTAAATGGTTTGCATCATTAGGCAAACCAAAAAATACTGGTACTAAAATTTTTTGTATTTCTGGAAATGTAAACAAACCTTGTAATGTTGAAGAGGAAATGGGAGTTCCTTTGAAAGATTTAATTGAAACCCACGCAGGTGGAGTAGTAGGTGGATGGGAAAATTTACAAGCAGTTATACCAGGTGGTTCTTCAATGCCCTTGTTAAATAAAGAAATTTCAGAAAAGATAACTATGGATTTTGACTCATTGGTTGAAAATAAAAGTGGGTTAGGGACTGCAGGAATAGTCGTAATTAATAAAGATCAAGATATTATTAAATGTTTTGCAAGGATAGCGCGATTTTATAAACATGAAAGTTGTGGTCAATGTACTCCTTGTAGAGAAGGTTCAGGTTGGATGTGGAGAATTTTAGAAAGAATGGCAAAAGGAGAAGCATCGAGAGAGGAAGTTGAAATGTTATTTGATGTTACAAAACAGATTGAAGGTCATACTATTTGTGCTTTTGGAGAAGGATCTGCTTGGCCAGTTCAAGGTCTTTTAAGAAATTTCAAAAAAGAGATTATAAAAAGAAATAATTTTGATCCATTAATTAAGTCAAATAAAGATATCCCATACCTAGTAGATCAACACTTATTAGAAAAAGATAATGCCCAAAATAAAAGTTAACAATAACGAATTAGAAGTAGAAGATGGCTTAACGGTTTTGCAGGCATGTGAACAAGCTGGAGCTGAAATACCAAGATTTTGTTATCATGAAAAACTTTCAATAGCAGGAAACTGTAGAATGTGCCTAGTTGAGATTGAAAAATCCCCAAAACCGGTTGCATCTTGTGCAATGCCTGTAGCGGATGGAATGAATATTAAAACAAATACTGAATTTGTTGAAAAAGCAAGAAAAGGCGTTATGGAATTTTTATTAGCAAATCACCCGCTCGACTGTCCAGTTTGTGACCAAGGAGGTGAATGCGATCTGCAAGATCAATCAATGTTTTATGGAATTGATAAATCAAGATTTAAAGAAAATAAAAGATTTGTGCCTGAAAAATATATGGGTCCATTAATCAAAACTCAAATGACAAGATGTATTCACTGCACAAGGTGTATAAGATTTGCGACCGAGGTTGCTGGTGTTTCGGAGATTGGAGCAATTGGCAGAGGAGAAGATACTCAAATAACTACATACTTGGAAAAATCCATGGAGTCAGAGCTATCAGGCAATGTTATCGATTTGTGCCCAGTTGGCGCATTAACATCGAAGCCATACGTCTTTGAAGCAAGACCATGGGAATTAAAAAAAACAGAGTCGATCGATGTTATGGACGCAGTTGGTTCAAATATAAGAATTGATACATATGGTTGGGAAGTAAAACGTATACTTCCAAAGATTAACGAAAACATTAATGAAGAGTGGATATCAGATAAAACTCGTTATGCATGTGATGGTTTAAAATATCAAAGACTTGATACTCCTTATATTAAATCTAATGATGGTTTTAAAAAAATTTCATGGGAAGATGCTTATGGGACCTTAACTGATAAAATCAAAAGCACAAATCCTGATAAAATTGGATGTATAACTGGTGATCTTACGAATATGGAAACTCTACTTTCTGTTAAAGAACTTTTTAATAAAATTTTGAACTGTAAAAACTTGGACTCAAGACCTGTAAAAACTTACGTAAACAATAGTTCACGAACCAATTATATTTTTAATACCCAAATTTCAAATATAGAAAAATCAGATTTTATTCTTTTGATTGGGACTAATCCACGTCATGAGGCAACAATTTTGAATTCAAGAATACGAAAAAGTTATTTAAAGAATAATATGGAAATTTATTCTTTGAATGATGTTGGGGATTTAACATATCCATATAAAGTAATATCAAGCAACACTGATGAGTTAAAAAAAATAATTTTAAACGAACACGAAGTATCAAAAAAAATAATTTCTGCGAAAAATCCTATTGTTATTTTTGGACAATCAGCTCTTAAACTTAATTCCTCAGGGTACTTGTTTGAGGGAATGAAAAAATTTTTATCAGAAAATAACAAAATAAACGATGACTGGAATGCTTTAAACGTCCTTTCTAATAATGCATCAACTGTTGGTGCATATGATTTGGATATTTTAGACAACGAAACTATAGATAATGTGTTATCAAATCAATTTGAATTAGTCTTCTTATTTGGTCAGGATAATTTGAATATCAAAAAGAAAAATGAATTTATTGTTTATATAGGAACTCATGGTGACAGAGGAGCTGAAATGGCAGATCTAATATTGCCTAGCGCGGCATATACAGAGCAAGATGGATATTACACCAATCTTGAAGGTAACTTACAATTAGCTTTTAAGGCTTCCTATCCACCTGGTGAAGCAAAGGAAGATTGGGAAATTGTTAATGAATTGTCAAAGAAACTTAAGGGCAAAAGTCTTTATACAAATAAACAAGAATTAATAGATAATTTTTTAAATTATCTTAATCAAAAAGCAAAAAAAAATGGTGAAACAGTGAAAAATGATTTCATAAAAGAAGAAATTTTCGTGGATAAAATTGATTATTATTTTACCAACGTTATAGCAAGATCTTCAAAGACAATGGCAGAATGTAGAAATTTAAAAATTGTTTCTTTGAAAACTGGAACTGACGGTTAAATGGAGTACTTAATTTTATTATTTTCTGAAATTTACAAAATACTTTATGTTTTAATTCCTGTTCTTGTATCAGTAGCAATGATTGTGTGGCTCGATAGAAGAATTTGGGCTTTTGTTCAAAAAAGACGAGGGCCAAATGTAGTAGGTCCTTTCGGTTTATTTCAAACTTTAGCAGACGCGCTCAAATATATCTTCAAAGAAATTATAATACCTGCAAGTTCGAATAAAATTATATTTATTTTAGCCCCAATAGTTACAATGACTTTAGCCCTTATTGCGTGGGCAGTAATTCCTTTCAGTGAAGATTATGTTTTAGCTGACATAAATGTTGGTATCCTTTACATATTTGCAATTTCTTCTTTGGGTGTTTATGGAATAATAATGGGTGGCTGGGCCTCAAATTCAAAGTATCCATTTTTAGGCTCAATAAGATCTGCTGCACAAATGGTCTCTTATGAAGTTTCTATCGGAGTAATAATCATTAATGTTTTATTGTGCGTTGGTTCATTAAACTTAAGTGATATAGTTTTAGCTCAAGAGAAAATTTGGTTTGTAATTCCTTTATTCCCAATGTTTGTGATTTTCTTTATTTCCTCGCTTGCAGAGACAAATAGACCACCATTTGATTTACCTGAAGCAGAGGCTGAATTAGTTGCGGGTTATCAAACAGAGTATAGTGGCATGATGTATGCAATGTTTTGGTTGGGTGAATATGCAAATATTTTGTTGATGTGTGCGCTTGGATCAATTCTTTTTTTAGGTGGCTGGTTAGCACCAATAGATACCCCATTGTTTGAAATGGTACCTCCACCGGTATGGCTAATATTTAAAATTTTGTTTTTGTTTGTTTTGTTCGCACTTATAAAAGCTATTGTGCCAAGATATCGATATGATCAACTTATGAGGCTTGGATGGAAGGTTTTTTTACCTTTCTCGTTAATTTGGGTGGTATTAACTTCTGGTTATTTACTATATTTTGACTTATTACCTGTATATTAAACTATGAATATATTTCGAATATTTAAAACAGTATTTTTAATAGATTTTTTGACAGGCTTGTGGATAGCTATAAAGGAGTTATTTAAACCCAAAAAAACGCTTAATTATCCTTTTGAAAAAGGCAAGATTTCACCACGATATAGGGGAGAGCACGCCTTAAGAAGATATTCAAACGGTGAGGAAAGATGTATAGCATGTAAACTTTGTGAAGCTGTTTGTCCAGCTCAAGCAATAACAATAGAGTCTACAGCTAGAGAAGACGGAAGTAGAAAAACGACAAGATACGATATTGATATGCTAAAATGTATCTATTGTGGTTTGTGTGAAGAGTCGTGTCCGGTTGATGCTATAGTGCAAGGTCCTAACTTTGAATTTGCAACACATACTAGGGAAGAACTTTACTACAATAAAGAAAAGCTTTTAGAAAATGGAGATAGATGGGAGAATGTTTTAGCTGCAAATATAAAAGCTGATAACCCGTATAGATAATAGCAAATGTTAGCACACGCTATATTTTTTTATTTTTTTTCATTTGTTGCAATAATTTCTGCAATAATGGTAACTGTCTCAAAGAACACTGTTCATTCTGTTTTCTTTCTTATATTAGATTTTATATCGATTTCATGCCTTTTTATTATGATAGGTGCAGAATTTTTAGGAATGATAATGTTAATTGTTTATGTTGGAGCAGTTGCAGTTTTATTTTTATTTGTAGTTATGATGTTAAATGTTGCTCAGCAAAAAAATCAATGGTTCAAATCAAGTGAAACAAGCACTCATATACCAGTAGGACTAATTGTAAGTTTGATTATTTTTTTTGAATTAATAATCGTAATTGGAGGATGGAAATACAAACCTGACATTATCAAAAACTTTTCTGATAGTCTGATTTCAAATTCTACAAATACTCATAATATAGGAAGCGTATTATATACAGAATACATTCATCTATTTCAAATTTCAGGGATGATATTACTTGTAGCCATGATTGGAGCAATCGTTCTCACATTTAGGAAAAGAGAAGGAGTTAAAAGACAAAATTATTTTAGCCAAATATCTAGAGAAAAAAAACAAGGTGTTGAGCTAGTAGAAGTTAAATCAAATGAAGGGATTAAAATAGATGTTTGAAGTTTCCCTTGGGCATTATCTGACATTAGGGGCAATCATTTTTACTATTGGTATAATTGGAATATTCTTAAATAGAAAAAATGTAATTGTTATTTTAATGAGTATTGAATTAATATTGTTGGCAGTAAATATCAATCTAGTATCTTTTTCAATATTTCTTCAAGACTTATCTGGCCAAATATTTACTTTATTTATTTTAACTGTTGCAGCAGCAGAAGCGGCTATCGGTTTAGCAATAATAGTAGTCTATTACCGTAACGCAGGAACAATAAGAGTCGAAGAAATTGAAAATTTAAAAGGTTAATATGGAATATTTCATAGTTTTTCTACCATTGCTTGGTGCATTTATTGCTGGTTTTTTTGGTAATAAATTTGACCAAAAATATTCCCAATTTATGACAAGTCTTTTTGTCAGTATTTCTTCAATCCTTTCAATAATAGTATTTTTAAAAGTATTAAATTATGGATACTCAAATAATTTATTAATTTCTAGTTGGATAAACTCAGGTACTTTAAATGTAAATTGGTCCATAAAAGTAGATGCACTATCCTCACTCATGATGGTTGTGGTAACGCTTGTTTCAGCGTTGGTTCATATCTACTCAATTGGTTATATGTCTCACGATCCTCACAAACCGAGGTTCATGTCTTATTTATCTTTATTTACATTTGCAATGTTAGTGCTGGTTACTTCAGACAATTTTTTACAATTATTCTTCGGGTGGGAAGGAGTAGGTCTCTGTTCGTATTTTTTAATTGGTTTTTGGTTTAAAAAAAAAGCTGCTAATGCGGCCGCCATTAAAGCTTTCGTAGTTAATAGAGTTGGAGATTTTGGTTTTGCTCTTGGTATTTTTTTAATTTTTTATTATTTTGGAACAGTTAGTTACGATGAAGTATTTAGTCAAATTCAAACCTTAAATGCAAAAAATATTAATTTTCTTGGTTTTGAATTTAAATCAATAGATCTAATTTGTATATTGTTATTTATAGGAGCGATGGGAAAATCAGCCCAGATTTTTTTACACACTTGGTTACCCGATGCAATGGAAGGACCAACACCTGTATCTGCATTAATCCATGCTGCAACAATGGTAACTGCAGGTGTTTTTTTAGTTGTAAGATGTTCTCCTATTTATGAATTTTCAGAATTAGCACTCAATATAATTACTGTTATTGGAATGAGTACAGCTTTTTTTGCTGCTACAATTGCATTAGTCCAAACCGATATAAAAAAGATAATTGCTTATTCAACATGTAGCCAGCTTGGATATATGTTTTTTGCAACTGGCGTAGGCGCATACAACGTTGCAATGTTTCATCTATTTACTCATGCTTTTTTTAAGGCTTTACTTTTTTTAGGAGCCGGTTCTGTAATACACTCTTTCAAAGATGAACAAGATATCGATAAAATGGGTGGGGTTTACAAAAAGATCCCTTACACTTATGCCTTAATGCTGGTAGGCACATTAGCTTTAACTGGCTTCCCTTTTTTATCTGGTTTTTATTCTAAAGATGCAATTATTGAATTTGCCTATTTAAGAGGAAACTTAACTGGTATTTATGCAGCGGGTATTGGAATTGTTACTGCTATATTAACAGCAATTTACTCATGGAGATTATTTTTTAAAACTTTTCATGGAAATTATAACAATCAAGAGGTCAAATACGAAAAAATTCATGAGTCACCGGCGGTGATGATTTTGCCACTTATAGTTCTTGGTTTAGGGTCAATTTTTGCTGGTTTCTTTTTCAAAGATTTATTAATAGGCAGTCAAAGTAGTGTTAATTTTTGGGGAGAGTCTATTAAATTTTTAGAGCCATTAAGTGAAGATCATCCACCGCTGTGGTTTATTTTGTTGACCCCGACTATAGTTACTTTAAGCATACCCATTTCTTACTACTTATTTTTAAAGGATAAGAGTGTATTAGAAAATTTTACAAAAACTAATTATCCATTAATAAATTTTTTAAAAAAGAAATGGTATTTTGATGAGCTTTATTCTTATATCTTTGTAGAACCTTGTAAAAAACTAGGTCTATTTTTTTGGAAAAAGATTGACGGATTAACAATAGATAGATTTGGACCAGATGGTATTTCAAATCTTATTAAAGGTTTGTCGATTAAAGCAGTTAAATTTCAGAACGGTTTTATTTATCAATATGCATTTATCATGTTGATTGGCTTTTCTTTAATACTAACTTACTTGATCATTAAATAATGAATTTTCCAATTATATCTTCACTAATCCTTTTGCCCTCAATTGGTGCGTTATTTCTTTTTTTTATTAATTCAAAAAATATTACTGGTATCAAGTATGTTTCTTTATTTGTATCAATCATTAATTTTTTAATATCTATTTATTTATGGTTTATTTTTGATCAATCTAGTTCTGAATTTCAGTTTGTAGAAAGTAGAGTTTGGATAAAAGATTTTATCAATTACAAAGTTGGAATAGATGGAATTTCAATATTATTTATCATTTTAACTACTTTTATAATCCCACTTTGTATTTTGTCAGTTAATTCATCTATAAAGAATAGACTTAAAGAATTTTTAATAGCAATCTTATTAATGGAAACTCTAATGATTGGAGTTTTTTGCTCTTTAGATTTGGTAATTTTCTACTTATTTTTTGAGGGAGGTTTAATACCAATGTTTTTAATCATTGGTATTTGGGGAGGTGAAAGACGTGTGTATTCTGCATTCAAATTTTTTTTATTTACACTTCTTGGTTCAGTTTTAATGTTAATAGCGGTAATATCTATTTATTGGATAGCAGGCACGACCGATGTAGAGGAACTTTATAAGTTAGGCATTGATCCAAAATATCAAAACTTACTTTGGTTAGCATTCTTTTCATCTTTTGCTGTAAAAACACCAATGTGGCCAGTACATACTTGGCTCCCAGACGCCCATGTTGAAGCACCAACCGCAGGTTCAGTTTTATTAGCAGCAATTTTGCTAAAAATGGCAGGATATGGATTTATAAGATTTTCAATTGGACTATTTCCTGTTGCATCAGAATATTTTGTTCCGTTTATTTTTGTAATTAGTTTAATTGCAATTATTTATACTTCGTTAGTTGCCTTAATGCAGGATGACATAAAAAAACTAATTGCATATTCATCTGTAGCTCATATGGGTTTTGTAACATTAGGTTTGTTTACTTTCACACAACAAGGTGTTGAGGGAGGAATATTTCAAATGATTAGTCATGGCATTGTATCTGCTGCACTCTTTTTCTCAGTAGGTGTTGTTTATGACAGAACTCACTCAAGACTTATCAATGATTATGGAGGTTTGGTAAATGTGATGCCAAAATATTCTATTTTGTTAATGGTGTTTACTTTAGGTTCCTTAGGCTTACCAGGAACAACTGGTTTTATTGGTGAATTTTTAATTTTAATGGGAACATTTAAAAAAAGCTTTTTAGTGGCAGCTATAGCAAGTTTGGGTGTAATTTTAGGTGCAGCATATATGTTATGGCTATACAAAAGAGTTGTATTTGGAGAATTAACAAATCAAAAATTATTAAAAATGATTGATCTGAACAAAGTTGAGTTATTTATTCTTACCTTATTAGCCTTGAGCATCATTTTTTTTGGATTCTATCCTGATCCATTTTCAAATACATATTCTGTTTCAGTCGAGAACTTTTTAAGTGAATATAATGATAAACTAAATAACTACAATTTACAAAATCAATGATTAATCTCTTTTATATATCTACAGAAATATTCTTATCATTATCTATTCTATCTTTATTACTGATTGGTGTATTTAAGAAAAAAAGTGAATCATTTATTTACAATTTCTCTTGTATAATTTTACTGGTTGGGCTTGCGATAAATATCAATTTAAATCCTCAATCCCCGATAGATTTATTTAACAATAGTTATAAAATTAATTATTTCACGACTTTAATCAAGTCAGTAATATTAATCTCAGCGTTTCTTGTAATGCTATGTTCATTAAATTATGTAAAACAAAATGATATTTTAAAAATTGAATATCCAATTTTAATTTTATCTTCAATTCTTGGTATGATTGTAATGGTAAGTTCTAATGATCTAATAGTTTTTTATGTTGGTCTAGAATTACAATCTTTAGCGTTATATGTACTCGCGGCATTCAAAAGAGATGATATTTTTTCCTCCGAGTCAGGTTTAAAATATTTTATATTAAGTGCACTATCTTCAGGATTATTGCTATATGGATGTTCTTTAATATATGGTTTTTCAAGCTCTACAAATTTTGATTTAATTTATCAAAACAGTGAGTCAATTGAATACGGTATTATTTTTGGAATAGTATTTATTTTAGTTGGATTAGCATTTAAGATTACTGCTGTACCCTTTCATATGTGGGCCCCAGACGTTTATGATGGATCACCTACATCAGTCACAGTAATATTTGCAATTCTTCCAAAAATTGCTGCATTAACAGTATTTATTAATTTTTTATACGGACCTTTCCTTGAAATGTTTGATCAATGGCAAGCAGTTATAATTTTTTTATCAATTGGTTCAATGGTATTTGGAGCCGTAGCTGCAATTGGACAAAAAAAATTGAAAAGACTAATTGCTTATAGCTCAATAAGCCATATGGGGTTTGCACTCGCTGGTTTGAGTGTTGGAACAAATGAAGGTATTCAAAATTCAATTATATATTTAATAATATATTTAATAATGAATATAGCATTCTTCTGTTGTTTGTTTATGCTCAAAAGAGAAAATCAATATTTTGATAAAGTTGAAGATCTTTCAGGTTTATCAAAAAATCATCCTTTATTATCACTTTCTATGATGATTATTTTATTCTCATTAGCAGGAATACCTCCATTAGCAGGTTTTTTTGCAAAGTTTTATATTTTTACTGCCGTAATTGAACAGTCAATGTATTTTTTAGCGATTGTAGGTTTGCTCTCAACAGTAATAGCAGCCTTTTATTATATAAGATTAATAAAGGTAATGTATTTCGATGAACAGAAAGAAAAATATGACTTAAACCATAGCCTTGGTCTTAAAATGATACTTGTGATATCATCTACAATTATCCTTATTTATTTTGTAAACCCAAACATAATTAACAATTTTGTCTCAGACATTACTTTAATTTAATGAAGCTAAAAATTTTTAAATACAAAAAAGTAAAAAGCACTAATGATATTGCTATTAGGAAAATTAGGTCAGGAATTAAAAATGGAATAGTTACTAGTGATGCACAAAGCTCCGGCAGAGGTAGGCATGGAAATAAATGGGTTTCCTATAAGGGCAATCTTTTTGTAACTATTTTTTTTTCAATTTCAAACAATCTAAATTTAAATAAGTTTAATTATAAAAATTGTCTGATAATAAAAAGGGTTTTATCAAAATATATAAAACACGATCTAAAAATTAAAAGACCAAACGATATTTTGTTTAAACAGTATAAAATTTGTGGAATTTTACAGGAAACAATTTTTTACAAGAATCTTAAATACTTGTTAGTTGGTGTAGGCTTAAACTTATTAAGGAGTCCAAAATTTAAGAATTATAAAACCACAAGTGTATATGAAATTACTAAAAAAAAAGTTGATAGAATTAGAATCTTAAATGAAATTAAATTAAATTATGAATCAATCTAAGAAAAAATATATTTTGGTTGGTGATATTGGTAATACCGAGACCAAAATTTTTTTTAAAAATAACAAAATCGAAAAAAAAATTATCATTCAAAGCAACGAAATGATTTATGGCAAGATTAAATCAAAGGTTTTATTTTTAAAAAAATTCAACTTTAAGGATAAGGCTGTTTTTTGTAGTGTAGTTCCATCCAATTTTAGAATCATTAAAAAGGTATTTGAACGAGAGTTAAAAATTAAAATAGTTCAATTAAAGAATATTTATAAAAACAAAATAATTAAATTGAAAGTTAATAAAAAACAAATCGGTTCAGATAGATTAGCAAATGCAATTAGCGTTTTTAATAAAAAAAATAATTTTATAGTTGTAGATTTTGGAACAGCTACTACCTTTGATGTCATCATAAAAGATGTTTACTGGGGTGGTATAATTGCTCCAGGAGTTAATCTTTCATTAAAAAATTTAATATCAAAAGCAGAATTGATCCCAAAAATTAATTTAAGCCAAACTAAAATAGTTATTGGAAAAAATACAAAGCAGGCAGTAGTATCAGGTTTTTATTGGGGATATAGTGGTCTTATCGAGAAAATAATTTCTAAGATTTCAAAAATTACTAAAAAAAATTTTAAGATTATTTTAACAGGAGGTCTTGCGCATTTATTTAAAAGAAATATAAGATTAAATGTTTTGGTCGACAAAAATCTTACAATAAAAGGGTTAATAAAAGCTCATAAAATATTAAACAAATGAAAGATGAATTATTATTTTGTCCACTAGGTGGATCAGGTGAAATTGGCATGAACTTAAATCTGTTTGCTTATGGCAAACCAGAGAATCATAAGTGGATTATTGTAGATATTGGCGTCACCTTTGCGGATGATACAGTTCCAGGAATAGATCTAATATATCCTGATCCTGGTTTCATAGTTGATAAAAAAGAATCATTACTTGGTATAGTACTTACACATGCTCATGAAGATCACATTGGAGCGATTTCACATATCTGGCCAGATCTTAAATGTAATATATATGCCACTCCATTTACTGCAGCTTTAGTGACTGAAAAGTTTAAGGAAAAGAAAATAGACATTCACCCTTTTTTAAAGATTGTAAATTTAAGAGGTAATATAAAACTTGGACCATTTGATATTGAGCTAATAACTATGACTCACTCCATTCTAGAACCCAACGGACTGAAAATAAAAACTCCACTTGGCTGCGTGTTACATACCGGTGATTGGAAGTGTGATCCAAACCCATTAATTGGAGATGTTATAGACTCTAAAAAACTTAAATCAATTGGCGATGAAGGAGTTTTGACGATGATATGCGACTCAACAAATATATTTAGTATTGGTAGATCGGGCTCAGAAATGGATGTAAGAAAAAATTTACTAAAGATATTTGAAAGATTAAAAAAAAAAATAATAGTCACCTGTTTTGCATCAAATGTTGCTAGAATGGAAACTATTTTCTTTTGTGCGCAGAAAACTGGAAGACAGATTTCTTTGGTAGGAAGGTCTATGCATAGAATTTTTAAAGCAGCTAGACAATGTGGGTATCTCAAAGATGTAATTGAACCTATTGATCCAAGAGATGCCAAAAAAATTTCAAGAGACAAAATAGTCTATTTATGTACTGGAACTCAAGGAGAACCTATGGGAGCAATGAGCAGAATATCGAATTTTACCCATCCAGATGTAATGATGGAAAATGGCGACACTGCAATTTTTTCATCTAAAATAATACCTGGAAATGAAAAAAAACTTTCTAAATTACACAATCAATTAGTTATTGAAGGTATTGAGGTGATTACAGAAGAAGATGAATTTATACATGTATCCGGTCACCCTAATAGAGAAGAATTAAAGGATATGTATAATTGGATAAAACCAAAATCAGTAATACCAGTTCATGGAGAATACAGACATATGCAGGAGCACATTAATTTTGCTAAAGAAATGAAAATACCTTACCCAGTTAAAGTTATGAATGGTGATATTGTTAAATTAGCTCCAGCCGAAAAACCTTTTGTTTATGATAAAGCACCTGCAGGAAAAGTATATTTGGATGGAAATATTAGTGTCGAAGAGGACTCAATTTCTATTAAAGAGCGTAAAAATCTTTCTATAAACGGAATGATGGAAGTTACAATTCTTGTTACACCCAAAGGTAACATTCATGACAGACCAATTGTGACGGTTAAGGGGCTCCCAATAAATGATTATGAAGATTTTAGATTTGGATTAGAGAATGAAATTGAAAAAACAGCTAGAACATTTTCTTTAACGAATAGCAGGCAGCAAGAAAATGCTATCGATGCTTTTAAAAGTGTTTGTAAAAAATATACAAAAAATAAAGTAGGCAAAAGACCTTTTACAAATATTAATATAGTTCAAATTTGATGAATTTAACTGGTTCGATTATTATATATGTTCTTATATGGTGGATAGTTTTCTTTTCGTTACTGCCAGTAGATGTAGATCGAAATCAAAAAAATTTTGTGGAGGGTGTTGACCCCGGTGCTCCCGAAAACCCTAAATTAATAAAAAAACTATTATATACAACTTTGATTACATCAATAATTTTTATAGGTATATTTCTATTAGTAAAGTATGATTATCTTAATTTAAGGAGTCTAATTACATAATGTTTTTATCAAAATCATTTATTCCATTATTAAAAAACTATCCTTCTGAGGCAAAAATTAAATCACACAAACTAATGTTAAGGTTAGGAATGATTAAACAATCATCAGCAGGTATTTACTCTTGGCTTCCCCTTGGCTTCAAAGTGATGAAAAAAATTGAACAAATAGTCAGGGAGGAACAAAATAAAATAGGTGCTCAAGAAATATTGATGCCCACAATACAGTCTTCTGAAATTTGGAAAGAAAGTGGAAGATATGAAGATTATGGAGAGGAGATGCTCAGAATTAAAGATAGACAGAACAGAGAAATTTTATATGGCCCAACTAATGAGGAGCTAGTTACAGATATTTTTAGAAACAGTATAAAATCATATAAATCCCTTCCTCAATTACTGTATCATATTCAATGGAAATTTAGGGATGAACTAAGACCAAGATTTGGGATAATGAGATGTAGAGAATTTTTTATGAAAGATGCGTATTCATTTGACCTTAATGATGATGATGCAGAATTTTCATATAATAAATTTTTTTTGTCATATTTAAAAACTTTTAAGAGATTGGAATTATCAGCAATACCTATGACAGCTGAAACGGGGCCAATTGGTGGGAGCTTGTCACATGAATTTATTATCTTAGCTGAAACCGGTGAAAGTAAAATTTATACTGACAAAAGAATTTTTGAGGTAAATCACGATAACTATAAATTAGACAAAGAGTCTTTAAAAAAACTAAGACTTAAATATGAGCAATTTTACGCTGTTACAGATGAGAAAATTGACAACAAGGAGTTCAACAATAAGGTTGATAAAAAAAATCAGTTAGAGACCAAAGGTATTGAAGTCGGTCATATTTTTTACTTTGGTGATAAGTATTCAAAACCAATGAATGCTGCTGTCGATAAAGATGGTAAAAAATTTTTTGTAAAAATGGGTTCTTATGGAATTGGAGTTTCAAGATTAGTTGGTGCCTTAATTGAGGCAAATTTTGATGAGAAAAATGAAGTTATGAAATGGCCAGTATCAGTTTCTCCTTTTGAATGTGCAATTATTTGTTTTGCATCTAAAAATGATACCACCAGTATCGAAATGGGTATTAAAGTAAAAAATTTTTTAGAACAGAATAATATTGAAACAGTTTTAGACGATTCAGATGAAAATTTTTCAGGAAAGTTAAAAAAATTTAATTTAATTGGAATACCATTTCAAATTCTAATTGGAAAGAATCCTGATAAAAATAAAGTTGAGTTTAAAGAAGTGGGGAACAATAGCAAGATGATAAGTCTTGAAGAAGCCCTTAATTTCATTAAATCCAAAAAAATAAATTGATCTCAACTTTAGAAAAAAAAATAATTTTTAGATATCTAAAAACCAGAAAAAAAGATGGTTTTTTAAATATAATCACTTTATTTTCTTTCTCAGGCATAAGTTTAGGCGTGGCAGTTTTAATTATAGTTATGTCTGTAATGAATGGCTTTAGGTCAGAGTTGATAAATAAGATAACTAATTTCAATGCACATGTAATCGTAAAACCCTATGATAAGAAAATAGAAAAAAAAAAAATAGATAACGAATTTTTACAAAATATATCTTCAAACTTGATATTAAGCAATAATGGAGAGGGAATACTTTTAAATGATGAAATTACTAAAGGTATTTTAGTAAGAGGCTATTCTGAAAATGACTTTCAAAAACTGAATATTGTAAATAATAAATATTTTAGAGGCGATAAAAAAATCTTAGAGAATAATATATCGATAGGGAGTGATTTGAGTTATGACCTCGAATTAAAAATTGGTGACCGAGTTTCAATACTTTCACCTTCCGGTGAAAATACACTCATTGGATCCATACCTCGACAAAAAACTTTTAAAATAAGTTCTATATTTGATAGTAGGTTTGCTGAGTTTAATAATTCTGTTGTGTTTATTAATCTTAAAGATCTAGAAGGCTTATTTGATTTAAAAAAAGGAAATAATTTCTTAGAGATTTATTTATATAAACCTGACAAAATTGAGATTTATCGTGAAAAACTAATGTCGATTTTTACCGACGAATATATATTTACCTGGTCAGATTTAAACAAACCATTATTTTCCGCCTTAAAAGTAGAAAGAAATGTTATGTTCATAATATTATCTCTAATAATCATAGTTGCTGCTTTTAACATTATTTCAGGCCTTACAATTCTGGTTAAAAACAAAACAAGGGAAATTGCTATATTAAAATCAATAGGTGTTTCAAACTTTTCTATTCGAAAAATATTTTTTTTTATTGGATTTTTTATAGGATTTTTAGCAACAATTATGGGAGTTTTCATAGGTGTAACTTTCTCTCTTTATGTTGAGAAGATAAGGATGTTAATTAGCAATATCTTTAATGTAAGTTTATTTCCAGAAGAAATATATTTTTTAAGCACTATTCCATATCAAATAGATTTTTGGTCAATATTTTTAATTTCAAGTTGTTCAATTATAATGACTTGTTTAGTCTCAATATACCCTGCAACTAAAGCAGCAAAATTAGATACAATTAAATCCTTAAAATATGAGTAACATTATAGAACTAAACAATATTTCAAAGACATTTGATAATCAAAAAAAGATTTCTGTTCTTAAAAATTTAAGTTTTAAATTTAAAAAAGGAAAAATTTATTCATTATCTGGACCCTCTGGATCTGGAAAATCAACTTTACTAAATTTATTATCTTTAATAGATAGACCATCCTCAGGAAATATCAAAATCGATAATCAAAATATAAACTACAACAAAAGTGAGGTTAATGATAAAATTAGATCGAATAATATCGGAATTGTTTATCAAGAGAAAAATTTATTGCCTGATTTTACGGCTATTGAAAATGTTTGCATAGCCAGCTTAGCTGCTAATAATAATCACAAAATGGCAGAACAAGAATCATTAATGATAATTCAAAAAGTCGGTTTAAAAGATAGGGCTAATCATTATCCATCAGAATTATCAGGAGGAGAAATGCAAAGAATTGCTATATCGAGAGCAATAGTAAATAAACCCAGAATAATACTAGCTGATGAACCAACTGGAAGTTTAGATCACGAAAACGCAAATCAAATATTTAACCTACTCTTTAAATTAAAAAACAAAGATCGTGTTATAATATTTGCAACTCATAATAGATTTTTTGCTAATAAAGCAGACTATAAAATTTCCTTAAGTAATGGTAAAATCAAAATCATTAATGGAAAAATCTAAAAAAATATTTAATCACTTAAAAATACATACTCAATATTCTATTTGTGAAGGCGCCATAAAAATTGATGATCTTAGTAAATATTGCAAAGACAACAAGGTTAAAGCGATTGGAATGTCAGATACGTCAAATTTGTGTGGATCTCTAGAATTCTCAGAACAAATTTCTAAGTCAAAAACTCAGCCTATAATTGGATCCCAGATTAAGTTTAAATTCAATGATATAATTGGATCGTTACCTATAATAGCTAAAAATAGCAATGGTTACAAAGAACTGATTAATTTGTCATCTAAATCTTTTCTTGAGAACTCTGATATAAATGATCCACATTGTAAAATAGAATTATTATTTAATTGTTCTAAAAATTTAATAATTCTATCAGGAGGTATTAACAATTTATCAGGTGTTCTTTTTCAAAAAGGGAGAGTTGATGAGCTTGAAAAACTTTATTTTTCTTTAAATAAAAATTTTGGTGATAACTTCTATATTGAAATTCAAAGACATGATGATTTAAATGAAAAAAATTTTGAAAACTTCAATTTATCCGTTTCAAAAAAAATTAATGCTCCCATAATAGCAACTAATGAGGTTTATTATTTAAACAAAGAAATGAGCGAAGCACACGATGCATTACTTTGTATTGGTTCAAAAAATTATATAAACGACAAACAAAGAATAAAGCTAACAGATAATCATTATTTCAAAAGTGATGATGAAATGAAGGAAATATTCAGTGATTTACCCGAGGCTTTGGAAAACAATTATAATTTACCATTAAGGTGCAGCTTCAGACCTGAATATTCCAAACCATTATTACCAGATATAAACTCAAATAATGATATTTCATCCGATGACCAATTAAAAAAAGATGCAAATGAAGGTTTAATAAATAAATTTAAGGAAAGATTCGAAGATGAAAATTTAAAAGGTGAAAAATTTTTAAAATATAAAAAAAGATTAGATCACGAAATAAACATAATATGTGAGATGAATTATTCTAGTTATTTTTTAATTGTATCCGATTACATCATATGGGCAAAAAAAAATAATATACCAGTTGGACCAGGTAGAGGGTCTGGTGCTGGTTCATTAGTAGCATGGTGTTTACAAATTACTGACGTAGACCCAATTTATTTTGATTTAATTTTTGAAAGATTTTTAAACCCAGACCGTATTTCTATGCCTGACTTTGATATTGATTTTTGTGAGGAAAAACGTGATTTAGTTTTTGAGTATCTTAACAAAAAATACAAAGACTCAGTAGCTCATATTATTACATTCGGAAAATTAAAAGCTAGAATGGTTATTAGAGATGTGGGAAGAGTAATGGGTCTTCCATATGGTTTTGTCGATAGTATATGCAAGATGATTCCTTTCGACCCCTCAAGACCAATGAGTTTGACTGAATGCATAAATTCAGAACCAAGATTACAAAAGATTATAAATGAAGATAAAAGAGTAGATAAGCTTATTAAGCTCTCTTTGAAACTCGAGGGTTTAAACAGAAATTTTGCAACTCATGCAGCTGGCGTAGTAATTGCAGATAAAAAATTAATCGATACAGTTCCACTGTACAAAGACACCTCATCCAATTTACTTTTACCCTCCACTCAGTTTGATATGTATTCAGCTGAAAACTCTGGTCTTATTAAATTTGATTTTTTGGGTTTAAAAACACTTACTGTAATAAATAACACCATTAAACTGCTAAATAAAAAAAAAATTGATTTTAATATAGATAAAATTAATTATGAAGATCAAACCGTTTTTGATTTGTTGTCTTCGGGTAAAACTGTTGGTTTATTTCAACTTGAAAGTTCTGGAATGAGGGATGCTCTAACACAAATGAAACCAAATAGACTAGAGGACATCATAGCATTAGTTGCTTTATATAGACCAGGTCCTATGAGCAATATTCCAATTTATAATGATTGTAAACATGGGAAAAGATCACCGGATTATCTACATCCAAAATTGGAAAACATTTTAAAGTCAACATATGGTGTAATTATTTACCAGGAGCAAGTTATGAAAATTGCCCAAGTGTTGTCAGGTTTTACTGCGGGTGAAGCAGATATTCTCAGACGCGCTATGGGAAAAAAGAAAAGAGCAGAATTAGAAAAACAGAAGGCAAGATTTATAGATGGGGCATATCAAAATGGAATACAAAAAGATATTGCTGCAGGTATTTTTTTAAAGATCGAACCATTTGCAGAGTATGGCTTTAACAAAAGTCATGCTGCAGCTTATGCTATTATAGCTTATCAAACAGCATATTTAAAAACACATTTTACTAACGAATTTTTTTCTGCATCTATGTCAACGGAAATGTCAAATCAAAAAAAATTAGGAGAGTTTTATGAGGAACTAAAAAGACTCAATATAAATATAATATCACCTGATATAAACTTATGTAATGCTGATTTTTATTCTGATACAAAAAACTTTTATTATGCTTTAGGGGCGTTGAAGAATGTTGGGTATGAGGCAATTTCTAACATAGTCAAAGAAAGAGAAAAAAATGGCAAATTTAAATCCTTAAATGAATTTATAAATAGAGTAAATCCAAAAGATATAAACAAACTTCAAATGGAGGCACTTACAAAAGCAGGTGCATTTGATAATATTTTTAAAGATAGGAAATCAATTTTTAAATCAATACCTAATTTAATATCCAAATCAAAAAATATTTTTGAAAACAAGTCCTTAAATCAAATAGATCTATTTGGTAATAGTGAAGAATCTAATGACAACGAGGTAGTAGATAATCTTGGCGAATGGAATTTTCAGGAAAAAATGGCAAAAGAATTTGAAACTGTTGGTTTTTTTATATCGGATCATCCACTTAACCAATATCGAGATATATTTAAGGAATTTAACATTCTTTCTTATAAAAATGTTAACGAAGATAAGGAAATTAGTGAAGGATCAGTCGCAGCAACTATACTAAAAATTCAAGAAAAGAAAACACAAAAGGGAACGTCATATGCAATAATTAAATTTTCTGATCAATCAAGTATATTTGAATTATTTATTTTTTCTGACACG
>CACAUR010000009.1 GCA_902535745.1 uncultured Pelagibacteraceae bacterium
TTTATAGATTTTCATTAATTTATAACCTTTTAGGTGATCAAGAGCTCCATGAGAAACACCTATGATAGATATTAAAAGGAAACAGATGATAGTTTGATATTGAAATTCTATTTGCTTATTTTCAAAATATTTTGAAATTGAAATTAAAAAAACAATATTAAATAGAAGTAAAAAAAATGAATATTTTTTGTTAATTTTAAATAAGTCCATCAATTGAATAAAGCTTTTATAAAAGGCCACTTCGGCATTTTTGATATTATTGATAAGTCTTGAAAAATGTTACTTTTATTTGAGAGAAATTTAATACTTGTTTCTGAACTAGAATTAAAGATTTCAAAAAAAATGTTTGGCATCCTTTGAGCATTCTTTTTCAGTACTTTTAAAAATATTTTATCGAGAATTTCGTATTTTTTTCCAATATTATAAGTTTTCAAATTATCTAAATTTTTAACAATATATTTACAATGTTCTTGAATATTTAAAAAAGTATATCCAGTACTTAATCTCGTCATTTTACCTGCTGTCCCGATATTAATTTTTTTTTCACCGTTTAAATTTGTAGGATAAAATAATGGGATCTGTCCTTTTTCTTTATAAATAATTTTATAATTTTTAATCTTAAGAATATTTTCAATATATTTCTTAATCTGAAAATCATAGTCTTTTTCTGAAGGATCCTTCATATTTGATAACCAAGTTGTTTCAACTAAAGCTTTATTTTTTGAAAACGGAAGAGTGTAAAAAAAATGAACGCTATTTTTTTGGTCACAATCAAAATCCATTAAATTGATTATAGTATCATCAAATATATTCTTATCCGTTTCAATTTCATAACCTCCAAAATGTTGCCACAGATCATTTTCATTTGAATTTATTTTAGGAACACTATTAAATACGTATGAATTATCTGTATTTACATCTCCCTTATTCCTGAAGAAATAAATATTTTTATTTGCTTTGAGTTTGTTCAAAGTTTTTTTGTAAAATAGACCACTATCAATAGATTGATAAGGTAGACTTTCACATACAATCTGTTTTGATTTATTAGGAATATTAATTGAAAAAGAACCCCAACTTTTAATTACACAATCTTCAAAATTATGTGGAAATGTTTTCCAAAAAGACCATGTTTTATCTCTTTGGTATTCAGTTCTTGGCTCAATAATAGCTAAGGTTTTATCACTTAACTTGTTATTAATTTCAAGCTCGTAAGCTAAGGAGAGGCCAGCACAACCACCACCAATTATTGTATAATTAAATTCTTTCATCTATGTTAATTTCTAAACCAATCTCATTATGCTCTTCATTTCTGTAATAATTATCTGATTGAGTAAATAATAATCTAAAAAAATCAAAAATACTTAAAATAGTTTGAACGATTTTGCCAGTTTTAGTAACATAAATTTTTCCAGATCGATTATATTCCTCAATGTCTCCTTTTTTAATAATTTTATAACCAATCTCTCTATAAACCCTGCGAGCGACTAATATAGCGAAACGGCACCTAATTGGAATTTCTCTGATTGAATTAAAACAACTATTATAAAACAAATCTGCAGTAGTGACTGTATTTTTAATATTTGAAAGATCATGCTTAATATATTCTCTGTTCTTTTTTCTATCTTCTATTACATCTCTAGAAATATTAGTAAGCTGCATCGCTATCCCTAAATCAATTGCAGATTTCAAAGCTGTTTTAGATTTTACTTTAAGAATTTTTGCCATCATCAAACCTACTGTTCCAGCCACTCTATAAGAATATACTAGTAGCTCCCTTTTAGATTTTAATTCTATTTTTTCTTTTAAATCAGACTCAATGCCATCAAAAAGATCGAGGACAATTTTTTCTGATACATCAAAGTTTTTAATTATACTATGTATCTTTTTGATACTATCGTTTTCGAAGTTTTGGTTAATAAAGTCATTTTTATAGTTTAGGAATTTCTTCTTTTTAATCTCTAAAGATATTTCTTCATCAGCAATATCGTCTAATATTCTACAAAAATCGTATAGGTCAGATCCGTTTTTATAAACATCGCTAGGCAAGAAAAATCCAGCCCAGCTAAAGGACTTTGCATGAATTGATAAAAGATTATTCGCCATTAAAGAATTTTATCTAAAACTTTTGCTGATGATAAAACTCCAGGCACACCAGCACCAGGATGTGTGCCAGCACCGACAAAATATAATCCATCATAAATTTCAGACTTATTGTGAAATCTAAAATAAGCAGATTGTGTAAATTTTGGTTGAATTGAAAAGCCTGATCCAAATTTTGTGTTAAGATCTTTTTCAAAGTAGTCAGGTGTTAAGTAGAAATCCTCTATTATGTTTTCTCTTAATTTTGGAAGTAAATCCTTTTCCATTTTATCAATTACTAAATTCTTAATTTTTTCACCACTTTCCGACCAATTTATATTTGATTGATTATTAGGAACTGGGACTAGAACATAGAAACAATCGCATCCATCTGGTGCCATCGAATTATCTGTTGCTGTAGGTCGATGCAGATAATAGCTAATATCATCGTTAAGTTTCTTTTTATCAAAAATATCATCCAAATGTTCTTTGTATTTGTTACCAAACTTAATTGTGTGGTGAGCGACATCCTTATAAACTTTTTTAGTTCCAAAGTAATAAACAAATAAACCCATTGAATAATCCATTCTTTTTCTCTTAAAGTTGAAAAAAAAATTCAGGTCTTTTTTATTTAATAACCTCTCATAGACATCGGGTGGATCAGCATTACAAACCACATTATTTGCAGAAATTTCATCACCGTTTTCCAATCGAATACCCTTAATTGTTTTTCCATTTGAAATAATTTTGTTTACTTCAAAGCCTTTTTTTATTTTTATATTTTCCTCATTCATTAATGTTTCAAGACCCTTAATTATATTTCCGGTTCCCCCCATCGAGTAATGAATTCCCCATTTCTTTTCTAAATATAAAATTAAGCCATAAATCGAAGTTGTTGTGAAAGGATTACCACCCACAAGAAGAGGATGCATGCTAAGAATTCTTCTTAGTTTTTCGTGTTTAACATATGAGGACACAAGAGAATAAACAGATTTATAACTTTTTAACTTTAATAAAGATGGAATTTGTTTCATCATGAAAAAAGGTTTCGTAAAGGGAACATCTGAAAGTTCTAAATACCCCTTTTCAAAAATTTTTTTAGTGAAATTTACTAATTTGATATAACCTTTCAAATCATCTGGAGAAATTGCAGATATTTGCTTTTCCATTTCTTCTTCATTTCCTGAGTAGTTAAATTTTGTGCCATCTTCAAAAACGAATTGATACCAAATATCTAAAGGTTTTATGTTTAAATAGTCTTTTGGATCTTTTCCAAATAGTTCGAACAACTCATATATCAGATAAGGTGCGGTAATTACTGTAGGTCCAGCATCAAATGAAAACCCATTCTTTCTAAAAATTCTTGCTCTACCACCTAAATCATTTTGTTTTTCAACTAAGGTCACCTCGTGGCCTTTTGCTCTCAGCCTAAGAGCTGCAGATATACCACCAAAACCAGAACCTATAACTATGGATTTCATAACAATAATTTATATTTTTTTTCTAAAAATGTAAGAATTTATTTTAATTTGAGCCAGCTTTTTTTAAAGCATCTTTAGCATCTTCTAAATTTTTTTGAAATAAATTGTCGAGCTTTGATTTTTCAATTGAATTTTTAATTAAATTTTCTGAAGCAGAGAATGCAACATCTACTGAAGTATTCTTAATTTCTCTAACAGCTTCATCCTTCATTTGTTTAATTTTACTTAAAGATAGTTCTTTTTTAATTTTAGCTGAGTTCTCAAACTTAAGCTCTAATTCACTCACCATTTTTTCAGAGTCATTTTTTGCTTGATCTATAATTTTTTTACTTTCCTTCACGGCTGAGCTTAATTTTGATTGAGAGTCTTCTAATAATTTTTTTGTTTCTATTCTTAACTTTTCGCTTTCATCTAGTTCATTTTTTATCTCAGATATCTTTGTGTCTAAAGCCTCATTTATTTTTCTTGGGATCTTGAAATAAACTAAGACTACGAAAAAAATAACAAAAGATATAGCTACCCAAAAAGTTGAGTCAAATTCCATTTGTGCTCCTGCTCAATTTTTTAAATTCTTCTTCAACTAAAGCAGAAACACTGCTTTCATTTACATCAGTTCCAATTAACCTTTTTATGACTTCGTTGGTTATATTAGAAGCTATTGAATTTATCTTTTTTGGTGAAGATAATTTTAACTCGACTATTTCTTTTTCAACATTTTGAATTTCTGAATTTAAGTCTTCATCAAGTTTTATTTTTTTTTTGGTTATTTCAGAGACAACCTTTTCTCTTGCAGCTAACATTACTTCTTTGGCTTTGTTTTTACTTTTTAAAATTATCTCATCAAATTCTTTGAGATTTTTTTCACTTTGTTCTCTTTGTTTTTCAGCTGTCTCAATATTTTCTAAAATTTGTAATCTTCTCTGTTCTAGGTTTTTACTTATTCTAGGTAAGATAAATTTAGAAAGGACTAAAAAAAGGGTACCGAAAGTTATAATTAACCAAAAAATTTGCGATACCCAAAATTCAGGATCCAATTGAGGCATTCCTCCTTTTTCAGCACTATTCACTGCAACAGTGTAGAATGAGAAATAAAAAGTATTAAGTAAAATAATTTTTTTCACAATTATTTAAAAAGCAAATAAAATTATCAAAGCTACAACAAGTCCAAACAACCCAGTGGCCTCAGCTAATGCGAAACCTAAAAGTAAATTTGGAAATTGTTTTTGAGCTGCAGATGGATTTCTCATAGCGCCAGATAGATAATTACCAAAAATAATACCTATTCCTACTCCTGCCCCTGCTAGAGCAATTGCCGCTAATCCTGCTCCAATCATTTTTGCTGCTTCTAACTCCATATTATCCTCCTTATGATTAATGGTGTAAATTTAATGCATCATTTAAATAAATGCATGTTAAAATTGCAAAAACATAAGCTTGAAGAAAAGCAACTAATATCTCCAAACCTGTTAATGCAACTGAAAAACTCAGTGGAAGCCATCCACCGACAATTCCAAGGCTTACTACAAAGCCTCCGAATACTTTCATCATTGTATGTCCAGCCATCATATTTGCAAACAATCTTACAGATAAACTGATGGGTCTACTTAAATAAGAAATAATTTCTATAACTACTATTAGTGGCAACAAGACAGCTGGCACTCCGCTGGGTACAAAAAGTTTTAAATAGCCAAATCCATGTTTAATAAATCCAATAGTTGTCACTCCAATGAAAATAAACGCTGCTAAAACAAATGTTACAATTATGTGGCTTGTTACTGTAAAAGAGTAGGGGATCATACCGAACATGTTGCAAAAAAGAACAAACATAAAAAGTGAAAATATAAATGAAAAATATGGTTTAGCTTTCGAACCAGCTGTATCGCTTATCATTTTAGATACAAATGTATAACTAAGTTCTGAGAGTAATTGTAATTTATCAGGAATTATATTTTTCTTTTGCGCACCTAAATTAAAAATTATTAATATTGCTAATGAGCTTATGACCATAAATAAACTTGCATTAGTAAAGGATAAATCTATTTCACCTATTTTTATTTCTGGACCAATTCTATAAACATTAAATTGGTACATTGGATTTGCTGCCATAAAATCAATTCTGTAGTTTTTTTGCTGACCTAATTACATTTAATATACCCGCAACTACACCAACAAAAAAAAATATTATTATTAACCATGGTTTAGTATCAAACCAATTATCTAAAATAAACCCTATAATTGTCCCTACTAATACAGCCGCCACTAACTCAGTGCTCAATTTGAAAGCTTGTCCAATATTAGATGTTTGTGGATTTTCTTTTTCTACTTTTAACTTTTTACGTGCATTTTTTAGTCGATCCTTTAGCCGTTCTTTACCCATCTAGGCAACCATGCTCTCAGCTTTTTCAAGGTCGACTGAAACTAGCTGGCTTATGCCTTTCTCTGGCATGGTTATACCATAAAGTCTATTCATTTTTGACATGGTAAGTGCGTGATGCGTAACAATAATAAATTTTGTTTTAGTAATTTTTATGAGTTCATCCAAAAGATTACAAAAACGAGTAACGTTTGCGTCATCTAAAGGTGCATCTACTTCATCAAGAACACATATTGGTGAAGGGTTAGTTAAGAAAACCGCAAAGATTAAAGATAAAGCAGTCAGTGCTTGCTCTCCACCTGAAAGAAGAGTTATTGACTGAAGTCTTTTTCCCGGAGGACTTACCAACATTTCTAAACCTGCATCAAGTGGATCATCAGAGTCAACTAATTCCAGTTTCGCACTTCCACCGTTAAATAATTTTGTGTAAACTTCATTAAATTTTCTATTAACCTTTTCAAAGGCCTCAAGGATTCTTTCTCGACCTTTTTGATTAAGTTCATTAATACTTTCTTTAAGTTTGACAATAGCTGTAACTAAGTCTGATCGATCTTTTTCCATTTTTTTAATTTCAATCTCGTATTTACTTGTTTCTTCATCTGCTCTTAGATTTACTGATCCTAGTTTGTCTCTCTCTCTTTTCTTTTCATCAAGCAATTCTTCTTGTGTGAGTGCGTCTGGGAGATCACTTTGATCTGTCAAGTTTGAGAATTCAAAAACATCTTTTTCTGCAAGATTTAATTCATTTTCAATTCTCTCTAACAAATCAATTCTTCTTTTTGACAGACCATCGATTGTTGCTGTTGAACTCGCTTTTCTTTCTCTGATTTCTATAGAATTTTCTCTGATCTCTGAAAGCTCAAGATTTAAGGCGTTTGATTTTTTATCCGATATTTCAATTAATTTTTCATTCTCTTTTTTCTCAATTTCAGAAAGTCTTAAATTTTCAGTTAGCTGTCCTCTTTTTTCTGCTTGAGTGTTTGGTTTATTTTCTAAAAGATTTAATTGACTAGATGATTTTTGTCTTCTTTCATTAAGTTGTTTTATTGATTTGTCGGAGTTTTCAAGTAGGTTTTTCCAACTTTCAATTTCAGTATCAATAATTTTTATTCTTTCTTTTCTTTTAATTGAATCATTTTTTATGTTTTGGTTTTTGCTATAGCTTTCGGCATATTCTTCAATAATGTTTTTACATTCTTCAATAGCTTTTATAGCATCATCATTTTGGTTCTGACTGATTAAAGTCTTTACGTTTTCAAGATTATTTTTAAGTTTATCTTTAACGGAAAAAAGATCATCATTAGATTTTTTTTCAGTATCGTAATATTTTGCATCAATATTGATTAAATCGTTTTTTTCCTCTTTCAACCTTTTTTCATTTGAATTAGCATCAATCGTAATACTTTTTTCTCTATCCAAATCATTATCTATTTCAACAAGACTATTTTTAAAATTTTCAATCTCTTTTTGTATTCTATCATTTTCCTCATCCAAACTTTTGAGTTCTAAGTTTAATCTTTGGATTTTAGAAAGTATTTCAAAATTTTTTTCTTTAATTGGGGTGTTTGTTGTACTTTCACTTTCTATATTTTTTTCAATTTCATTAATTTTATTTGTAATATTTTCAAATTCATGATCAGAGTCTTTGTTAATTTCTTTTTCTAAGGTAATTTCCTTATCTATCTCCTGTAATTTTAGAAAATATAAACCTGCTTCAATTTTTTTTATTTCTTCTGAAATCATCTTATATTTTCCAGCTTCTTCTGCTTGTTTTTGTAAATTTGCTAATTGTTTCTCTTGTTGTCTTCTTAATTCATCTGCTCTTTTTAAATTGTTTTCCGCAGCATTTAATCTTACTTCAGCCTCATGTCTTCTAGCATGTAAACCAGAAATTCCCGCAGCCTCCTCAAGTATTGCCCGTCTATCACTCGGTTTTGCTGTAACCAATGATCCTATTCTACCTTGGCTTATTAATGATGGAGAGTGAGCCCCAGTTGAAAGGTCAGCAAAAAACATTTGAGCATCTTTTGCCCTTACTTCTTTCCCATTTATATGAAACTTTGATCCTTTATCTTTTTCAATCTTTCTTCTAATTTCTATTTCGGGAATATGTTTATAATTGTGTGACCCTATACTTCCATCGTTTGATAGGTTTACAATTACCTCAGCTATATTTTTGGAAGGTTTGTTTGAAGTTCCGGAGAAAATTACATCTTCCATACCTGAGCCTCTCATACTTTTTGCTGATGTTTCACCCATACACCATCTTAAAGACTCAACGATATTTGATTTACCGCAACCGTTTGGACCAACTATTCCAGTTAGACCGTCTTCAATAAGTAAACTTGTTTTATCTGCGAAAGATTTAAAACCGTTTAGTTGAATTTTTTTAAATTCCATTAAGAAATTATAACAGTTTTTCTATGGCTTTTTTTAAATTTTTAAACGATAGCGTTTTTTCAAACTTTTGGTCGTTTAAAATAAGTGTAGGGGTTGAATTTATATCAAATTTTTTTACACCCTCGATTCGTTCGTTTAAGATAAAGGCCTCTAACTCAGTGTTAGAAAAACACTTTTCTTCATCTATAGGTTTTTCAAATAATTTTATAACTGAAGACAAATTTGAATTAAGTTCTTCAATCGTTGATCCTTTGGCCCACTTTTTTTGGTTAGAATATAAAAAATGTAGTATGTCTGATTTGCCATCATTGTTACAATGAGCCAGTTTAGATGCATTTAATGCTGCCATATCTAATGGGAAATTTCTAAATTCAATATTAATAATACCAGTATCAATAAATTCTTTTTTTAATTCAGGGTAAACTTTTTTATGAAAATCTGCACAAAATGAACAAGTAAGAGACTCATAAATTATTAGTTTAATTTTTGCATCCTCTCTCCCCTCAATTATTGGTTTGAAGGAAGATGCGTTAATGTTTGTCTGGAATAGAACAAAAATTATTAGTACAAAAATTTTCTTAATCATTTTTTTCTCTATATACTTTAGCAAATTCTTTTAAAGAATTTTCAATTTTTTTATTTTTAATTTCCCCTAAATTAATTTTAGAATTACTTTTTTTAGGATTTTTTGGTTTTTCATCTTTCCTGTCAAAGGTATACACTTTTAATATTGAAATTAAATCATATCCAAAAAAAGAATTAATCTTATCTATTATTTTTTTTTTTGAATACTCTAATTCGACCTCGTGGCCTCTCTTAACCATTACTTCCAATACGGATTTTCTAAATTTATTAGAACTCAAATATTTTTTTGGATAACTTAAAGAAAATAGTTCATCACCAACAAACATTTTCCAATTTTCTATAAGTTCAGAATAAACCTCTCCTTTTTGCTTCAATAATTTTTTTACTTTTGTGGGTAAAGTGTCTTTAAAGGATCTTAATCCTTGAATGACTTTAGATCTCTGATTAGAATTAAAATTCATGGTTAAATCAAATATATCAAAAAAAATTTTATTTTGGTACGATAATAATAAGAGAATTCTTCCATGGAGAAAAAATACTTCTAAGGAACAAAAACTTTATTTCACGTTTGTTAGTGAGTTTATGTTGCAACAAACTCAAGTTTCAACTGTTATTCCTTATTTCAAAAGATTTGTGCAAAAAATTCCAAATTTTAAAAAGTTGTCCAAAACAAATGACCAAACACTAATGAAGTTGTGGGAAGGACTGGGCTACTATTCTAGAGCAAGAAATTTAAAAAAATCTGCAATAATGATTAATGGTAAATTTGGTGGAATTTTACCATCTAATTTTGAAGATTTAAAATCCTTACCTGGAGTCGGTGACTATACGTCTACTGCAATAATGGCTATTGCTTTCAATCAAAAATTTATTCCTTTGGATGGAAATGTTGAAAGAATTCTTAAAAGAGTTTTATTTCTGAGAAGCGATGGGGATATATCAAAAGAAAATATACAAATTTCAAAAAATTTTTTTGGTTTATCAGAAAAAGCAAGCGACTACGCACAAGCCATTATGGAATTAGGTGCTTTAGTATGTAGGCCTACCTCTCCATTATGTGAGAAGTGTCCAATAAGTATGAATTGTATTTCATATAAACGAAAAGATTTTTTTTTAATAAAAAAAACAAAAAAAAACAAAATCAAATATTTTGAGGCAAATATTTATATTAATGAAAATAAAATGTTGTTGGTTAGAAATAAAAAATTTAACTTTCTTAAAAATTTATTAATCTTTCCGATGAACGAAATAGATAAGTCAAAATTTAACTCTTCAGCAAAAGTAAAAACAAAAATTAAGATATCTAATATAGATATGAATATTGTAATTAATAAAAATAAAATTAAATCAACAAATAAAGGTGTAATTTTAAACCGAAAGAATATAACAAGTGAAGTAATACCATCTTTTACAAAAAAATTATTTAGAGTAGCCTCAAGTAATGTATGAAAAAATTGGAATTATCGGAGCAGGGATATCAGGATTATACATAGCTAATCTTTTTAAAAAAAATCCTAAATATCAAGTATCAATTTTTGATAAAAAAAACTCTCTTAATCTAAATGAGGGGTATGGTGTACAATTATCTACAAACAGTGTCAAATTTTTAAATAAAATTGGATTCAACAAATTAGAAAAAAACGAAAAATTTAATCCAGAAAAAATAAATTTTTACTCAAAAAAAGATGAAGATAAAATATGTGAACTTGATATATCCGAATTTAATTCAAATGATTGTAAGTATACTACTTTAAAAAGATCTACTTTGATTAATTTTCTAAAAAAAGATTTAGAGGATTTGATCAAAACAAATTATAGTGTATCGAAAATCGATCAAGAGCAAGAAAAAATAAAACTTACTTTTGAAAATAAAGAAACTCACGAATGTGATTATCTAATTATTTCTGAAGGGGTTTTTTCAAAAAGTAGAAATCTTGTTTTAAATAAGCAAGTCCAACCAAAATATAACAATACTCTAGCTATAAGGGGAATGATACCGGAAAATTCAAATATAATTGATAAAAAGAATATTTTGTTATTTTTGGGATCTGATTTTCATCATGTAATTTATCCTATTTCCCCAGGTGGAGATTTAAATTTAATAGCTATAATGAAATATAAACTTTCAGAAGACGAACAGAAAAATTACTCATTGTTTGATGATAAATTATTTATACAAAAAATTTTGGAAAAAATTCCCCAAGAGAACAAAGAATTTTTTAATAATCTTAAAGAATTAAAAATATTTCCTGTGTTTGTTAGTGATAATTTTTTTGAAGTAAAAAATAAGAACATTTATCTAATAGGAGATGCTTTTTTTGCTTTTCCACCATCATTTGCTCAAGGCGCGTCTCAGTCTATAGAGGGGGCACATGAACTGTTTGCTTGTATAGAAAATAATTCCAATGCTAACTTTTTTAAAAATAGGGTTAATAAAACAAAAATGGTAAATAATAGATCAAAATTGAATCAGTTTGCTTTTCATTTATCAAATCCTTTAACTGTATATCTTAGAAATATTTTTTTAAAAAAATTAGTAAAAAATAAAAAGTTTTTAGAAAGTTATTTAGGAAAAATTTATAGATAACTTTTTGACAAGAATTTTTGTCTTAAATTATCTATTGGCACGAAAGTATTTCCTAATTCACAATGCCAATAAGTCCATCCATTACAGCTTTCAGCTCCTAAAATTGTTGCTGCAACTTTATGAATTGAACCTTCGGTTTGAGCATGTTTAATACTCCCATCAACCATAATTTTCGCGCTGATTTTCTTTTTATTATCAAAAATAATGGTGCCAGGCTTAATTATTCCTAATTCAACCAATGAACCAAAAGGTATTCTTGGTTTGGATTTATTATTTTTGAGCGCATCTAAATAATGGTCTTCTATTGGTTTTGTATTCTTTAATCTTTGTTCAGCAGCTTTGAAATAGGATTTTTCTTTTTCTATACCGTAATAATTTCTACTCAATTTTTTTGCAACTGTTGCAGTCGTGCCTGATCCTAAAAATGGATCAAGAATTAAATCATCTTTATTTGAGGTTGCTAATAAAATTCTATGAAGTAAAGCTTCTGGTTTTTGTGTAGAATGAACCTTCTTTCCATTTTTTTTTAAACGCTCTGTTCCATTGCAAATGGGTAAATCCCAGTTAGATCTCATTTGTAAATCATCATTCAAACATTTTAATGATTGATAATTAAAGGTATATTTTGATTTTTCTGATTTTGAAGCCCAAATTAAAGTTTCATGAGCATTAGTAAATCTTGTTCCTCTAAAATTTGGCATTGGATTTTTTTTGTTCCAGATTACATCATTTAAAATCCAAAACCCTAAATTTTGAACAGCTGTGCCAACTCTAAATATATTATGATAACTTCCAATAACCCAGATTGCTCCATTTTTTTTTAAAATTCTCTTACACTCACTTAACCATGCATATGTGAATTCATCATACTTCTTAAAACTTTCAAATTGATCCCATTTATCATTTACTGCATTAACTTTTGATCTATCTGGTCTAGTTAGTTTATTTTTTAGTTGAAGGTTGTAAGGCGGATCTGCAAAAACTAAATCGAAAGTCTTATCTGGAATTTTTTTTAATTCTTTTAGACTGTCTCCGTTAATAATTTTGTTTTTTAAGTTTAACTCTCTCATTTTAAAAGAAACAATTAGACTCTAGGTCGGAGTCTAGGTCAACTCATGATTGAATTAATTTTGATTAATTGTGCCTTAGATTATTTGGGACTCAATATATTGTGTATTGGTTTGAATGTTTTTCTATGATGTTTTGTAATTCCAAATTTTTTAATTGCTGAAAGATGATCTCTAGTTCCATAGCCAACATTTTTATCCCACAAATAATCTTTAAATTTTTTTGACATTTTTTTAATTAATCGGTCTCTTGAGACTTTTGCTAAAATAGATGCTGCAGAAATTTCTGGAATTTTCTGGTCACCTCTAACAACTGATTTTATATTTAGGTTATTAATATTAGGCTTTTTATTTCCATCAACTTTTATTATTTTAGGTTTGAATTTTAATCTTAAAATTGATCTTTTCATTGCCAAAAGAGATGCGTTTAAAATATTAATTTTCTCAATTTCTTTCTTTGAGGCAGTTCCAATAGCCCAATAAGAATTTTTTTTTATATAGTTTTCCAAAAATTCTCTTTTCTTAGGAGATAATTTTTTTGAGTCTTTTACTTTGTTTTTATCAAAACCTTTTTTAAAGACTACCGTCGCGGCATATACAGGCCCAATAAGACTACCTCTACCGACCTCATCTACTCCAGCTACATTTTTTTGAGATTTATATTCCAATTTTCAATTCCTCAATTTTATTCTTTATTTCTTTTAAATCTGCCCAAGAAAATTTTTTTTGATCAGGCTGTCTTAACAAATAAGCAGGGTGGAAGGTAACCATGGTTAAATAAGTTTTATTATTAACAATTAATTCTTTCCAAACTCCTCTTGATTTGGAAATTTTCTCTTTATTTCCAAAAAAGGCCTCCATCGCAGTGCTTCCAAGCAATATAATCAACTTAGGGTTTATAATTGAAATATGTTTTTTTATAAAAGGAGCATAAGTATTAATCTCAACTTCGTTAGGTTTTCTATTTTCAGGTGGTCTGTAATTTACTATATTTGTTACATAAACTTTATTTCGTTTAATATTAATTGCCGCTAACATTTTATTCAAAAGTAAGCCTGCATCGCCTACAAATGGTTTTCCCTGCTCATCTTCTTTTTGACCAGGGCCTTCACCTATCAGCATAATGCCGCTGTCATGATTGCCATCAGCAAAAACTAAACTGTTTGAATTATTTTTTAGACTGCAATTTTCAATATTGGAGATTTCGTCCTTAAGTTTTTTAAGTAAATCCTCCTTTTTTTCGATTTTAACAAATCTTTTAATAGGAGCATTTGAGAAGTTAAAAGTAGATTTGATAAAGTCGTATTTTTGCATTTTATTTCTTTTATTTAAAAAAAAAAATCATATTCTTAAAATATGAAAAAAATTTGTTTTTTTTTAATAATTTTTTTATATCAAACTTTTTCCTACGCTAAAACAACTGAAAATATTGAATTCAACTACAAGTATTTATCAAATTATTTTTCAGCTATAATATCCATTAATAATCAAGACGATAAAGATTCGTTAAAATATTTAAATAACACGAAGAGTCTTGTTAAAGCTCATAAGAGTTATTTGGAAAATTATCTTATTTCATTAGTTCTAAACAACAAAATTAATATCGCTTTTAATAAAGCTGTTCAATTAAAGATTAACGAAACAAATTTTTTTGAAGCAAAAGTACTGATAGCTCTAAATTCGATAAATAAAAAAGATTTTTCAAACGCGAGGTTAACCTTGGAGCAAATGGACGAAGTTCCGCTTGATACTCTTGAGCTTATCATCAAAGAGACATTAAAAGATTATCTAGATACAATCATTTTTAAAAAGATGGACAAAAACGAAGATGTCCAGTTCGGTGAAATAGATAAAATAAAAAAGATTTTTCAGTCTTGTTACTTAGGTAAAGATAACACAGATCTTTTATTTGAAGAGCTTGTAATTAAAGATACTGAAGATTTTTCAAGGTATATTTTTTTCTACATTAATTATTTAGCTCAAATCAAAGATTTTAATAAAATAAACGAGTTACAAAAAAAGATTGATTATACGAATAGCAGCATTTTAATTTCTCAAGCAAAACAGTGGATTAAAAGTAAAAGATACGACAAAATTACTTCAGCATTCTCATGTAAAAATGAACATCATATTATATCTGAATTCTTGTTTTTGATTTCTAACTTATATTCTTCACAAGAACTTTATAAAAAGTCAAATTTCTATATTCATTTATCAAATTATCTAAATCCTGAATTTAATTTTAATAATAGTTTATTAGCTGAAAATTATATAAATAATAAAAAATTCGATTTAGCTTTAAAATCATTGAATTTTATTTCAGAGGAAGATCTTATTTTTAGTTGGTATAAAAATAAAAAAAAATCTTCAATTATCAAAAAACAGGAAAATGAAACAGCAGCACTCGACTTCTTAGAAAAAAAATTTGATGGATTAAAAACTAATAATATAAAAATTTTGTATGACATGGGTGGAATTTACAAAAGTTTTGAGAAATATGACAAGGCGATAAAAATTTACTCTGAATTATTAGATTTGTTAGACAACAGATCAAAAGCTTATGCTGATATTTTATACAGGCGGGGAGGCAGCTTTGAAAGGATTGGAGATTACGAAACTGCCGACAAAGATTTATTAGAGTCTTTAAATATTACTCGAGAAAATCCTTACGTATTAAATTACCTTGCTTATAGTTGGTTGGAGAGAAACTATAAAATTGAACTCTCAATGGAAATGTTAAAAGAAGCATATGATTTAAGAAAGAACGATCCTTATATAACTGACTCTTTGGGATGGGGATATTATTTAATAAACGATTTTGAGAATGCAGAAAAATATTTGAAGAAAGCTGTTGAATTAATGCCATATGATCCGATAGTGAATGATCATTACGGGGACATACTTTGGATGTTAAATAGAAAAATACAAGCAAGATATTTTTGGAACAATGTATTAAATTTAGATGAAACAGACGATGAAATGAAAATTGATGTTAAAAAAAAGATTATTTATGGTATAGAAAAAACCTAAATTTCACATGCACAGAAAAGTAATAAAGTCTTTTGCAAAAATTAATCTTTTTTTAAACGTAGTTTCAAAAAAAAAAAAATTTCATAGAATTCAGTCTCTTTTTAGCTTTATTGACCTACATGATAGAATAGAAATATCCACAATTAATCGTAAAAAACATTTTATAAAATTTAATGGAAAATTCTCTAAAGGAATAAGTAAAAAAAATTCTATTTCTACTTTACTTAAAATTTTAGACCAGAGAAAACTAATTAAAAAAAAATACTATATAAAAGTTACAAAAAATATTCCCCAAAAGTCAGGTATGGGAGGAGGTTCTATGAATGCTGCCTCAATTCTAAGTTTTTTTTTAAAAAGCAAAATTGTAATTTTAAATAAAAAAAGAATTTTTGAGGTTTGTGATATGGTAGGTAACGATGTAAAAATAGGGTTATATAAGGGTCCAATTTTTTTGAACTCAAACAATTCAATTCAATTATTAAAAAAAAGATTGAGTTTTCATTTGCTTATATTTAAACCAAAAATTGGATGTTCTACAAAATACATTTTTTCAAAAATTAAAAATTTCTCAAAGAAAATACCATCAAATAAAAAAAATTTGCTTAAATTAAATGATAAAAAGAATGATTTGGAACCAATTGTATTAAAAAAATTTAGAAATATTAGCAAACCAGTATTTTTTTTGAAAAGCTTAAAAGGGATAGAATTTGTAAGAATGACAGGGTCTGGTTCTAGCTTTGTTGCTTATTTTAAGTCCAAAAAAAACTTACTAAATGCGTCTAAATTATTCACCAATAAATACAAAAAATATTGGTCTGTAATGTCTAAAACTATATAATTTTAGACTAGTTGTGTTATAAGAATTTAATTTTGGGGCGTAGCCAAGTGGTAAGGCAGCGGTTTTTGGTACCGCCATTCCTAGGTTCGAATCCTAGCGCCCCAGCCAGTTATGTTTAAACTAATTAATAACTTTTTTAACCACAGTAAAAACGATTTATTAAAAAAGAATATATTGGATATTCAAAAAAATTTTCCAGTAAAAAAAATATTTGACGCAATTAAGTCTTTTTCAGATGAAAGCGATGTTTATTATGTAGGAGGATGTGTTAGGAAGATCTTTTGCCATGAGCTTATAGATGATATTGATTTGGCAACAAACATAAATCCTGACGAAGTTATACTATCGTTAAAGAAAAATGATATTTCTTTTCATGAAACCGGAAAAAATCATGGAACAATAACTGCAATTATTGATGATAAGAAATTTGAAATTACATCTTTAAGGAAGGACATATCTACTGACGGAAGGCACGCGAAAGTATTATTTTCAAAAGATTGGAGAAAAGATGCAGAGAGAAGGGACTTTACTTTTAACTCAATATACTCGAATATTTATGGTGAAGTGTTTGACCCTTTTAATGGAAGAAAAGATTTAGAAAACGGTTGTGTCACGTTTATTGGAGATCCATCAAAACGCATTAAAGAAGATTACCTTAGAATACTAAGATATATAAGATTTTTCTTAAACTATTCAAAAAAAGACCACGAGCCAAAAATAAAAAAAGTTATCAAACAAAATTTAGATGGCTTGCTTAAAATCTCCAAAGAAAGATTAATAGATGAATTAAAAAAGATCATTTTTTCCAAGGGGTTCATAAATCTAGAAAAGGACGATTTTTCAAAAGAAATTCTTCAACTTGTTTTCCCAAGTTTAAATAATACTTCATTTTTAACTGCCAAGAATAAACTTCTTATTGAAGATATACAATTAAATAAGAATTTCATTGTATTGCTAAGTGCTATGATGATCAAAGATTTAAATAGTATTAATTATATACTTTATAAGTTCAATTTTTCCAACCAAGATAAACAGAGACTTATTTATATCCACGATAATTATCAAATGAGTTTAGAGAAAAGTTTTTTTGATAGAGAGTTGAAAAAAAGAATATATTTCGGAGAAAAAGAAAGTCTTTTAGATCTTATAACCTTGCAATTATTAATTTTTCATAAAAATGAGAAAGCACTTAATGAACTGATTAAAATTACTAAAAAAACTGATTCACCGAAATTTCCCTATAATGCCGATTTTTTAATTAAAAATTTTGATTACAAGCCTGGAAAAAAAATGGGGAAAAAACTAAAAGAATTAGAGACACTTTGGGTTGATAATGATTTTAAAATCTCAAAAGAAGAAATTAAAAAAATTGTTCTTAATTAAAGATATTTGACATCTTCAATTTCAAAATTTTTTTCACCAGAAGGAGTTTTTATTTCAACTAAATCATTTTTATTTTTTCCTATTAAACCTTTTCCTATTGGTGATTGGAAAAAAATTAAGTTTTTTTTAAGATCAGCTTCGTCTTTACCAACAATTTTATATGTTAATTTTTCGTTCGAGTCTAAATCTTTTAAGTAAACAGTTGAGCCAAATATTACCTTTCCAAGATTTTCGATTTTAGTTACGTCGATAACATTAGCTCTTGCAATAATATCTTCAATTTGCTGAATACGACCTTCGTTATGTGACTGTTGTTCTTTAGCTGCATGATATTCAGCATTTTCTTTTAAATCGCCGTGTGATCTAGCTTCTGAAATAGCAGATACTATTTCTGGCCTTTTTTTTTCTTTTAAAAAAACTAATTCTTCTTTTAGTTTAGTTAGTCCGTTAACTGTTATCGGCTCTTTCATAAATTAATTTAGTCCCAATTTGCTGTAGGAGGTAAAGACATCAAAATAGCTTCTACATTTCCTCCAGTTTGTAATCCAAATTTAGTGCCTCTATCATGTAGCAAATTAAATTCAACGTACCTACCTCTTTTCTTATTTTGGATAAGTTTATCCTTTTTTTTCCATCTTTTTTTTAATTTTTTTGTAATTATTTCTTTAAATAAATATGAAAAAGCTATACCTACGTCTCTTACAAAAGCAAAATCTCTGTTCCAATTTTCCTTCTTATAATCAAAAAATATCCCTCCAATTCCTCTAGGTTCATTTCTATGGTGTAAATAAAAATAATCATCACACCATTTTTTATATTTTTTATAATAATTTTTGCCATGTTTGTTGCACATCGCTTTTAATTTTTTCTCAACAATTTTTTCCAGCGCTGGGTCTTTAAAACACGGAGTAAAATCCATCCCTCCACCAAACCATCCATGATCTGTAATTATGTATCTAGTATTAAAATGCATTGCTGGGATATAAGGATTTTTCATATGCATAACAATTGATATTCCTGATGCCCAAAAATTTTTACTGTTATTAAATCTAGGTATTTTTTTTTTAAATTCACTTGAGAAGTTTCCATATACTTCAGAAAAATTTACACCTACTTTCTCAAAAACATTTCCGTTTTTAAGAAGCTTTGATTTTCCACCCCCTTCATCTTTTGTTTCACTTCTAGACCATACCTTCGTTTCAAAATAAGAGGATCCATTTTCAATATTCTCAATTTCGTGGCAAATTAATTCTTGAATGGTTAAAAACCAATTTCGCGCCAATTTTTTTTTTATATTTTCTTCCATTGAATAATTTGATTATAATATTAGTTTCGATAACACCATTGATACAGTAGTCGATAAGTTTAAAGATCTTTTTTTTTTGAGAATTGGTATTTTTATTCTTTTGTCTACTTTATGATGAACATTTTTTGGTACACCTGCACTTTCCCTACCAAATAAAAAAGTATCATTTTTTTTTATTTTAAATGATTTGATCGAATCTTTCGCTTTTGTAGTCATCAGAACTATTCTTGAGTCCTTTTTTGCTTCAAAAAATTGATCTGAATTCTCGTAAATTTTAATCATTTTTTCATCTAAATAGTCCATTACTACTCTTCTAAAACGCTTGTCATGAAAAGTGAAGCCACATGGTCGAATAATCTCCAATTTTACGCCCAAACATGAACAAGTTCTTATTATTGATGCAGTATTTTGAGGAATGTCAGGCTGATAGAGAGCAATTTTAGCTGTTAATTTTAGGTTATTATGTGTCATTCTTGCTATAGAAAAATTCCACTTTTATATTATATGAAATCATATAATAAATAAATTAAGTATTAATGTCAGACAAAGAAAAACCTAATAGAAGAGACTTTATTTTTACAGCTACCGCTGCTGTAGGAGTAGTTGGTGCAGGAGCTGCTGCGTGGCCATTAATTCATCAAATGAATCCAGATGCCTCGGTTAAGGCTCTTGCTAGCACAGAAGTAGATGTAAGTAGTTTGCAGCCAGGCCAGTCAATTACTGTTTTATGGAGAGGCAAACCAGTATTTATAAAGAGAAGAACAGAAAATGAAATTAGCGAAGCTAGAAACGTAAAAATTTCTGATTTGAAACATCCTGAGAAAGATGAGGACAGAGCACAAAATCCGGAGTGGTTAGTTATGTTAGGGGTTTGCACTCACTTAGGATGTGTACCATTAGCAGATAAAGGAGAATATGGTGGTTGGTTTTGCCCATGTCATGGTTCTCATTATGATACAGCAGGAAGAATAAGAAAAGGTCCTGCCCCAACCAATTTAGAAATTCCAAAGTACGAATTTGTAAACAGTAACACAATTAAGATAGGTTAAAATGAGCGATCACAATTACACTCCTTCATCAAAATTTGGAAAATGGTTTAATGATAGATTACCTTTGCTTACATTAGCAAATCACTTAACAGATTACCCAACGCCTAAAAATTTAAACTATTGGTGGACGTTTGGAGGTATTTTAACATTTTGTCTTATTACTCAAATTATAACAGGTCTTGTTTTGGCTATGCATTACATAGCTCATGCAGACTTAGCTTTTAGTAGCGTTGAACACATTATGAGAGACGTAAACTATGGATGGCTCATAAGATATATTCATGCAAACGGAGCTTCAATGTTTTTCCTAGCAGTTTACATTCACATATTTAGATCTTTGTTTTATGGGTCTTACAAAGCCCCAAGAGAGATTATATGGATTTTGGGAATTATGATTTACCTATTAATGATGGCTGCAGCGTTTATGGGTTATGTATTACCTTGGGGACAAATGAGTTTTTGGGGAGCTACAGTTATTACTAATTTGTTTAGTGCTATTCCTTTAGTGGGCGAAAGTATAACTACATGGTTGTGGGGTGGTTACTCAGTTGACAATCCAACTTTGACAAGATTTTTTACACTACACTATCTTATACCTTTTTTGATTTTGGGTCTGGTTGTTTTACATATATGGGCACTTCATGTTCCAGGTAACAATAATCCAGTAGGTATAGATATTCAAAAGCCCTCTAAAGATACTGTGCCATTCCACCCATACATTGTAATAAAAGATTTATTTGCATTACTTTTATTTATGATTGTATTTGCCTTCTTTGTATTTTACTCTCCAAACATTCTTGGACATGCAGACAATTATATAGAAGCGAACCCGTTAGTAACCCCAGCTCATATTGTACCAGAGTGGTATTTGTTACCATTTTATGCAATCCTAAGATCAATTCCTGACAAGCTTTTAGGAGTTGTTGCAATGTTATCTGCGATATTTATTTTAGCGGCATTACCATGGTTAGACACTTCAAAAGTAAGGTCAGCAGTATTTAGACCTCTCTATAAACAATTTTATTGGATACTTGTAATCGATGTTTTAATATTAGGTTATGTAGGGGCAATGCCTGCTGAGGGATTATATTTATTAATTGCAAGGGTAGCTACCGCATATTATTTTTTACATTTTTTATTGATACTTCCGATTTTGGGTAAAATTGAAAAAACAACACCTTTACCTTTAAGTATTACCAGTCCAGTTCTTGGAGGATCAGCGGATCTTGCAATGGCAAAAAATATAGATGTAAGAAAAGAGAAGTTATAGTGCAAAGAATATTTAAAATTCTTTTTTTCCTTTTAATTCTCAACACAAATTTTGCAAATTCGATATCTGCAGAAAATTCAAGTAAATTATTAACAACTGACTGGTCTTTTAAAGGTCCATTCGGTAAATTCGATAGAGCGTCACTTCAAAGAGGTTATCAAGTTTACAATGAAGTCTGTGCTTCTTGTCATTCTTTAAAATATGTCTCATATAGAAACTTATCTGAAAAAGGTGGGCCAGAATTTTCTGTAAAAGAAGCAAAAGCAATTGCTGCAAGTTTTGAAATTACTGATGGCCCAAATCAAGACGGTGAAATGTTTACAAGACCAGCGAAACTTTCTGATAAATTTGCGATGCCATACAGTAATGAAGAGGAAGCCAAATCTGCTAATGGAGGTGCCTATCCACCGGATATGTCTGTATTAGTAAAAGCAAGAGCAGGCGGAGCAGATTATATATACTCGGTTTTACTAGGTTATGTCGACCCACCTGAAAATATAAAATTAGATGATGGGGTTTATTACAACAAATATATGTATGGAAATAAAATCAAGATGCCCAAACAACTTTCTGATGATCTTGTAGAATATTCTGACGGGACAAATGCTACAGAAGAACAAATGGCAAAAGATGTTGTAAGTTTTCTTATGTGGACTGCAGAACCTCATTTAGAACAAAGACATAAAACAGGATTTAGAGCAATTGTTTATTTGATCATACTTACTGTTCTAGTCTATTTTAGTATGAAAAAAATATGGTCAAGAGTTGAAACGAATGTTTAGAATATCGCCGTCTTTTACAATATAATCTTTTCCTTCTAATCTCATTTTACCATTATTTTTAGAATTGACCCAACCATTATTATCTAAAAAATCATTATACGAGACAGTTTCTGCTCTAATAAAACCTTTTTCGAAATCTGTATGTATTTTTCCTGCAGCAGTGGGTGCCAAACTATCTTTTTCAATTGTCCAAGCTCTACTTTCTTCAGGGCCTGACGTAAAAAAAGTATTTAATTCTAACAATTTATAACCTTTGTTAATTAAGTTATTTAAACCTGTTGTTCTGATTCCCATGACTTTCATAAAATTTTCTTTTTCATCATTGTTAAATTGATTAATTTGGTTTTCGATATCAGCTGATATAATTAAAACATTTTCCATGTTTACAGAATTTTTTACTTGTTCAGTATATTTATTACCATTTTGTATACTGTTTTCATCAACATTGCATACGTATAACTTTGGTTTTAATGAGAGAAGACCAGAAGAGGATATCTCATTTTTATCAAAATTTTGCTTTAAGTTATCAATTGGCTTATCATTATTTATCAACTCTAATGCTTGATTAAGTAATTCAAACTCTTTTTCATTTAAATTTTTTTTATTTTTTTTATCAATTCTTTTTTGAATTGACTCTAAATCTGCTAATTTCATTTCAGTTTCTATAATTTCTAAATCTCTAATTGGATCAACACTAGGATTAACGTTTTGAATGTCAGTAGAGTCGAAACATCTTAAAAGATGTATAATCGCATCAACTTCTCTTATATGGGACAAAAATTTATTTCCTAACCCCTCACCTTTCGAGGCTCCTTTTACAAGTCCAGCGATGTCAACAAAAGTAATACTTGTATAAATTTTTTTTATGGATTTTGAAATCTGAACAAGTTTATCGAGTCTTGTGTCTACAACAGGTACCATACCAACATTGGGTTCAATTGTGCAAAAAGGAAAATTTCCAGAAAGCGCTTTAGAAGAATTTGTTAATGCATTAAATAAAGTTGATTTCCCAACATTAGGCAAACCTACGATACCGCATTTAAAACCCATTCAATTATTTATTGTTTACGGTACTTGAAAATAAGTCCAGTTTTTTTTCAATCAAAATTGATAAATTATCTGTGATATTTTCTTTTATCGTTTCAAGTTCTGTTTTCTCATCTTCGTCAAAATCTTTCAGGACATGGTCATTAACTGCTATGTTATTTTTCGGTTTGCCAATACCAATTCGAACTCTTGAATATTCTTTTCCTATAAACTTATCAATTGAGGCAATACCATTATGGCCAGCATCTGAGCCTCCAAACTTTGCTTTCACTTTCCCAAAATCAATATCTAAATCATCATGGAAAACAATCACATCTTCTGCATCAATTTTAAAGTACTCCATTAATTCTCTAATACATATTCCAGAATTATTCATAAATGTAAGTGGTTTGATTGCGTAAACTTTTTTATTACTAATGCTTCCGGTAGTAAGGAGTCCTTTAAATTTTGGTTTTTGTTTAGATAATTTAAATTTATTATTTATTGCGTCAATAATTTTAAAACCAATGTTGTGTCTATTATTTTCAGAATTCGGTGTAGGATTTCCTAGGCCAACAAAAAGTAACATTATTTAATTAAATTCTTCAATTGCAAATTATTTTTTTTCTGGCTGACCTTTTTTTGGGTCCTCTTTTTTATCAGCTTCTTTTTTCTCACCGTCAGCCCCTTTAGCGTCTTTTGCATCACCAGTTTCTGCAGCTCCCTCACCAGTTGCAGCTGCTGCTTCCGCACCTTCTGCTCCTTCTTCTGTCTCAGCTGGTTTCTCTGGCTCTTTAATAACTGTTGGTGCTGCTACAGTTGCGATCACAAAGTCTCTACCACGAATAGTTGGTTCAACATTTTCAGGAAGTTTAATTGAAGAAATTTTAAAAGAATGTCCTATATCAACCCCATCTAAATCAACAACCAGTTCACTTGGAATATTTTCAGATGGACATTTAAGCTCTACTTTTCTACGAACTATATTTAATACACCACCTCTTTTCAAACCAGGAGATTTTTCTGTATTAATAAAATTTACTGGTATTTCAATTATGACGCTTGAACCTTTTACAATTCTTAAAAAGTCAATATGGATTGGATCATCAGTTAAGATATCGTAAGAAATTTCTTTAGGTAAAACATTTTCATCTTTGCCATCAATTTTTAAATTTAACATACTTGATAAAAAGTTCTCTTTTTCAATAAGATTTTTCAATAATTTTTTTGATATAGATATTTTTTGAGTTTCAGATTTTCCACCATAGACTATGCCAGGAACATTACCCTCTGACCTAAGTTTATTTATCTCACCAGAAGTTTTAGTATTTCTTAAAATTGCATCTATCGTATTCATAAAGAAAAAGCGTTTTAACTCAACTAAGTTAATAAAACAAGTAAATTATTTGAACAAAAATGAAACAGAGGTAGAATTTGATATTCTTCTAATCGCTTCACCCATTAAGTTAGAAATTGACAAAATTTCAATATTTTTTGCGGATCTTACTTTATTCTCATTATTAATTGTGTCTGTAATTACAAGTTTTTTGATTGGAGAATTTTTAATAGATTTCACAGCATCTCCACTTAAGACACCGTGAGAAATGTAAACATATACATCTTTGGCACCTCTTTGTTTAAGTGCCTTAGCTGCATTAACGATTGTTCCACCAGAGTCGATTATATCGTCAACGATTATGCAAGTTTTTCCTTTCACATCTCCAATGACATTCATGACTTGTGATTGACCAGGCTTAGGTCTTCTTTTATCAACAATTGCAAGTCCTACATTTAAAATTCTACCTAAGGCTCTTGATCTTTCAACTCCTCCTACGTCGGGGGCAACACAAATTATATTTTTACTTTTAATTTTTTTCTTAATATGTCTTGCAAATAATGGGGTTGTAAAAAGGTTATCTACAGGAATATCAAAGAAACCCTGAATTTGTCCAGCGTGCAAATCTACAGTAACAACTCTATCCGCTCCTGCTTGTGTGATTAAGTTCGAAACCAATTTTGCAGAAATAGAGGTTCTAGGCACCACTTTTCTATCTTGTCTAGCGTAACCAAAATAAGGAATCACGGCAGTGATATTTTTTGCAGAAGATCTTTTAAGAGCATCTATGCAAAGCAACATTTCCATCAAATTGTCATTTGCTGGGGAAGATACTGACTGAATGAAAAAAATATTATTGCCTCTTATATTTTCATTTATCTCAACATAAATTTCACCGTCTTTAAATTTTCTTATGTTTGAATTTACAAGTTTTTCTTTTAGATATTTTGCAATTTTTGAACTGAGATTTTTATTGCTATTTCCTGTGAGAATTTTCATTTTTAGAAAAATGTTATTTAAGCATAATTATAGATATATTTCTACCATAATCGTCTTCTTTATTTTTTAAAGCCCTCCTTGCACTAAAAAACTCAGTACTATTTTTAAAAGTATCTTTGTTAATTATATCTATATTACTTATTTTTAATGATCTTAGTTGAGATTTAATAAATTCTTTTAAATCAAAAAAAATTCTAGTTTTTTTAAAGTAAAAAAATTTACGATTTCGATCATTAAGGTTTAAAAACCTTTTCATAAATTCTTTTTTCACTTCATAGTTTTCTCTAAATATCGACGGACCTATTACTGCAGAAATATTTTCGTTTTCAGAGCCTTTTTTAATCATAAATTTTATACACCTTTTAAGAATATTTTTAAAAGCACCCTTCCAGCCAACATGGATAGCCGCAATCATTGGCAATTTTTTGTCATAAATAAGAACTGGAGCACAATCAGCGGTTAAAATACCCAAAGCTAAATTTTTTTTTGAGGTAATCAAGCCGTCCCCAACGAGTTTTTTTGAGGGTCTTTTCAAAATAAAGTGACATTTGTTACTATGTGTTTGTTTAAGCAATATTAGGTTTTTTGGAGAAACTTTAAACTTTTTCGAAACAATTTTTAAATTTTTTTTAACATTAGAAATTTTATCATTAGAACCAAGGCCACAATTTAAGGCACTATAAATTCCATCTGATACTCCTCCTTTTTTTCCAAAAAAACCATGTGAAATATTTTTAAACTTTACTAATTTTTTAGATTTTAATGTCATTAAACCCTGTCTTAAAGTTGTTATCCTTCTTGGTTACAAACATTACTTTAAACAACTCACCCATCTCATCTTTGTGTGTAAGCCTTCTTATTCTTGTGTAAAGATCCGTTTTTTTTAGGAAACTCATTTTTTTCGATATTATTTCAGCTCTTAAATCTATTCCCATGTTTTTTAAAAAACTTCCTTGGTTAGTAATACCACCAACTTTTAATCCATTTAAATCAACAATTTGTTCGATAAAGTTAAAATTTATATGATGAGTTATATCAATATTTTGGTAGTCATCAAAAATATTTACTTTTTTATGATTTTTAATCCCTTGTAAACTATTGTACATTTTTTTGTCAGAGGTACCATAATCAATTAATAAAATACCTCCCGCAGAAGATTTGATTTTTTTACAAATACTTTTTAGATATTTGACCGTTAAAGGTGAAAATTCTATAAAATTTTGATTTTCGTCTATCCCTTGATTAAAAATTTTCTCCATCTTTTTTTTAGTAACTTTTTTCTTCTCAAGAGAGAATTTTCCACTTTTATTTAATAATACAAAATTTTCATACCATTCTTCATTTATTTTAATAAACTGCTTTATTGGCAAAGCATCAAAAAATTCGTTAGCCAAAAATATAGTTGGAGAATTTGGCAATTTATCAAAATTATCCAACCACTTAACACTTTTAGAAAATTTTTTTTTTTGTAATTTTTTAAGAGACATGCTTTTTTCAAAAATAAAAAATTTGAATTTATCTTTTACAATTTCCAATTTATTCAATGTATTAATTAAGACTTCTATGAGTTCCCCATTTCCTGCGCCCAATTCTACTAAATTGATTTTTTCTGGTTTATTTAAATTTTCCCAAAATGATAAAATCCAAATAGCAATCATTTCAGAAAAAAGTTTTGAAATTCCTGGAGACGTAATAAAATCTCCTCTTCGACCAAATTCCATTTTTCTTTGATAATAACCTTTATTTTTTTCATAAAGAGATTTATCAATAAAATTATCTAGTGATTGAGCCTTAGTGATCATTTTTTTACAAATTTTAAAAGTATTACTCCAGAAATAAAAAATGCAATTGATAACATTTGCCCATATGTAAAAATATTCATTAAGATACCTAGATGAGCATCTGGTTCCCTTGTAAACTCAATTATAAATCTAAAAAGAGAATAAAAAACTAAAAATAGTGACGATATTACTCCAGGAATTTCTGAAAATTTTTTCCAAAGTAAATTTAGAATTACGAACAAAACAATACCTTCAAAAAAACTTTCGTATAATTGCGAAGGATGTCTAAAAAGATTATCTACCTTATTAAAATTAACCGAAAAAATAAAATCAGTTTCTCTGCCGTAAAGTTCAGAATTTATAAAATTTGCAACCCTACCTAAAAAAATTCCTATCGGTGCTGCAAGGGACACCAAATCTGTATATCTAAAAAAGTTTAAATTATATTTTTGAGCAAACATATAAGTTGCTAAGCAAACACCCAGCAAGCCACCATGGAAAGACATACCACCTTGCCAAATAAATAATATTTCAAATGGATGACTTAAATAATAAAAAAAATTGTAAAAAATTACGTAGCCTAGCCTACCACCAATAATTACTCCTAAAATTAGATAAGTGATAAAATCGTCGACTAAAGTTTTTTCCCTCAAATCTTTAGTTAAGAAATTTTTGATATAAAACCAACCTATTAAAAAACCAAAAATATATGCTAATGAATACCACCTTATTTGAAAGGATAAAAATTCAAATGCTACAGGATCTAGATTATTTACAAACATTATAAAAATGAAATATAAGATATACTATCGTAAAAAAAAAAAATATGTCAAAGTCTAAATTTATCATTGAAAAATTTGCAAAGTTATTTGAACAAGGAATTATATCTTATAAAGATTTAAGTGAAGAAATCGTGAATATTATAAGATCTCAAAGAGATGAGATTGTTTTAAGGATGAAGATTTCTACCAAAGAGGAAACTGAGGTATTAAAGAAACGAGTAGAAAAATTAGAAAAGGAAATCAAAATTTTAAAGTCAAAAAAAATTAAAAAGGTAAAGAGATCTTAACCCTTAATCCGCCAAGACTAGATTTATCCAATGTGATACTACCCCCGTGGGATCTCACTACATCTGATGAGATTGATAAACCCAAGCCAACACTAGACTTAGAATCACCTCTTCCCTTATTAATTTTGTAGAATGGTTTAAAAACATTTTCATATTCACTCTCAGCTATTCCAGGACCATCGTCATCAACAGTAATTATCAAGCTTTTATGAATCTTTTTTAAATTTACTAAAACTTTATTTGAGTATTTAAGGGAATTATTAATTAAGTTATCTATACATCTATTTATTAAACTTTTTCTTCCATTAAAAAAAATCTTTTGCTCTATATTCGAAGTAATATTATTATTCTCATATTTCATAATTGAATGATTTAGTAATTTTGAAATATCAAAAAGTTCAGTTTTTTCCGATGATGTAGAGCTAGTAAATTGAAGGTATTCATTTAACATTTTTTCCATATCCTCAACATCTTCAGATAATTTACGTGAAATCTTTTCGTCTTTAATTAGAGCAAGTTGAAGTTTAATTCTAGTGAGTGGAGTTCTCAAGTCATGGCTTATACCTGAAAGCATTTCAGATCTTTGGTTTAAGTGTCTCAATATTCTCTTTCTCATTCTTTCAAACTCAAAACCAGCTTGTCTTATCTCCAGAGCACCCGAAGGTCTAAACTCCTCAACATCTTCACCTCTGCCAAATTTTTCTGATGCTTTTGCTAAATTAATTATTGGACGAGTTTGATTTTTTAAGAAGATTAGAGCGATTGTAATTAACAAAAATGCTGGGAACGTTATCCATAACGCAAATAATCTGGCTGATGTATTGGTGACTCTATTTTTTGGAATTAAAAATTCAAAGTAACCATTGAGATATTCAATCTTCAACTCAATTAATTCTTTATACATAGTTGTATCAAACCAATAATTATTAAATTTATTTTTCAATTCTCTTCTCAGAGTTCTATCCATAGGACTAAACCATCTTTCCATATCTGTTTCTGGAATATCCCCGAATGTCTGAAACTTCACATTAAAATTATGATGTTCTTTAAATAGTTTAATCAAATTATCTTTTTCATATTCCTCATTTTCGTACGCATCTATAAAAAATTTAATTTCACCTACTAAAGCCCTGGTCATTCCTTTATTAGTTTTTATCCAGAGGCTATCAAAAAAAACAATCGATATAATAATTTGCAATATTATTACTGGTGTAGCTACAATTAGCAATGCTCTATAAAAAAGTCTTTTTGGAAGTAACTTTTTGATATAACTATTCAACCCAGAGAACATAGCCCGAACCTCTAATTGTTTGTAAGTATTTTGGATTTTTTGGATTTGTCTCAATTTTTTTTCTGAGCCTAGTAATAATTACATCAATTGATCTTTCTTTATCGATTTTAATTAAATTACCAATATCAATTCTTGAAAATACTTTACCAGGATTATTTATCATTTTTTCTAAAATTGTTTTTTCAGTATTGTTAATTTTAAAATTACTATTTTGATTGGTAATCATCAACTTGTTTAAATCTATTTTTATTGAGCCGAATTCAAGGACGTGTTTAAGATTAACTTCTTTGGTTTTTTTTAAGATATTATTAATTCTTAATAAAAGTTCCTTAGGTTCAAAAGGTTTGGGCAAGTAATCATCTGCACCTGTTTCTAATCCTTCAACTCTTTCACTCGCTTCTCCTTTAGCCGTAAGTAAAATGATTGGCACATTTAAATTATTTTTATTTTCAGAAATAAATTCTAAGCCACTCTTACCAGGCATCATTATATCTAAGACCAAAAGATCAAATTTTATTATCGAAATCTTTTCTTTCGCTTCCAATGCATTTGAGGCTGTATTTACTAAATACCCGTTTTCATTTAAAAATTGTTTAAGTAATGACCTTATTCCTTCGTCATCATCAATTACTAAAATATGAGATTTAAAATTTTCCATCGATTATTCTTTTTAAAACTATTTCAAAATTTATTACTTCTTTCGAACTTGAGTTAAGTAATGCTTTATAAATCCTTTTTTTTTGGGATAAAAAAATTTCATCAAATATTTTCTTACCTTTATCATTTAAAAAAATATGTTTTACTCTTGTGTCCTTAGTATCCTTTTTAAATTCTAGATAATTTAATTTTTTTAAATCATTTATGACTCTATTTAAACTTTGTTTTGTTACGTTTA
>CACAUR010000010.1 GCA_902535745.1 uncultured Pelagibacteraceae bacterium
GTTTAACAAAAAAATTAAATCAAGAAATTACCAAATAGATACATATAAGAAACGGATTTATATTTATGGTATTGCTGAAACTAAAGATGAACTCAAACTAGTTGTTGATGAAGCTAAGACAATTTTAGATGTTGAAAAGGTTATTGCAAGTATTCTGTTAATGGATGATTTAAGAATTCAAAAGAATTAATTTTTTTTGTTATAATCAATTACACCAGCTGAGTATGCAGCAACAGATGCTAAATTTAAAATTTCTGATGTTGAACTTCTAAGGGGAGCTATTTCAATTGCTTGGCCTAATCCTATAAGAAGTGGACCAATTACTTTAGCTCTACTCATTGATTTTATTGTTTTAAAGGATATTGCTGCACTATGCTGACTCGGCATTATCAAAACGTTTGCATTGCCAACTATTTCTGAAAATGGATATAATTCTTTATATGTCTCTTCTAAAGCTACATCGGGTTGCATTTCGCCATCAAATTTAAAATCCACTTTTTTTTCTTTTAAAATTTGTACTGCATCACTTATACGCTTTGTTCTATCTGTTGCAGGCTGTCCAAAAGTTGAGTGAGATAAAAAAGCGACTTTAGGATCAAAACCAAATAACCTAACAACTCTTGCTGTTGAAATTGCCATATCTGCTAATTGATTTGCATCTGGGTATTCAATTACAGAGGTATCACAAACAAATATTGTTTTACCCCTGTTAATTATCATGTTGAGACCAAACATTATTTCACCATGTCTTGGGTCTACGACTTTTGTGACTTTTTCTAGTGATGAGGAATATCGTCTTGTATTTCCAGTAACCATAGCATCAGCGTCTCCACACGAAACCATACAAGCTCCCCAAATCACCCTATCATTTCTAATCAGTTTGTCACAATCTCTCTCTAACAAGCCTTCTTTTCTTTGAAGTTTTTCGAATAAAAATTTTACATACCTTTCTCTTAATTCTTTATCAGTTGAGTTAATTATTTTAATATCGAGTTCTTCTTCATAACCAATTTCATACAATTTTTTTTTAACTATATCTTTTTTAGCAATTAAAATGGGTTCGCCGAGTCCATTATTTTTAAATGCTATCGCCGCCTTCAAATTATTTTCATCTTCTCCGTCTGCGAACACCACCCTTTTTGGATTTTTCTTAATTTGAGAATTTATTCCCTGAATTACTGCTACTGAGGGATCTAAACGGTTTTTAAGTTGTTCAGCATAAATATTAAAATCTTCAATATTTTTCCTTGCAACACCTGTTTTGATTGCTGCCTTTGCAACGGCAACTGGAATGACGCTTATTAATCTTGGATCAAAAGTTGATGGAATTATATATTCCCTTCCGTAATGAGGTCTATCTCCTCCCATTGCAGCAACCACTTCATCTGGGACTCTTTCTCTTGCTAAAGAGGCAATAGCTTTAACTGCTGCAACTTTCATTTCCTCATTTATTGTTTTAGCTCTTACGTCAAGAGCTCCTCTAAAAATATATGGAAAACCAATTAGATTATTTACTTGGTTTGGATAGTCCGATCTTCCGGTCGCTATAATGGCATCATCTCTCACATCTTCAACATCCTCAGGAATGATTTCAGGATCTGGGTTTGCACAAGCAAATATAATTGGATTCTTAGCCATTTTTTTAACCATTTCTTTTTTTAAAACTCCAGCTTGAGACAAACCTAAAAATACATCTGCCTCATTAATTGCATCTTTTAAAGTTCTGTTTTTAGTTTTTATAGCAAATCTTTTTTTCCACTCGTTCAAGTTATCTCTTTCGGAGTGAATAACACCCTTTGAGTCAAGCATTGTGATATTTTTGTCTTTCACACCAGTATTTATAAAAAGATTTGCACAAGCCATTGCAGATGCACCTGCACCATTAATGACGACCTTTACATCTTTAATATTTTTTTTTGCAATATCACAAGCATTTATAAGCGCTGCACTTGTTATAATAGCTGTACCATGCTGATCATCATGAAACACAGGTATATCTAATAATTTTTTTAATTCATTCTCTATTATGAAGCACTCAGGTGCTTTTATGTCCTCTAAATTAATTCCACCAAAGCTTTTTGAGATATTTTTTACTGAATTAATGATTTCTTTTGTGTCAGATGAATCTATCTCAATATCAATGGAGTCTATGTCTGCAAATCTTTTAAATAATACAGCTTTTCCCTCCATGACTGGTTTTGAAGCAACTGCACCTAAATTTCCAAGACCTAAAATTGCTGATCCATTGCTTATCACAGCAACAAGATTACCTTTGGTAGTATAGTCATATGCAAGGTCTGGATTTTTTGAAATTGCTTTTACTGGAGCAGCAACTCCAGGTGAATACGCTAAAGCCAAGTCCCTTTTTGAAGTCATTGGTTTTGAAGAAATAATCTCAATCTTGCCAGATTTATTAGTATTATGAAAATCTAAAGCTTCTTTATCTGAGTAATGTTCAATTTTATTTTTTTTCATTTTGATTATTTATGTATACAAATGAGCCAATAATAAGACTAATATGATTTATGAATATAATTAAGTCAACTAGCACTTTCAGTTTTTATACTTTAATAAGCAGAATATCGGGATATTTTAGAGACATTCTCATCGCCATATTTCTTGGATCTGGACCAATTGCTGATGCTTTTTTTGTTGCATTCAGAATCCCAAATACGTTTAGGAGAATTTTTGGCGAAGGCTCTTTCAATGCAGCTTTTGTACCAAGTTATGCAAAAGAGTTAACTAAATCTAAAAAAAATTCTGAAAACTTTGCAAATAAAGTTTTTAGTTTATTAACTTTTTCGCTGCTTGGACTTTTAATTCTCATTGAATTATTTATGCCTTTGTTTGTATCACTTATAGCGCCAGGTTTTAAATCAGATCCTGAAAAGTTTGTCTTAGCAACTGACTTAACAAGGATCACATTTCCTTTTATATTGTTTATAAGTTTAGCATCTTTTTTCTCAGCAATTTTAAACTCACATAATAAATTTGCAGCTGCTTCAGCCGCACCAATAATATTAAATATAGTTTTAATAATTACATTATTATGCTCTAAATACCTTGATGATAATCTTGTGATTTATATGTCCTATGGCGTCTCAATAGCTGGATTTATTCAAATGATTTTCCTTATATTAGTATTGAAAAAAATTTATAAGCCCCATTTTAAAGTGAATTTAAGTATTGATAATAAAACAAAAAGATTTTTTAAAAAACTTTTGCCAAGTATTTTTTCTTCAGGAGTAACTCAAATAAATATTTTAATTGGAACTATCATTGCTTCTTTTCAAGCTGGAGCAGTATCATATTTATATTATGCTGACCGAATTTATCAAATTAATCTTGCCATTGCAGGTATAGCAATTGGAACTGTCATACTTCCAAAACTATCCTCTTACATTGCTCAAAAAAAATTGAAGGATATTGATTTGATACAAAACAAATCATTGGAACTTTCACTTTTTTTAAGTCTTCCTGCGATGGCAGGTCTATTAATTGCTTCAGAAGAAATTGTTTCATCGTTATTTGGATATGGATCTTTTAACAAAGAAGGTGTTGAAAATTCTGCAAAAGCATTATTTTATTTTGCTTTAGGTTTACCTGCATTTTCACTGATTAAAATTCTCTCAAATTTTGTTTTTGCTAGAGACAATACCAAGATACCGTTTTATTTCTCGTTAATATCAGTCATCATTAACGCATCAATAAGTATTTATTATTTTAGAGATTTTGGCTTTATAGTAATTCCAATTGCAACATCTATTTCATCCTGGATTAACGCTTTATTATTATATTATTATTTAAATCATAAGAAATTTTTTAAAGTAAGTTTAAGTTTGATATTTCAATTTTTCAAAATAAGTTTTTCAGTTTTATTAATGGCTTTATTCCTTTTCAATTCAATTAATTTTTTCAGCGTTCAATTAGAATATGATAGTGATTTTAAAGTTATTTATCTTCTTTTATTAGTTATTACATCAGCGATTATTTATTTTGCAATATCCTTATTTACTAAAGCTTTCAAATTAAGTGATATTAAAATAAGATACTAAGATGCCACAAAAAAATATATTTTCAGGAGTTCAACCTACAGGCAATCTTCATTTAGGAAATTATATTGGTGCAATTAAAAATTTTGTAAAACTACAATCTGAAAATGATTCTAAATGTATTTATTGTGTTGTCGATTTACATGCAATTACTACAAAACAAGACCCCCAAAAATTAAAAGACAATATCCTTGAGACGACTGCAGTTTTTTTAGCAAGTGGAATTGATCCAAGCAAAAGTATAATTTTTAATCAATCTATGGTACCTGCTCATTCGGAAGGAACATGGATACTGAGCTGTGTTGCAAGAATGGGTTGGTTAAACAGGATGACTCAGTTTAAAGAAAAGGCAGGCAAAGACAAAGAGAAAGCAAGTGTGGGATTGTATATTTACCCAATTTTAATGGCTGCTGATATTCTTTTATACGATGCAACTCATGTTCCTGTTGGAGAGGATCAAAAACAACATTTAGAACTCACAAGAGATATTGCCCAAAAATTTAATACAGATTTTAAAGTACAAGATTTTTTTAAAATACCAGATCCCCTGATACAGGAAAAATTCTCTCGTATTATGAGTCTTAAAGATGCAAAAAATAAAATGAGCAAATCAGACCCATCTGATGCTAGTCGTATAAACCTCACTGACACAGAAGAACAAATTCATAATAAAATTAAAAAAGCAAAAACTGATACAAAATCATTTCCTGTTAATGAAAAAGATTTGAACAAAAGACCAGAAATACAAAATTTGATTGGTATATATTCAAGTTTAAAATCCCAAAAAATTACAGACACAATAAATGAATTTCAGGGAAAAAATTTTTCAAATTTTAAAGAAAAACTATCAGAGGTTGTGATTGAAAATATTTCACCTATTTCAAAAGAGATATCAAAATTAAAATCAGATAAAGGTCATATTCTTCAAGTTTTAAAAGATGGAAGTGAAAAAGCTGAATTAATTGCTTCAGAAAAAGTAAAAAAAATTAAAGAAATTATTGGCTTTTAAAAATATTTTACTTTAAAAAACGACTTCAATTACTATATTAATTCTATGTTTATACAGACACAACAAACACCAAATCCAAATTCTTTAAAATTTCTCACTGAAAAAAAGGTTTCATTAGTTGGCCCCATTGAATTTAAAGATAAAAGCGAGACAAATATTAGTCTTATTAAAAATATTTTATCAATAAATGGTGTTACAGGAATTTTCTTATCAGACGATTATTTATCAGTTAATAAAGATACAAATATTGAATGGGAGGATCTTAAACATATTATAATCTCATATATAAACGATTTTTATGACCAGGGTAACGAATGTATCATTTCTGAAAAAAGATCTGAAAATTCAGCGGAACTATCAAGTGTGAAAAATACAATTATTAAAATACTTGAAACCAAGGTAAGACCTGCAGTTGCTAGAGACGGAGGTGATATTAAATTTAAAGATTTTAAGGATGGTAAAGTTATTGTGGAGTTACAAGGAAGCTGTTCTGGATGCCCAAGCTCTACGCTAACACTTAAAAAAGGTGTTCAAAATCTTCTCTGCCACTATGTCCCTGAAGTGAAGGAAGTGGAAGCAGTATGAAAAAAGATTTATTTTCGGGTTTATCAAAAAAGAATTTTGACTTAAAAAAATTTAAGGAATTAAAAAGAATTTTATCAAAACAAGGAATTGTAATAAAAAGAAAACCTTTTTCGAATATAAATTTCAGATTCGATGAGTTTAAATCTTTATATCTTACTGGATTAGCTTCTTTTTTAATAGTAACGTTTTCTTTTATAATTCCTTTGTCAGTCGACATTGACAATCAAATAGTGAGCAACAATAATTCTAAAATAAATAATTCAAAAACTGATTTTGAAAAAGTTTTAAGTGGAGAAAGTATTGATGATAAAGAAAAGGTTGATGAAGGTCTTGATTTATCAAATATTCTTGAGGATGTGTTCAAGTTTGATGAATTGCCAGAGGATACAGTACGATTAAGCGCTTCTACAATTGAGCAATTGTTTAAAGATACCAATTATTCTTTATCTGAAGTTAGACGTACTAAAAAAGTTAAACCTATAAGACTTTCTTTGCTACCCAATGAAATGAAATCAATCGAAAACTCAGGAAAAAGAAAAAACTTGTTTATAAAAATTATATTGCCACTAGTTCTTGAGGAAAATAATAGGATTATTATTGATAGAAAAAAGCTGTTTACAATTTTAAATAAAAATAAAAATTCAAAAGATGAAATTAAGTGGTTAAACCAAAAATTTAAACAATATGGTGTTGTAAATAAAGATCTTGCAACGCTTAAAGTAAGAATGGATATAATTCCTGTATCTCTTGCAATCGCTCAGGCAGCAAAAGAGACTGGTTGGGGAACTTCAAGATTCGCTATTGAAGGAAATGCTTTGTTTGGTCAATGGACCTGGTCTGGCGAAGGTATAAAACCTGCTGGAGCTGATTCGAAGGCAACTTATAAAGTGATGAAATTTAATGTTCTTAAGGCATCAGTCAGAGCTTACCAAAGAAATTTAAATACTCATTCCAGTTATAAAAAATTTAGATTTATTAGAGCGCAATTGAGAGATGACAATAAAAAATTGGATAGCCTTAAACTTGCTGAATATTTAGACAATTATGCTCAAACAGGTACTGAGTATACAAAGGTGTTAAAACAAATTATTCAACAAAATCAATTAAAAGATTTTGATGAAGCTAAACTACTTCCTTTAAGTGTAAAGTATAAAAATATTATTTAGGAATTTGGATTGTAAATTGGTGGCCAAACCACTTCCATTTACCACTTTCATTTAAAGAGCAATTCAGTCTTCCTCGTCTAAAAGTAAATTTTTCTCTAAATGATATTTTCATTATATTGTTTTCATCTACTGAAATATTTGGATTTCCCCAATTATCACCTTCATTAGAAAAACAATTTATATTCTTTATGTTTTTTTGATTATCAAAAAATTCAATTTCAACCGATGGAGGATTATTATTTACTAGCACGTACTTATCCTCGGGTTTAAAATTTTTATACTGCAAAGGCAAGTATTTGATAATAGAGCTGAATCTTTCCATTTTTCCATAATTCTCATTAATAGGAAATCTTGGTAATTCATATTTATCTTTTGTGCTGTCTATTACTCCTGAGTGTTGTCCAAAAGCATATTTAAAATTTTTTTTAATAAAATTTTTTTGTTGTAAAGAATATTCACCAAAAGGATATGAAAAAAAGATTGGATTATATCCTAAATTTTCATTGAAAATTTCAATTGATTTATTGATATCATCTTTAAAATCAGAAAATGAAAAATTTATTAGATATTCGTGAGTATGCGAATGATTGCCTATAAAAGCAAAATTTTCTTTTTCAATTTCTTTAATTTGTTCCCAGGTCATATAACCCCTTTTTCCAATTGGTTCTGTAGAAACAAAAAGAATAAAAGGTATTTCATTCTTTTTTAAAATTGGCCATGCATTTTCATAGAAAGATAAAAATGCGTCGTCGATAGTTAATAGTATCTTCTTGTTATTTTTAGGTTTATCAAATTCCTCACTAAATAATTTCGGACTATAAAACTCAAACCCATTATTTTTAATAGCGGCAATGTGCTCTAAAAAAATATTCATTCTGATATTTGTTGATGGGTATTTATTTTCTTCAAATCTATGATACATTATTGAGAGAACTCCTTGATCATCCGGATTGTATTGTGTCACTTCTTCTGATGATATATTTGAGTTAAAAAAAATGAGTAAAAACAAAATCGCAGATTTAATTGTGGATGCAGCAAGTGATAAAATTTTATTTAAACTCATTTCTAAAGACAAGATTTATACTAATGAGTACGAAAACTGTAGAAAAAATTTTGATAAATTTTCTATTTTATTAATGAATTTTTTAACAAAAAAACAATACCCATTTGAAAAAGTGAGAAATGTTTTCATTAATCAAGGTCCAGGTAAATATACAAGTATTAGAACTTCAATGGCAATTATTAAGGCTCTTAAGCTTGTTTATGGTTTTAATTATTATGGTTTTAACAATAAAGATGTGGTGGATGGAGATTATGGGAAAATCTTTCAATTATTTAAGCAAAAAAAATTGATAAAAAATTTGATTAAACCACTTTATTTGAGTTAAAATATATTATGACAGATTCAATTGAGAAAAAATGTATTGCAAATGGAGTTAAACTTACTGATCAAAGAAAAACCATTGCTAGAGTAATATCAGAATCGAAAAAGACATATGGAGAGGCAGACCACCCTGATGTAGATGAACTCTACAAAAGAGTTTCAAATATCGATCCTAAAATAAGCATCGCAACTGTTTATAGAACAGTAAAGCTTTTTGAGGAATCTGGTATATTAATGAAACACGATTTTAAAGATGGAAAAGCAAGATACGAATTAAACGATGATCACAATCACTTAATAGATATCAAATCGGGAAACATTATAGAATTTACAGATAACGAAATTGAAAAAATTCAAAAAAGGATAGCCGAAAAACACGGTTATAAACTTGTTGACTCTAAGTTAGAACTTTATTGTATTAAAAAATAACCTCATTAATGGCAAATAAAATATTTATTAAAACTTTTGGATGTCAAATGAATCAGTATGACTCCAACAGAATTTTTGACACTGTAAAAAAAATTGGTTTTTCTAAAACATCCAATCAATCTGATGCAGATTGTTATCTTATAAATACTTGTCATATTAGAGATAAAGCAAAGGAAAAAGTTTATCATGAAGTTGGTAGAGTTAAGAAAATCTTTAGAGATAAGAAAAAACCAATACTTGTTGTTGCAGGATGTGTTGCTCAAGCAGAGAATGAGGAAATGTTAAAAAGGGAACCTTACATTGATATAGTTGTAGGTCCTCAATCTTATCACCAAATTAATTCTTTAATTTCAAAATATAGAAAAGGTCGTAAAGAATTTACAGAATTTGAAACAAAATATAAGTTTGATTATTTAGATAAGATAAAGAATACCTCCAGCAACGTTTCGTCATTTCTTACAATTCAAGAAGGATGTGATAAGTTCTGTAGTTTTTGTGTAGTCCCATATACACGAGGCCCTGAATACTCAAGGCCTTTTGAAAAAATTATTTCAGAGGCTCAAGATTTGGTAAAAAGCGGAGCAAAAGAAATCATTTTACTTGGACAAAATGTAAATGCATATTCATTTAAAGATAAATCAAAAGTATATAGATTGTCAGACTTAATAAATAAGTTAGAAAAATTTACAGAAATTAAGAGGATTAGGTACACGACGTCTCATCCAAGGGACATGACCGATGACTTAATTGAGTGTTATTCATACTCAAAAAAGTTACAACCCTTTGTTCATTTGCCAATTCAAAGTGGTTCAGACAAAGTTTTAAAACTAATGAATAGAGGTCACAAAGTTGAAAAGTATTTTGAGATCTACAAAAAACTGAAAAAAATAAATTCTAAAATTGAATTCTCAAGTGATTTCATCATTGGGCATCCAGGAGAAACTGAGGATGATTTTAAAGATACTTTAAGTTTTTTAAGTAAAATAAAATTTATAAATTCTTATTCATTTATATTTAGTCCTAGACCTGGAACGCCTGCATCCAATTTAGATTTAATTGATTATGAAGTAGCAAAAGAAAGACTTATAAAAGTTCAAAAAATTTTGTTTAGATATCAATTAGAACATAATGAATCTTTTTTGGAAAAAAAAATTGAAGTGCTTGTAGAAAATAAAATGAAAAAAAACCAAATGTATTTTGGAAGGAATGAATACTTAAATGGAGTGATATTTGATGGAGATGAAAAGTTTGTAGGAAAAACTTTAAAAATAAAAATTGATAAAGTAAATCAAAACAATTTATTCGGAAAAATAGACTCAAACTCAGATATGAGGGCAGCTTAATCTTGAATAAACCATTATTAAATAAACTAAATAAAGATCTCAAATTTGTTTATTCTGATAACGACACTTTGAGCATCATTTTTAATAACAATGAAATATTAATGGGTGTAGTGGGTGAATTTAATAATAATTTAAAAGAACTAGAAAAAATAACAGAGACAAAAATATACTCCAGGGGAAACTCAATACTAGTCAAAAGTTCTAGCACAAAAAATGAACTAGTTAAAAATGCTATAATTTTTCTTACAGATCAGTTAATTTTAAATGGAACGATAGAAAAAAAAGATATAATTTCTTCAATTAACAAATTTATGATTAACGAAAAAACAGACAAAAAAATTGAATATATAATCAAGACTCCGAAAAAATCAGTTATTCCAAGATCGGAAAAACAAAAAAATTACGTAAGAGCACTGAGAGAAAGCGATATTATTATTTCTTGTGGTCCTGCAGGAACAGGAAAAACTTTTCTCGCAGTAGCAGTTGCTTTAACCATGTTGCTTGATAAAAAGATTGAAAGAATAATTTTATCTAGACCAGCAGTAGAGGCAGGTGAAAGACTAGGTTTTTTGCCTGGGGATATGAGAGAAAAAGTAGATCCGTATTTAAGACCTTTATACGACTCTCTTTATGATTTGTTAGATTTTGAAAAAATTCAAAAAAGAATTGAAATAGGTGATATTGAAATAGCTCCATTAGCATTTATGAGAGGAAGAACATTAAAAAACTCATTTGCAATCTTAGATGAAGCACAAAACGCAACTGATACACAAATCAAAATGTTTTTAACAAGAATTGGAGAAAATTCTAAAATTGTAATCAATGGTGATCCTTCACAAATTGATTTACCAAATAAATCTCTATCGGGATTGAATAGGTCAAAAAAACTTCTTGGCCATTTGAATGAAATTTCAGTTGTAGATTTTGATTACTCAGATGTTGTTAGACATCCGTTAGTTTCTAAAATAGTGAAAGCTTATTCTGATCAAAGTAAAGAGTAATGATTAAAGCTGAAATAGTTATTGATTTCCCAAAATGGAGAACTAAAATTAAAAGTCCAAGTCTCTATTTTAAAAAAAAAATTAGAAAAATTTTAACAATAAAATCATTTAAAAAAAAAAATTTCCAGTTCACTTTATTATTAACTAATAAAACTTTTATAAAAAAACTTAATAAAAAATTTCGAAAAAAAAACAAAGAGACCGATGTTTTGTCTTTTCCGATGAAAAGTCATTTTAATAAAAATTATAAAGGAGATATAGCTATTTCTTATGAGATTATAAATTTAAGATCAAAAAAAACAAATTTTAGTATTGAATTTGATAAAATGTGGATCCATGGCCTTCTTCACTTGCTTGGATATAATCATGTTAAATTTAAAGATTACAAAAAAATGTTAAGAAAAGAGCAAGATATTTTAAAACGAGTAAATTAAAATTGACAAGAAATTATTTTAAAAATTTTAGCTTTCTTTTTGTACCATTCGTTTGTGGTTTAATATCTACATTAAGTTTACCGCCGTACAATTTCTTTTATCTTAATTTCATTTCATTTCCGTTTTTACTTTTATTCTATTTAAGTTTGGAAATTAAAAAAAACTTCTCATCTTTTCTTTACGGATGGATATTTGGCTTTGCATATTTTGTTTCAAATATTTATTGGATTGCAAACTCATTGACGGTTGAGGAAATATTCAAGCCATTAATTCCCTTTGCGATTACAATAATTCCGCTTTTTCTTGGATCTTTTTATGGAATATCTTTTTTAATTTTTTCTTATTTCAAGCCAAGAAAAAAAATTGTGAGTATTTTTTTATTTGCTTTAATATTTTCTTTCATAGAATATTTAAGAGGCCACTTGCTTGGAGGTTTTCCCTGGAACTTAATCTCTTTTAGTTTAGTTGAAATTAATCAATTTATACAAATTTTATCATATGTAGGAACATATTCCTTAAATTTATTGGTTGTAACATTTTTTTTAGTACCAGCAGTCATTTTATTTGATGTATCATCAAGATCAAAATTGATAACAGTTTTATTGGCATTAACTTTAGTTATTTCAAATTTAATTTTCGGAAATTTTGTCTTAAATAAACACAATAATACACTAAATACCTCGATGAATACTGTAGTAAAAATTGTTTCGCCTAAAATTGATTTAAAGAGATTTTTTGACGGGACAGACCCTTCTTTAGTAATAAAAGATTTGGCAGAAACAGGAAATATTGATTATAGAGATGCAGTTTATATTTATCCTGAGGGAATATTACCATCAATAAATCTTAATGAAATTCAAGATTATTCTTCGGTGTTTAAAAATTATTTTCAGAATAATCATAAAATTATAGTCGGTATAACTAGATATAAAGAAACAGAAATTTTTAATTCAATGGCTCTACTTAATAACGATTTAAAATTGATAAGTGTTTATGATAAAAATAAACTTGTTCCTTTTGGAGAGTATTTACCATTTGAAAATATTTTGAAGAATTATGGCTTTAAAAAAATCACTCAAGGATACCAATCTTTCAGTCCTGCGAGTGAGAGAGATTTAATTAAAATGAATGATATAAGATTTCTTCCTCTAATATGTTATGAAATTATTTACTCAGGAGATCTTTATAAATATTCTGATAATTATGATTTTATCATAAACATTTCAGAAGATGGATGGTTTGGAAAGTCAATTGGTATAGATCAACATTTTTATCACTCTGTTTTTAGATCTATCGAAGAAGGCAAAAATATAATTAGATCTGCAAATAATGGAATTTCAGCATATGTTGATAGTAAAGGGCAAATTATAAAAAAAATTGAATCAACTCAAAAGGGAGTAATTGAAATTGACTCTTATAAAAAAGGATCAAAAACAATCTTTAGTTCATTAGGAAATAAGATTTTCTTTTATTTCCTAATTTTTTATATTACGGTTATTTTTTTATTAAAAATAAGGGAGAGACAATGAAAAAGAACTATTTATTTACTAGTGAATCCGTCTCTGAAGGTCATCCAGACAAAGTTTGCGATAGAATTTCTGATATGGTTGTAGATACATACTTAGGCGCTGAGCCACAATCAAGAGTAGCTTGCGAGACTTTAACAACAACAAATAAAGTAGTGCTTGCAGGGGAAGTTAGGGGTCCAGAAATTAAAAAAAATGATTTGATAGAAAAAGTAAGACACTGCATCAAAGATATTGGTTATGATCAAGATGGTTTTACATGGAGAGAGGCGACTAAAATCGAAAGCCATCTACACGCTCAATCAGCTGACATAGCCATGGGAGTTGACTCCGCTGGCAACAAAGATGAGGGGGCTGGGGATCAAGGTATTATGTTTGGTTACGCATGCAATGAGACTGACGTTTTGATGCCTGCACCAATACACTATTCACATAAGATTTTAAGATTAATGGCTGCGGATCGAAAATCTGGTAAGTTAAAAAATATTGAGCCAGATTCTAAAAGTCAGATAACCATAGAGTACAAAGATGGAAAACCTGCAAATGTAAAATCTGTGGTAATCTCAACCCAACATTCTGCAGATGTAGATCAATCTCAAGTTAGAAAATTAGTAATGCCGTATATTGAAAAATCAATACCAAAAAATCTTTTAAACAATTTAGATGAAAAAGAGATTTACATAAATCCAACAGGAAACTTTGTTATTGGTGGACCTGATGGAGATAGTGGTCTTACAGGAAGAAAAATTATTGTTGATACATATGGTGGCGCTGCACCACATGGTGGTGGCGCTTTTTCAGGTAAAGATCCAACTAAAGTTGATCGATCAGCTGCATATGCTTCAAGATATTTGGCAAAAAATGTTGTTGCTTCAAAAATTGCTGATAAGTGCTTAATACAGCTTGCTTATGCTATAGGAGTATCCAAACCATTATCTATCTATGTTGATTTATTTGATAATGATGAAGAAAAAAATAAACATGTAGAAAAATTAATAAGTGAAAATTTTGATCTTAGCCCCAGAGGTATAAGAGAAATGCTTGGTCTTAATAAACCAATTTATGAAAAATCAGCTGCATATGGCCATTTTGGGAGAGAACCAGAAGGAGATGGTTCTTTTTCTTGGGAAAAAACAGACAAAAAAACTATATTTTCAAAGTAAAAGTTGAAAAAATAGTTAAAAATAACTATATATTTCTTAAATCATCAAATTTTAAAAATGGGCTTCGGCCCATTTTTTTTTGGAGAAGAATGTTAAATAAAAGAGCAGACAAATTAGAACTACTGAGAATAGCCGAGGCTGTAGCACTTGAAAAATCTATTGATAAAGAATTAATTATTAATTCAATGGAAACAGGAATAGCTAAAGCGGCAAAATCAAAGTTTGGGAATGAAAATGAAATAAAAGTTTCAATTAATAGAGATAGCGGAGATATTGAACTTTTTAGAAAATTAGTAGTTGTTGAGGTGCCAGAAAATACAAATACAGAAATAAGCCTCAAAGATGCAGAAAAATATGGAGAAAAAAAAATTGGAGATCAAGTTTTGCAACCCCTCCCATCTTTTGATTTTGGGAGAATAGCCGCACAAACTGCAAAACAAGTAATAAGTTTTAATGTTAGAGAAGCAGAAAGGGAGAGGCAATTTAACGATTTTATAGATAAAAAAGACTCTATATTAAGTGGAATTGTTAAAAGATTAGAATTTGGAAATGTAATTGTCGACTTAGGAAGAACAGAGGCAATAATTCAAAAAAATGAGATGATCCCAAGAGAGAATATCAAAGCTGGAGACAGGGTAAAGGCCTACTGTTATGACGTAAGAAGAGAACAAAGAGGTCAGCAAATTTTCCTATCAAGGGCACATCCAAAGTTCATGGAAAAATTATTTATTCAAGAAGTACCAGAGATATACGATGGTCTTATAGAGATAAAATCATCTGCTAGAGATCCAGGTAGTAGAGCTAAAATTTGTGTCAAAGCTGTAGATACATCACTTGATCCGGTCGGTGCATGTGTAGGAATGAGAGGAAGTAGAGTTCAAGCAGTTGTCAACGAACTTCAAGGGGAAAAAATTGATATTGTAAATTGGTCAGAAGACCCTGCTTTGGTTGTTTCAAACGCTTTATCTCCCGCTGAGGTTCAAAAAGTAATTGTAGACATAGAACAAAAAAAAATGGATGTAATCTTAACTGAAGAAAACCTGAGTAAAGCAATTGGTAGAAGAGGACAAAACGTAAGACTTGCAACGAAACTTTTGAATTACGAAATCAATATAATGACAGACAAAGAAGAGTCAGAGAGAAGACAAGCAGAATTTAAAGACAAAACTGATACTCTAATGAAAAATCTTGAAGTAGATGAAACATTAGGCCAACTCCTTGTAGCAGAAGGTTTTTCAACTATTGAGGAAATTAAAGATAGTGCAATAGATAACCTATCTAAGATAGAAGGAATCGAGGAAGAAACAGCTAAAGAGTTAGTCCAAAGAGCAAAAGAGTTTTATCAAAAAGACCAAGAAGAAATACAACAAAAGATTAAAGATCTGGGAATTCAAATCGATTTAACGGAACATCAAGGTCTTACACCAGGTATGCTTTTAACTCTTGGTGAACAAAAGATTCTATCATTAAACGATTTTGCAGATTTAGCCTCAGATGAATTAATTGGTGGCTTTGATATAGTCAAGGGCGAAAGAATTAAAATTAAAGGTTATCTAGAGGATTTTGCTCTTTCAAAAAAAGAAGCAGATGATTTAATAATGACAGCTAGAGATAAAATTTATAAAAATTAGAAATGAGAAAAAATGGAAACAAAAAAAACAAAATTAACTATATCAGGAAAACCCAGAAAAAACTTATATGATAAGCAGGGATTAACAAACAATAAAAATAAACAAAAGTTTGTTACTGAGAAAAAATTCTCAAAACCATTTAATAAAAATAATCCTGGATCTTCGAAATTTCCCAAAAAAACTTTTTTAGGCAAATCTTCTTTTCCAGCTAAGACAGGAAAACCATCTTTTCCATCCAAAATAAGCGATTATGAAAGAAGAAAACTAGCTGAACAAAGGGCAACAAAAAAAATAAAAGGAGATACTAAAGAAAAAGATGGAAAAAATAAATTTTCAACCAAAAAAAGAGAATTAAAACTAACTGTATCGAGAGCTTTAAGTGAAGATATAGAATTTAGATCAAGAAGTTTGGCATCAATTAAAAGAGCAAGAGAAAAAGAGCTTAGAGAAACCAAAAACTTAAATGATGATGATAATTCAAAAAATGTAAAAAGAGAAGTTAATATACCAGAATTTATTACAATTAGAGATCTTGCAAATCGAATGGCCGAACAATCGTCAAGTATCATTAAACATTTGATGGGAATGGGTGTGACAGTAACAATAAACCATACTATTGACTCTGATACCGCTGAGTACTTGATAAAAGAATTTGGTCATATTCCAATAAAGGAAAAAAAAGCTGAAGAAATAGTTAGTAAGATTAAAGATGTAAAATCTGAAAATCTTCAAAATAGACCACCGATAATAACTGTAATGGGTCATGTAGATCATGGAAAAACTTCCGTACTAGATGTGCTAAGAAGCACAAACATTGTTTCAGGCGAACATGGTGGAATTACTCAGCATGTAGGTGCATATCAAATAACTCATAAAAATGAAAAAATAACTTTTATAGATACACCTGGTCATGCCGCATTTACAGAGATGAGAGCAAGAGGTTCAAAGTTAACTGATATTGTTGTATTAGTAGTTGCTGCAAATGATGGAGTTAAACCTCAAACAATAGAGTCGATCAATCATGCTAAGGCTGCGAAGGTACCTATTGTTGTGGCAATTAATAAATGTGATTTACCAGATGCCGATCCTCAAAAGGTTAAAAATCAGCTCCTAGAACATGAGTTAATCTCTGAAGACTTGTCAGGAGATACTCTCACAGTTGAAATTTCTGCAAAAACAAAAAAAAATATTAATAAGCTTTTGGAGTCCATAACTTTGCAAGCTGAACTTCTAAATTTAAAAACAGATTATGACAACAAAGCAACCGGTATTGTTTTAGAGTCAAAAATTGATATTGGAAGGGGTCCAATTGCAAATATAATTGTGACATCTGGAAAACTAAAAAAAGGGGATCATTTTGTATGTGGACCCCAGTGGGGAAAAGTAAGAGCTATAATCGATGATAATGGAAAATCTGTTGACGAAGCTTTACCATCCACTCCAGTGGAAATATTAGGTATAAGCGGGGCCTCGAAATCTGGAGATGATTTTTTAGTTCTTGATACTGATAAAGAAGCTAAAGTTCTTAGTGAAGCAAGAATTAATGAAGCTCAATCAAAAAAGGGCCAAGTATCTCTTATTACCCAAGATTCTGCTTTTAAAGACCAAACAAGTGAGGAATTAAATATAATCATAAAATCAGATGTTCATGGTTCTTCTGAAGCAATTAAAAATGCTGTAAGTTCGATAAAACATGATGAAGTAAAACCAAAGATAATTTTATCAGATGTAGGAATGGTTACTGAAACAGACGTAAATTTAGCAAAGGCTTCAAATGCTGTTTTAATAGCTTTTAATGTTAAGCCAAGTAAAGAGGCAAAAAAAATTGCTGAGCAGAGTGCAGTAAAAATTTCATCTTTTAATATAATTTACGAATTAATTGACTTTGTAAAAATCAAGATGTCCGGTTTATTATCTCCAGACGTGGAGGAAAGCATTACTGGTTCAGCAGAAATTTTAGAGATTTTTAAAGTATCAAAAGTCGGCAAAGTCGCTGGCTCAAAAGTAACTACGGGTGAAATAAGCCAAGACTCTTTAGCAAGAGTTATTAGGGATGGAACAGTCATTTTTACAGGAAAAATTGGATCAATTTTTAGGGAAAAAAATCAAACAAAACAAGTTACAGAGGGCCTAGAATGTGGGATAACCTTGCAAAATTTTAATGATTTTCAGAAAAAAGATATTATTGAAGCGTATAACTCTAAAACAACAGAGAGGTCAGTATAATGGGTAAACTAGGAAAACCAGTTACTCAAAGACAGTTAAGAGTTGGTGAAATGATTAAACAAGCTTTAAGCATGATTTTTTTAAAAGATGAGGCAAAACTTCCAAATGTACAAACTAAAGGAATAACAGTTACCGAAGTTAGAATGAGCCCAGATCTTAAAACTGCAAAAACTTTTGTTCTACCCCTTGGTGGAATAAACTCAGACGAAACTGTAGAAACCCTTAAAGAATTTTCTTTTGTAATAAGAAAAACTTTATCAAAGAAAATTAATATGAAGTTTTTACCTAAACTTCTATTTGTTAAAGATGAGTCTTTCGATTATGCTGAAAAAATTGAGAATTTAATTAAACAAACAAATAAATAGGAAAAAATGAATAAAAAATTAAAAGAAGTTGCTTTACATGAAAAAGACACTGGATCATCGGAAGCACAAATTGCCTTACTAACTGATAAAATAGAAAATTTGTCGGGCCACATGAAGAAATTTAAAAAAGATAAACACTCCTCAGTGGGATTATTAAAGGCAGTGAATAAAAGAAAGAAATTATTAGATTATCTTAAGAAAAATAAATCTGATGCTTATAAAAATATATTAACCAAATTAAACTTAAGGAAATAAATGTTTAAAGTTTTTAAAAAAGAAATAGATTTCGGGGGAAAGAAAATTACCCTTGAAACAGGAAAGGTTGCTCGTCAAGCGGATGGGGCAATCATCGCCACTTGTGGTGAGACTGTAGTTTTGGCAACAGCAGTAGGAGCAAAAAAAGTTAATCCAGATGTGGACTACTTTCCATTATCAGTTAATTATCAGGAAAAATATTATGCTGGTGGTAAAATTCCCGGAGGATATTTCAAAAGGGAAGCAAGACCAACTGAGAGTGAAACTCTTATTTCTCGATTAATTGACAGGCCAATAAGACCTTTGTTTCCAGATGAATTCAAAAATGAGGTACAAGTATTACCTACAGTTATTTCGTATGATAAAGAAAATGAAGCTGATATTTTATCAATCATTGCCTCTTCAGCTGCTTTAGCTATTTCAGGTATGCCTTTTATGGGTCCTGTTGGCGCATCTAGAGTTGGTTTTATCGATGGAAAATATGTTTTAAACCCGTCTAAAACAGAATTAGAAAATTCAAAGTTAGATTTAGTTGTAGCCGGCACAAAAGATGCTGTTCTGATGGTAGAGTCAGAGGCTGGTGGACTAACAGAACAACAAATGTTAGATGCAGTTAAATTTGGTCATGAAGGATTTGTGCCTGTTATCAAAATGATCGAAGATTTAGCGAAGGAATGTAAAAAACCTGATTGGGCAGTTGAGAAAAAAGATCTCTCTGAGGTTAAGAAAAAATTAGAGAGTGAATTTACCAAAGATTTAAAGAAAGCATTTTCTATTAAAATTAAACAAGATAGATCAAATTTAATCTCTGAAGTCACTGAGAAAGCAAAAAAAATGTATGAAGAAGACGAGAAATTTACGGAGCTTGATGTAATGCATGAACTTAAGAATATCGAAAAAGCAATAGTTAGGACAGATATTTTGAAAAACAAAAATCGTATTGACGGTAGAGGACTTGCTGATGTGAGACCGATTATGTGTGAGGTTGGAATACTACCCAGAGTTCATGGATCTGCATTATTTACTAGAGGAGAAACACAAGCTATTGTAACTACAACTTTAGGAACTTCAGATGATGAACAAAGAATTGAAAGTTTAGATGGTCTAAAAAGAGAAAGATTTATGCTTCACTATAATTTTCCCCCATTTTCAGTTGGAGAAACAGGTAGAATTGGAACTGGAAGAAGAGAAATAGGCCATGGAAAATTAGCATGGAGAGCTATCAATTCTTCATTACCTTCTAAAGAAAACTTTCCATATACTTTTAGAATAGTTTCTGAAATTACTGAGTCGAACGGATCTTCCTCAATGGCAACAGTATGTGGTTCATCACTAGCATTAATGGATGCAGGAGTTCCAATTAAAGAACCTGTAGCAGGTATTGCGATGGGATTAATTAAAGAGGGAGATGACTTTAGTGTTCTTTCAGATATTCTTGGAGATGAGGATCACCTAGGAGATATGGATTTCAAAGTTGCTGGGACTAAGGATGGAATTACTTCTCTTCAAATGGATATTAAAATTACAGGTATTACCTTTGAAATTATGGAGCAAGCATTGAAGCAGGCCAAAGATGGAAGAGTTCATATTTTAGGTGAGATGAATAAAGCTCTAGCTAAATCAAGAAGTGGCGTCGGTAAACACACTCCAAAAATGGAAAAAATAACAGTCGATAAAAAAGATATAGCAACTGTTATCGGTAAGGGCGGAGCTACCATAAGAGAAATTGTTGAAAAGTCAGGAGCTAAAGTAGATGTGAATGATGAAGGAGTAGTCACTGTAGCGGCACCGGATGAAGATTCTAGAAACAAAGCCATGCAAATGATCAAAGATTTAACAGCAAAAGCTGAACTTAATAAAATTTATAACGGCAAAGTTATGAAGATTATGGAATTTGGAGCTTTTGTAAATTTCTTAGGTAAACAAGATGGACTCGTGCATATTTCAGAGCTTGCAGATAAGAGAGTGGCAAAAGTAACTGACGTGGTAAAAGAGGGTGATGAGGTTAAAGTAAAAGTTATAGGTTTTGATAGAGGAAAAGTAAAATTATCTATTAAACAAGCTGCTATATAAATTTTTTTGAAAAGAGGTCTATCTTACTGAATATGAAGAATAAGTTGGATTATATCATAAAAAAAATTCAGCACATAGATAAAATACAAATACTAGAATTAGGCGTCAGACAAGGATTTTCAACAAAAAAATTTATTGAATTATGCCACTCAAATGATGGTTTTTTAACCTCAGTTGATATTAAAGATTGTTCAAATGTAATTAAAAGCGATAGATGGAAATTTATTCATGCTAGTGACGATAATTTCAAAAAAGTTGATAAATTTATTACAAAACACTTAGATTTCATACTTATAGACTCTTTACATGAGCCAAACCATGTAGAAAAAGTTTTTTATCATTATTATAATTTCCTAAAAAAAGGAGGTATTTGTATAATTGATGATATAAGTTGGCTTCCTTACTCTAAAAATCAGGAAAGAGATAAAGAATTTAGTGAGTACATTAATAGATCCACATTTAAAAAGATCCTTGAAATATTTAATCAGAATAAAAAAAATTTTGATTTAGAGTTCTATTTCAGAGACTCTGGTTATGCAATTATTACAAAAAATGAAGAAGGTTTTTTGAATAGATCAAAAAAAATAAAGTCAAGAGAATTTGGAATAAAAAATTTGCTGAGAAAAATTTATAAAAGAAAACCTATTAATTAATATTTTTTAAAAAATCAAAATCCGCCTCTCCAATTATTTTTATCATTGAAATGATCTTTTTCATTTTTGGAAGTTGGTCTGAATAAGTACATTAAAACAACTAGTAAAACAAAAACTGATAGAAGAATTTCTAACATGACTTATGATATATTTTTTGGATCAGGCATCCCAACTTTGTTGTAACCTGCATCAACATAATGAATTTCACCAGTCACACCCCCACCAAGATCGCTTAATAAGTATAGAGCTGAATTTCCTACATCATGAATATCAACATTTCTTTTTAAAAAAGAATGATCCTCGTTCCACTTGTATAGAAACTTAGCATCGCCAATTGCAGATGCAGCGAGCGTTTTAATTGGACCAGCACTAATTGCATTAACCCTTATTTTTTTTGAACCCAAATCTCTTGCAAGATATTTTACACTTGCCTCTAATGCAGATTTACAAACTCCCATAACATTATAATTTGGGATTGCCTTTGTAGACTCATAAGTTAATGTGAGCATACTTCCTTTATCTTTCATTATCTTAGATGCCTCTTTTGCAACCTCTGTAAATGAAAAACACGAAATTAACATACTTCTTAAAAAATTTTCTCTAGTTGTATTGAGATACTCGCCTGACAATTCTGATTTATCTGAAAATGCTACTGCATGAACAACAAAGTCAATTTGACCCCATTGTTTTTTAATATCTTCGAATAATTTTACTATTTCTTCTTTTTTCTCGACATCGCAACTAAATGTAACTTTCGAATTTAATTTTTCTGCTAAAGGTCTAACTCTTTTTTTGAGAGCGTCTCCGAGGTAAGTGAATGCTAATTCTGCACCCGCTTCAGCTAATTTTTGGGATATTCCCCATGCAATAGACCTCTCATTTGCAACACCCATGATTAGTCCTTTTTTTCCCTTCATTAGATCCATAAATTAAACCTTTTCAAAAACTAGCGTTGCATTAGTTCCACCAAAACCGAAACTATTAGACATAACAGAGTTTAAATTAACACCTTTTTCAACTTTAGTAACTATCGGATACTTTTTAGCTTCATCATCCATGTCAGTAATATTTGCAGATGCTGCTATAAAACTATTTTTCATCATTATTAAACTATAAATTGCCTCGTGAACTGAAGTGGCCCCCAATGAGTGGCCAGCTAACGATTTTGTAGAACTTATTTTTGGTTTATAATCTTTAAATGTTTCACCAACTGCCTTTAGTTCTGTAATATCACCAACAGGTGTGGATGTTCCGTGTGTATTTATGTAATCAATTTTGTTCTTTGAAGTGCTTAAGGCCATTTTCATACATCTTACTGCTCCTTCACCTGAAGGTGCAACCATATCAAAACCATCAGAGGTAGCGCCATAACCAGTCAATTCTGCGTAAATTTTTGCTCCTCTTGCTTTTGCATGTTCATATTCCTCTAAAACCAAAACTCCTCCACCACCAGCTATAACGAATCCATCCCTAGTTTTGTCATAAGGTCTTGAAGCTTTTTCTGGTGTGTCATTGTATTTTGAAGACAATGCAGTCATTGCATCAAACATTGCAGTCATAGCGAAATGAACTTCGTCACTTCCTCCAGCAAAAATAATTTTTTGTTTGCCTAATTGAATTAGTTCCATAGCATTACCAATACAGTGTCCACTAGTTGCGCATGCTGAACTGATAGTATAATTAACGCCTTTAATTTTAAATGGAACTGCTAATGTTGCAGAAGCAGTGCTTGACATAGTTCTTGGTACTACAAACGGACCCATTCTTTTCGGGCTTTTTGCTCTTGTTTTATCAGCTGCTAAAATTACATTTTCAATAGATGGTCCCCCCGAACCCATTATCATCCCTGTTGATATATTACTTACGTCTTTATCCTCTAATCCAGAGTCTTTAACTGCTTCTGCCATTGAT
>CACAUR010000011.1 GCA_902535745.1 uncultured Pelagibacteraceae bacterium
TTTCTTAATATATATTGACCTTTTTCTTTAATTCCTTTTCCTTTATAGGGTTCAGGTGGTCTAAAAGATTTAATTTTTGATGCAATCATGCCAACTTTTTGTTTATCAACACCCGATATTTTAATAGTTGTTTGTTTTTCAACTAAAATTTTTACATCTTCGGGAATATCAAAATTAATATCATGACTAAAACCTAGTTGAAGATTCAATTGTTTTCCTTTTAATGCTGCTCTGTAACCTACACCACTTAACTCAAGTACTTTTTCAAAACCTACACTAGCTCCTATTATTGCATTATTAATTAGACTTCTATTCATTCCCCATAATCTTTTTGTATCATCATCTAATTTCTTTGGTTTTATTGAAACGTTCTTGCCATCATCAATTTTAAGATCGAACATCTCTAAATTAATTTTTAACTTTTGTTTACCAAGAGGTCCTTCGATATTGATATCCGATCCTGCTAAAGCGACTTTGACCTTTTCTGGAATATTAATACTTATTTTACCTATTTTAGACATTAAAATACCTTACAAATTATTTCTCCACCAACTTTTTGTTTTCTTGCATCTATATCTGTCATAACACCTTTTGGCGTAGATATAATTGCAATTCCTAGTCCGTTGTTTATTTTTGGTAAGCTTTGAGCGCTAGAAAAAACTCTTCTACCCGGTTTAGATACTCTCTCGATTACACTTATTACTGGAGATCCAGAATTATACTTTAAATCAATAATTAAAACTTGTTTGGTATCATTTTTATCAACATTAAACCCGTTTATATATCCTTCATTTTTTAAAACGTCTGCAATCTTCATCTTAAAATTTGATGAAGGCATTTCTACTTTTTTATGATTTCTTAATTGCGAGTTTTTTATTCTCGCTAGCATATCTCCTATTGGATCTGTTAAACTCATATAATTTTCCTTTCTACCAACTTGATTTTATCATACCAGGAATTTTACCCTGCAGGCCTAGCTGTCTAAGAGCTATTCTTGATATTCTTAATTTTCTGTAAACACCGTGCGGTCTACCTGTGATTTCACATCTATTTCTTACTCTAGTCTTCGCCGAATTTCTTGGTAATTTTGATAATTGTTGTTGAGCTTTAAACCTTTCTTCTAGAGGTAATTTTTTATTCATTATAATTAATTTTAGTTTTTTTCTTTTTATATAAAATCTATCTGATAACTTTCTTCTCCTATTATTCTTATTTATTGAACTGAGTTTTGCCATTAGTTGCTCCTTTCTTCTCTAAATGGAAAATTAAATTTCTTTAATAATTCTAAGCTATGCTCTTTAGAATTTGATTTAATTACTATTGTAATATCTAAACCTCTTATTTTATCTACCTTATCAAAATTTACTTCGGGAAATATAATATGCTCCTTAACACCAAAGGTGAAATTACCAAACTTATCGATACCTTTTGTGGAAAGACCTCTAAAATCTTTTATTCTTGGAAGCGCGATGTTTACAAGTCTATCTATAAATTCATACATTTTATTTTTTCGTAAAGTGACCTTGAGTCCAGCTTTCGTATCTTTACGTGTTTTAAAATTTGAAATGGATTTTTTAAACTTCGTTGAGACAGGTTTTTGTCCAGCAATTTTAGCTAAATCCTCTTCGCAAGATTTAAATATTTTTGAATCGTTTCCATCTATTCCCAGACCCATATTTAGAACAACTTTTTCAAATTTAGGCGCCATATTAAGATTTTTAAAACCATATTTTTCTTTGAGTACGGTTTTAACTTCCTTGTGATATAATGTTTTTAATCTTGGTGTCATTTTTTAACTGCCTTTTTTTTGTCTTGTTTTCTTTCCAATTTTAGATTCGATAAATGAACAAAACTTTCTTTATCGACTATTCCACCTTTTCTCTCTTTTGTAGTTTTAAGATGTTTTTTTATCATGTTGATCCCTTTTATTTTTGCTCTATTTCTCTTTCTATCTAATTCTATAATTTCACCTGTTTTATTTTTATCTTTTCCAACAAGCACTTTTACATTTAAACCTTTCTTGATCATCTATATTACCTCCGGGGCTAATGATATAATTTTCATTTGCCCTCTACTTCTTAATTCCCTTGTGACTGGTCCAAAAATTCTAGTTCCAATAGGTTCGCCTTTGTCGTCTGTCAAAACAGCTGCATTATTATCAAATCTTACTTTTGATCCATCGTCTCTGTGAATTCCTTTTTTTACTCTTACAACTACAGCTTTATGAACCGAACCTTTTTTAACTTTGCCTTTAGGTATAGCTTCTTTTACTGCAACAACAATTGTGTCACCTATACTTGCGTATCTTCTTTTCGAGCCTCCAAGCACCTTTATACACTCAATTTTTTTTGCACCTGTATTATCTGCTACAAATAGTTCAGTTTGAACCTGTATCATTTATTGTCTCCTAGTACTTCAAACTTTTTTGTCTTTGAATATGGTCTACACTCAATTATCTTAACTTTATCTCCATTTTTAAATTTATTTTTTTCATCATGTGCACTAAATTTTTTTCTTACTTTTACAACCTTTTTCAAGGTAGGGTGCTGAAATTTTCTTTCAACCATTACTGTTATTGTTTTATGTGGTTTATCACTCACTACTATTCCACTTAGTATTTTTTTAGGCACTTTTTTTCCTTCCAATTAATGTTTTCATTCTTGATATGTCCTTTTTAGTCTGAGATATTTTTGAAGGGTTTGTAAGTTGTCCGTTTATTTTTTGGAATCTCAAATTAAATAAATCTTTTTTAAGTTTGTCTAAATTTTTCAATGCTTGATCCTTGGTAAATTTCTTTATTTCATTTTTCTTCATTATGAGATCCTTCTTATGAACTTTGTTTTAATTGGTAGTTTTGCTGAAGCCTTATATAATGCTTCTTTTGCTATTTGTTCGGATACTCCATCAACTTCAAATAAAATTCTTCCTGGTTTGACTCTACATGCCCAAAATTCTGGTGAACCTTTACCTTTTCCCATTCTAACTTCAGTTGGTTTTTTTGAAACGGGTATATTTGGAAAAACTCTTGTCCAAACTCTACCTTGTCTTTTCATATGTCTTGTTAAAGCAACTCTAGCCGCCTCTATTTGTTTTGAAATTACTCTTTCTGGCTGCAATGCTTTTAGTCCAAAGGAACCATAATTCATTTTATTGCATCTAGACGCATTTCCATGAATACGACCTTTATGTGCTTTTCTAAATTTTGTTCTAGTTGGTTGTAGCATAATTATCTCTTGTTTGTTTCCTGACTAAACTCTTTCGTAAAAATTTCACCTTTATATATCCAAACTTTAATACCAATAATTCCATAAGTTGTTAAAGCTTCCGCTTCTGCATAGTCTATGTCCGCTCTTAAAGTGTGAGAAGGAATACTTCCGTCTCTTAGCCATTCTGTCCTTGCAATTTCGTTTCCACCTAATCTCCCACTCACAGATACCTTTATACCCTTTGCGCCTAATCTTAATGCTGACTGCATAGCTCTTTTCATAGCTCTCCTATATGAAATTCTTTTAACCAACTGTTGGGATATATTTTCAGCTACTAAATAACTGTTTGTCTCTGGTTTTTTTACCTCTTTAATATTAAGATTTACCTCATTTGTAGTTAGTCTAGATAGTTTTTCTTTAATCTTTTCAATATCACTTCCTTTTTTACCAATTACAAAACCGGGTCTTGAAGTATAAATTGTTACAAAACATTTTTTTGAAGTTCTTTCTATCATCACTTTTGAAACTCCAGAGTTAATAACGTTTTTTTTTATGTATTCTCTTATTCTAAAGTCTTCGATCAAAAATTTACCGAAATCCTTTTTTTTTGCATACCAGACGGAATCCCATCCTCTATTAACACCTAATCTTAAACCTACTGGATTAACCTTTTGTCCCATCTTTAGCCTCTTTTGTTTGTAATTTTTCTGACAATATAATTGTTAAATTTGAGTACGGTTTTAAGATAGGAGCTGCCCTTCCTTTTGCTCTTGGTCTAAACCTTTTCATAGTAATTTGTTTACCGCAGAAAGCTTCTTTAACAAAAAGTTTATCAATATCATATTGAAAATTATTTTCCGCATTTGCAATAGCTGATGATAAAGTTTTTTTGATATCCTTGCATATTCTTTTATTTGAAAAATCAAGATCTCTGATAGCCAAATCAACTTTTTTTCCAACAATACCTTTTAAAATTGGATTAAGCTTTCTAGTGCTAGATCTAATGTTTTTATTTACCGACCTCACTAAATTTGTTTCTTTTTTATTTTTTTTACTCATTTTTATTTCTTCTCTGCAGGTTTAGTTTCTTCAGCTTTGGCTTTTTTATCGGCTGGTGTATGACCAAAAAATTGTCTCGTTGGTGCAAATTCTCCAAACTTATGTCCAACCATATCTTCAGAAACAGTGAGCGGAATAAATTTTTTACCATTATAAATTAAAAAACTTAAACCAACAAAATCTGGAATTATCGTTGATTTTCTCGACCACGTTTTAATAGGCTTTTTACCAGACTCATTTCTTTGTTTTTCAGCTTTTTTAATTAAGCTTTCTTCAACAAATGGACCTTTCCAAACTGATCTAGTCATTCTAACCTTTCTTTTTCTTTCTTCTTCTAATTATAAATTTATCTGTTCTTTTATTATCCCTTGTTTTCAAGCCTTTTGCAGATTGACCTTTTCTTGAAACAGGGTGTCTTCCACCTGCAGATTTACCTTCGCCACCACCGTGAGGGTGATCAACCGGATTCATCACAACTCCTCTTGTGTGAGGTCTTCTTCCAAGCCATCTTGATCTACCTGCCTTACCAATTTTAATATTTTTTTGATCAGGGTTTGAAAGAACTCCAATAGTGGCCATTGCTCTAGAGTCGATTCTTCTAACTTCTCCTGATGCCATCTTTACAATTGAATAACTCCCATCATTACCTGAAATAGAAACAGACGTTCCTGCAGATCTCGCGATTTTTCCGCCACCACCAGGATTAATTTCTACATTATGTATATCAACACCAACAGGTATTTCAGATAATGGTAAGCAATTTCCTACTTTGATTTCAGAATTTGGTCCATTGGAGATTTTATCACCAACTTTAATTTCTTTAGGGGCTAAATAGTAATATCTTTCACCATCAGGAAATTTGACTAACATTATGTGACATGATCTGTTAGGATCGTATTCAATTCTTTCTACCTCAGCTTTTTCACCAAATTTTTTTCTATAAAAATCTACATTTCTATATTTTTGCTTATGTCCGCCACCAACATTTCTAGCTGTAATTCTTCCAAGATTATTTCTTCCGCTTGATGAATTTTTAACTGATGTAAGCGGTTTAAATGGTTTGCCTTTCCAAAGATTTTTTCTATCAACAAGAATAGTTCCTCTTACAGATTTGGTATAAGGTTTGAATGTTTTTAATGCCATTTTATATTCCTGTTGTTAGATCAATAGATTGACCTTTTTTTAATGTAATCACTGCTTTTTTGTAACCTTTGACTCTACTGTTTCTGCCCCTGGTAAATTTTAAAATAGATTTTTTGTTAATAATATTCACTTTTACTACGTTTACTTTAAATAATTTTTCAATATTTTTCTTTAGAGTTTTTTTGTTAGCATCGTCCCTTACCTTAAAAACAACTTTATTTTGAGAAGACATATTTGAAGACTTCTCAGTAATCACTGGGGAGATTATTGTATCGTATAAGCTTACTTTGTTCATTAATTATACCTTTTTTCTAATTCTTTTACTGATGTTTCTGTAAAAATAATTTTTTTAAATTTCAAAATATCGTATGCACTAAAATGACCTATATCTGTACATTTTACGTTAGGAATATTTTTTGTAGCCCTAAATATTTTATCTTTAGAATTTCTATCTAAAATCAAAATTGAGTTCTTAGCATCAAACTTTTTCAAGATTTTGTACATTTCTTTTGTTTTTTTTATTTCTTTAGAAAAGTCATCAAAAACAATTACGTCTTTGAGTTTAAATTTTTTTGATAAAATAGAGCTAATACTCTGTCTTTTTTCATTTTTATTTAATTTTCTAATTTTATAACTATTTCTTCCTTTTGGACCATGAGCTATACCACCGCCTACGAAAATTGGAGCTTTTCTACTTGCGTGTCTTGCATTACCTGTTCCTTTTTGTGCGTAGATTTTTGAAGTAGATCCAATAATCTCATTCTTTTGTTTTGTTTTAGAGCTTCTTCCTTTGTAATTAGCGTTAGTCTTATAAATAACAGAACTGATTAATTTCTTATTGATTTTTGAAGAAAAGATTGAGTCTTTAACTTCAACTGAGCTTTTTTTTCCCTCAAGATTTATTTTTTCAATTTTCATTTATTTTTTTTTCTTTTCCGGAACTTTTTTCAATTTTTCCATTTTCTCAATTTTCTCTGACATAGTGAGTTTTCTTATATTTTTAACTGATTGTTTAACTAGAACTTCGGTATTTCTTGAACCAGGAATCGATCCTTTTAAATACATAATATCATTTTCTAAATCAGTTTTGATAATTTCAATATTTTGTTTAGTTCTCATTTTACTTCCCATGTGACCTGCCATTTTCTTCCCTTTAAAAACTTTACCTGGATCCTGGTTTTGACCAGTCGAACCATGTGCTCTATGAGAAATTGAAACACCATGTGATGCTCTTAGACCTCCAAAATTATGTCTTTTCATTGCTCCAGCAAATCCTTTACCAATTGTTTTAGAACGAATATCAACAAATTTCGCATCTTTAAAAATTTCTATTCCAAGCTCATTACCTTCTTTATAAATATCTAATTTAGATACCCTAAATTCTTTTAAAATTTTTTTCGGTTCAGTGTTTCTTTTAGAGAAGAAACCCTTCATTTGTTTTGAAAGTTTTGAATTTTTAATTTTTCCAAATCCAACCTGAATAGCATTATAACCTCTTTGATCTTTTGAAATTAGTTGGATTATCCTTCCTTTGTCGATTTTAACAGCTGTGACAGGCACCGACTGACCAGATTTATAAAATTCCCTCGTCATACCAATTTTCTTTCCAATAAGTCCAATTTCCTGAATCATATTTTAATCTCTACGTCTACACCTGATGCTAAATCTAGTTTCATCAAAGCTTCAACAGTTTGTGGTGTTGGCTCTATAATATCTATTAATCTTTTGTGAGTTCTTGTTTCGAATTGTTCTCGACTTTTTTTATCAATATGAGGTGATCTTAAAACAGTATATCGCTCTATTTTGGTTGGTAAAGGTATTGGTCCCTTAATGTTTGCACCAGTTCTTTTAACTGTATTAACTATCTCTTCAGTTGATTGATCTAATACTTTATTATCGTAGGCTCTTAATTTTATTCTAATATTTTGTTTATCCATTTGAACCTGTCTTTTTTGTAACTTCATCTTGTACGTTTTGTGGAACTTTATCGTAGTGATCAAAAAACATTGAATATTGTGCTCGTCCTTGTGACATAGATCTTAATGCATTTATATATCCAAACATATTAGCTAAAGGAACCATAGCTGTAATTACTGTAGCGTTACCCCTTTGCTCTTGAGTGTTTATCTGACCTCTTCTACTATTTAAGTCACCAATCACATCACCCATGTAATCCTCAGGTGTTACCACTTCAACTCTCATAATTGGTTCAAGTAATTTTAAAGTTGCTCTGTTACAAGCTTCTTTAAAGCATTGTCTTGATGCTAACTCAAAAGCTAAAACACTCGAGTCGACATCATGATGTAATCCATCTAGTATTGTCACTTTATAATCAATAATTGGAAATCCGGCTAATATTCCACTGTCAGAAACGCTCTCAATACCTTTTTCAACACCTGGTATAAACTCTTTTGGAATAGCACCGCCTTTGATTTTACTTTCAACCTCTCTACCTTTTCCAGGTTCTAAAGGTTCAATTGAGAGTTTAACTCTCGCAAATTGACCTGCGCCACCACTTTGTTTTTTATGAGTATAATCAAATTCTGACTGTTTAAGTATTGTTTCTCTATATGCTACTTGAGGGGCACCAACATTTGCCTCTACTTTAAATTCTCTTTTCATTCTATCGACAATTATATCTAGATGAAGTTCTCCCATTCCTTTAATAATTGTTTGTCCAGACTCTTCATCAGAAGTAACTCTAAAAGATGGGTCTTCTTTTGCTAATCTACCTAAAGCCTCTCCCATTTTTTCTTGGTCACCTTTGGTCTTAGGCTCAACAGCAATTTCAATAACTGGATCCGGGAACTCCATAGGTTCCAGTAAAACAGGACTTTCCTCATCCGCTAAAGTATGGCCGGTAATAGTATATTTTAAGCCTGCTAGAGCAACTATATCACCTGCATTAGCCTCTTTTATATCTTCTCTCGAATTTGCGTGCATTAAAAGCATTCGTCCAACTCTTTCCTCTTTATCTTTTGATGTGTTATAAATTCCAGTACCTGATTTTACTGTGCCTGAATAAATTCTTATAAATGTTAAAGATCCAACAAATGGATCGTTTGCAACTTTAAAGGCAAGTGCTGAAAAAGGAGCGCTATCTTGAAATTTCATTTCAACTACATCCTCTGATCCAGGTTTTGTTCCCTTAATTGAGCCGATATCCTCTGGGCTAGGGAGATAATCAACAACAGCATCCAACAATGGTTGAACCCCTTTGTTTTTAAATGCAGATCCAGTTAGAACTGGAACGAAATCAAAATTTAAACATCCTTTTCTCACACATCTTATCAAATCTTCATTTTTAATTTGATCGCCATTCAGGTAACTTTCCATCAATTCTTCATCTTGCTCTACAGCTGTTTCAACAAGTTCTTGTCTATATTTTTCACAAATTTCTTTTAAATCTTCTGGAATTTCTTTTTCTTCCCATGCAGCACCTAAATCTTCATTTTTCCAAACAATTGCTTTCATTTTTACCAAATCAACAACACCTTGTAATGATGATTCGATTCCAATAGGAATTTGCATAACCATGGGTTTGGCACCTAGTCTATCTTTGATCATATCTACGCATCTAAAAAAATCGGCACCGGTCCTGTCTAATTTGTTTACAAAACAAATTCTTGGAACTTTATATTTGTCAGCCTGTCTCCACACAGTTTCAGATTGTGGCTCTACTCCAGCAACGCCATCAAAGACAGCTACTGCTCCATCTAAAACTTTTAATGATCTTTCTACTTCAATTGTAAAATCAACGTGTCCAGGCGTATCAATAATATTAATTCTGTGGTCTCTCCAAAAACATGTTGTTGCTGCAGAGGTAATTGTAATACCTCTTTCTTGTTCTTGTTCCATCCAATCCATAGTAGCTGCACCATCATGGACTTCTCCAATTTTATGACTCTTACCGGTATAATAAAGAATTCTTTCAGTCGTAGTTGTTTTACCAGCATCTATGTGAGCCATGATACCGATGTTTCTATACATATTTAATTTATGAGTTCTAGGCATGTTCTTTTACCATCTAAAATGAGCAAAGGCTTTATTTGACTCTGCCATTTTATGTGTATCCTCTTTCTTTTTAATTGCTGAACCTCTGTTTTGATAAGCATCAAAAATTTCATTAAAGATTTTATCAGACATTTTTTTATCTTTTCTTTTTCTTGAGGCATCTATTAACCATCTTATTGCTAGTGCTTGTGATCTTTTTGCTTTTACCTCAACAGGAACTTGGTAAGTGGCTCCACCAACTCTTCTCGATCTTACTTCTACGGTTGGCTTAATATTGCTAATTGCTTGGTTGAAAACAGTGATTGGTTCATCTTTTGATTTAGATTTAATTTTGTCTATAGCATCATAAACAATTTTTTCAGCAATAGTTTTTTTTCCATCATACATTAGTGAATTTATTAGTTTTGGAATAATTACTGACTTATATTTTGGGTCAATAACATTAAGTTTTTTAGGAGCGCTTTTTTTTCTAGACATTTTACTTACCTTTTTTTGCTCCGTATTTAGATCTTTGCTGTTTTCTTCCCGTTACACCCTGAGTGTCTAGATTACCTCTTAAGATATGATATCGAACACCTGGTAAGTCTTTTACTCTACCACCTCTTATTAAAACAACGGAGTGTTCTTGAAGATTGTGACCTTCGCCAGGAATATAAGAGGTTACTTCGTGACCGTTTGAAAGTCTTACCCTTGCAACTTTTCTCAAAGCTGAGTTAGGTTTTTTTGGTGTGGTTGTGTAAACTTTTACACAGACACCTCTCTTCTGTGGAGATTTCTCTAACGCAGGGACTCTATCCCTAGCCTTAGGTTTAATTCTCTTTTTTCTTAACAATTGGTTTATTGTTGGCATAATAATTATATTTTGGAAGAAATACTCTAGTGACCTGTGTATGGTAGCGTTTAGTGCTACAAGGGCACTACATTCCAACCAAAATTCTTGGTGAAAATACTATAGATTTGTAATTTGTCAAACTAAAACGAGGAATTTAACGCTAAATTACTATTGATTTACAGGGGTTTCAGGCTGTTCAATCTTTTCTTGTTCAGCAATGAATTTTTGATCGTCATCAAGAGCTTTTTTATTCCATTTGTTCTTAATTGAGCCTGTTCCAGCAGGAACTAACCTACCAACTATCACATTCTCTTTTAATCCAACTAATGTGTCAACCTTACCTCTGATAGCTGCGTCGGTAAGAACACGTGTTGTCTCTTGAAACGAAGCGGCAGAAATAAAAGAGTCAGTTTGTAACGATGCTTTAGTAATACCCATTAAAACTCTCTCGCCAGTAGCTGGTTTTTTTCCATCTTTTTTAAGTTCTTCATTCATACTATCAAATTTGAATCTATCAATAATTTCACCTGGTAATAAATCAGAGTCACCAGATGTTTTAATTTCAATTTTTTTCAACATTTGTCTCAATATTGTTTCTATATGTTTATCATTTATTATAACTCCCTGTAATCTATAAACTTCTTGAACTTGGTTCACAAAATATTCAGTTAATTCTTCAATACCTAATATTCTTAAAATATCATGTGGCAAAGGTTGTCCATCTAATAAATATTCCCCTTTTTTAATTTCTTCACCTTGGTTGAAGTTAATGTGTTTTCCTTTTGGAATTAAATAATTTGAACTTTCATTATTTGATGAAACAATTGAGACTCTTTGTTTTCCACGAACTTCTTTGCCAAAAATTACTTTACCATTATTTTCTGCAATTATTGCACTATCTTTTGCTTTACGTGCCTCAAATAATTCAGCTACTCTAGGTAAACCTCCGGTAATATCTTTTGTTTTCGATGTTTCTTTAGGTAAACGCGCTATAACATCACCAGCAAAAATTTTTTGTCCATCTTGAACTGAAAGAATTGAGTCTGGCACTAAATAATATCTTGCCTCATTGTCATCAGCTTTTTTAATAACATTACCTTTTTCATCTCTTAATGTAATTCTGGGTTTTAAGTCTGTGTTTTTTGATTGAGATCTCCAATCAATAACTGACTTTGATGAAATACCAGTGGTTTCATCAAGTGTCTCTGATAATGAGACTCCGTCAATTAAATCTACAAAATTTACTATTCCACTTTTTTCTGCAATTACTGGTGTTGTATAAGGATCCCACTCACAAATCTTTGAATTTTTCTTAACCTTGTCTTCATTTTTGAAAAATAGTTTTGAACCGTAAGGAACTTTATAAATTGCAATTTGTACGCCTTTTTCATCTTCTAAACTAATTTGTGTATTTCTGCCCATAACAATTAAATTTTTCTTAGAGTCTTCAAGAAGATTGGTATTTATTATTTTTAAAATTCCATCACTTTTACTTACAATTTGAGAATCTTGTTTAATTGATGCTGTTCCACCAACGTGAAAAGTCCTCATTGTTAATTGAGTTCCTGGTTCACCTATAGACTGTGCAGAGATCATGCCAATTGCCTCTCCAACATTTACCATTTTACCTCTTGATAGGTCACGACCATAACTCATTGCGCAGACACCTTCTTTAGAACCACATGTTATAACAGAATAAACTTTTATAGACTTTACTCCTGCGGCATCAATTTTTTCACAATCTGCCTCATCAATCATATGACCTTTTTTAATAACTACTTCACCAGATATTGGATTTTTAACATCTGCAGCCACTACTCTTCCTAGGGCTCTTTCTGATAAACTTACAATTATATTGCCACCTTCAATAATTTCAGATAAAGTAATACTTCCACGGCTTTTGCAGTCACAATCTTTTTTGGTTACAGTTAAATCTTGAGCGACATCACATAATCGTCTTGTTAGATAACCTGAGTTAGCGGTTTTTAAAGCTGTGTCAGCTAAACCTTTTCTAGCTCCGTGTGTAGAATTAAAGTATTCAAGTGCAGTAAGACCTTCCTTGAAGTTAGATGTTATTGGTGACTCAATAATTTCACCTGATGGTTTTGCAATTAAACCCCTCATACCTGCTAATTGTTTCATTTGAGCAGCCGAGCCTCTTGCACCAGAGTCTGCCATCATGAATACAGAGTTTATATCTAATCCTTTATCAGATTTGTTAGTCGCTGATATTCCTTTCATCATTTCAGATGCAACTTTGTCAGTACATTTAGACCAAGCATCAACTACTTTATTATACTTCTCTCCTCTAGTAATTAACCCTTCAGAATACTGATTTTCATAATCTTTGATTAGTTGTTTAGTTTCATCTATCAACTGTTCTTTATTTTGAGGTATAATTAGATCATCTTTACCAAAGAAATACCTGCCTTAAACGCATGCTTAAATCCGAGATCTTTCAATTTATCACAGAAAATTACAGTACTTTTTTGACCTGTGTATCTAAAAACAAAGTCAATTATTTCTGAAACAACTTTTTTAGGTAAAACTCTGTCAATTAAAGAAAATTTGATATCTTTGTTTTTTGGTAAAAGATTTGCCAACAAAAATCTACCCGCTGTACTAGTGTGTTTTTCAAATACTTGATTACCCTTTTCATCAACCGTTTCAAATCTAGATATTATTCTAGAGTGTATTTTTATTTTCCCAGACTCTAAACCTTGCTCTATTTCAGAATTGTTTACAAAATAACCTTCAATTTTTTTCTCCTGATACGGTGGGAGAGATAAATAATAAATTCCAAGAATCATATCTTGGCTGGGTACAATAATTGGCTTACCATTTGATGGACTTAAAATATTATTCGTAGACATCATTAAAACCCTGGCTTCAAGTTGTGCCTCTAAACTTAATGGAATGTGCACAGCCATTTGGTCTCCATCAAAATCAGCATTAAATGCAGCACAAGTCAAAGGATGTAATTCAATTGCATCTCCTTCTATCAATTTAGGTTCGAAAGCTTGAACACCTAACCTATGAAGTGTCGGTGCTCTATTAAGTATAACCGGGTGCTCTCTTACAATAACTTCCAAAGCATCCCACACAGCATTTGTTTCTTTTTCAACTAATTTCTTAGCTTGTTTTATTGTTGAAGCTAAACCAAGTTTATTTAGTCTTGCGTATAAAAAAGGTTTGAATAATTCTAGTGCCATTTTTTTTGGCAAACCACATTCATGAAGTTTAAGATCTGGACCAACAACTATTACTGATCTACCAGAATAATCTACCCTTTTACCTAAGAGGTTTTGTCTAAATCTACCTTGTTTACCTTTAAGCATTTCTGCTAAAGATTTTAAAGGACGTTTGCCAGTTCCCGTAATTACTCTTCCTCTTCTTCCATTATCAAATAGGGCATCAACAGACTCTTGCAACATTCTTTTTTCATTTCTTACAATTATGTCTGGAGCCTTTAGATCCATTAATCTTTTAAGTCGATTATTTCTATTAATAACTCGTCTATATAAATCATTTAAATCTGAAGTAGCAAATCTACCTCCGTCTAATGGTACTAAAGGTCTTAGCTCTGGTGGTATCACAGGTATCACTGTTAAAATCATCCATTCAGGTTTGTTCCCAGTTTTAATAAATGAGTCAATTAGTTTTAACCTTTTAATTGATCTCTCTTCTGAAACTTTAGACTTTGTTTCATTAATATTTTTTACAAGAATTTCTCTTTCTTTTTCTAAGTTTATACCCTTTAATATTTCTAATATAGCTTCTGCTCCTATACTTGCGGTAAAAGACTCATCGCCATATTCATTTTGGTATTTTATTAACTCATCTTCAGATAATAATTGGTTCTTCTTTAAACCGGTAAGACCAGGTTCAATGACTATAAAGTTTTCAAAATAAAGAACCCTTTCAACTTCTTTAAGTTTCATATCGATTGCTAAAGAAATTCTACTTGGTAAAGATTTAAGGAACCAGATGTGTGCCACTGGCGTTGCAAGATTTATGTGGCCCATCCTTTCACGTCTGACATTTGATTTAGTAACTTCAACACCACATTTTTCGCATATAATACCTCTAAACTTCATTCTCTTGTATTTTCCACACAAACATTCGTAATCTTTTATTGGTCCAAAAATTCTTGCACAAAATAGACCATCTTTTTCTGGTCTAAATGTTCTATAATTAATTGTTTCAGGTTTTTTAATTTCACCATATGTCCATGATTTTATCTTTTCAGGACTTGCTAGTGAAATTTTAATACTATTAAAATTTTGCGAGTCTGATATCTCTGTGTTTTTAAATAAGTCTTTAAGTTCTTTTTTCATCATTAATTTAGCTCAACATTTAGTGCTAAAGATTTAATCTCTTTAACTAATACGTTAAATGACTCAGGTATTCCTGACTCAAAATTCTCTTCACCTTTTACAATTGTCTCGTAAACTTTTACTCTACCAGCAACGTCATCAGATTTTACTGTAAGAATTTCTTGAAGAGTATAAGAAGCTCCGTATGCCTCTAAAGCCCAAACCTCCATTTCACCAAATCTTTGACCACCTAATTGAGCTTTTCCCCCAAGCGGCTGCTGAGTTACTAAACTGTACGGTCCCGTAGATCTAGCGTGAATTTTATCTTCAACAAGGTGATGTAATTTCAACATATATATAGTGCCAACTGTTACATCCCTATCAAATTTTTCCCCAGTTCTTCCGTCCCATAAAGGAGTTTGGCCAGTCTTAGGTAATTTAGCCAAATTAAGCATCTCGGTTACATCCTTTTCCTTAGCACCATCAAAAACAGGTGTAGAAATTGGAACCCCGCTCATCAAATTTTCACATAAGTCTGAAAATTCATTTTTTGTTAGCTTTTCAATCGAGTCTTCTAATATTTCTTTTCCATAAACAGATTTAAGAAAATCTTTTATTTTTTGAGACATCTCTAATTTTTTTTGATTTTCATTGATTAAATTTTTCAATTTATCCCCTAACTCTGTGCAGGCCCAACCTAAGTGTGTTTCTAAAATTTGGCCAACATTCATCCTACTTGGAACACCTAAAGGATTTAGAACAATATCAACAGGCTTTCCATTTTCTCTATAAGGCATATCTTCTACAGGAACAATTTTACTTACTACTCCTTTATTACCATGTCTTCCTGACATTTTATCACCAGGTCTTAGTCTTCTCTTTATTGCCACGAAAACTTTTACCATCTTCATTACACTTGGTAACAAATCATCACCTTGTCTTATTTTTAGAACTTTATCCTCAAATCTTTCTTTAATATCTTGACTTGCGTTTTGATATTGTTCCTTCAATTTTTCTAATATTTCATTTTTACTTGTATCTTTAATGTTCATTTTAAAGATCTCTGCAATTGGAATTTCATTTATTTTATTTTGATCTAATGTATCGCCTTGATTTAAATTCTTAATTTTTTTTGAAAGTTGTGTCCCAGATAAAATTTGAGATGCCCTCTGTTTTATACTTCTCTCAAGAATTTCTTCTTCAACTAACTTATCTTGTTGAACTAAGTCTATTTCTGCTCTTTCAATTGTAATTGATCTTTCATCTTTTTCTATTCCATGTCTATTAAAAACTCTTACGTCAACTATTATACCTCCACTACCACTTGGCATTTTTAATGAAGTATCTGTAACATCGATAGCTTTTTCACCAAAAATTGATCTCAATAATTTTTCTTCAGGACCAGATGCAGTATCGCCTTTAGGTGTAACTTTTCCAACAAGTATATCCCCTGGTTTTACTTCAGCACCGATGTAAACAATTCCAGACTCATCTAAATTTTTCAAAGCTTCTTCGTTAACATTGGGTATATCTCTTGTAATATCTTCTTCACCAAGTTTTGTATCTCTTGCCATAACTTCGTATTCTTCTATATGTACTGAAGTAAATACATCGTCTGTTACGCATCTCTCAGAAATTAAAATTGAGTCTTCAAAATTGTATCCTTGCCATGGCATAAAAGCGACTGTAACATTTTTTCCAAGAGCCAGTTCACCGATTTTAGTTGAGGGTCCATCAGCGATAATATCTCCACGCTTCACTTTATCGCCTACTCTGACTAGAGGTTTCTGATTTATGCAAGTATTTTGATTTGATCTTTTAAATTTTTGTAAATTATAAATATCAACACCTGATTTTGAAAAATCAGTTTCACTTGTTGCTTTGATTACAATTCTTTTTCCATCAATTTTATCAACTATCCCGTCTCTCTTAGCCACAATAGTTACACCTGAGTCTAATGCGACATCGCTTTCTATACCTGTACCAACTAGAGGAGACTCTGGTTTTAAAAGTGGTACTGCTTGTCTCATCATATTAGATCCCATCAGAGCTCTATTTGCATCGTCATTTTCAAGAAAAGGTATTAAAGAGGCAGCAACAGATACTAATTGTTTTGGTGAAACGTCAATATAATCAATATTCTCAGGTTTAGATAAAATAAAGTTTAAATTTTGCCTGCTTGAAATTAAATCCTCAGTAAATTTTCCATTTTTATCAACTTTTGAATTAGCTTGTGCAATAGTGAATTTTGTTTCCTCCATTGCCGATAAATATTCTATTTTTTCCTGAACAACCCCATTTACCACCTTTCTATAAGGCGACTCTATAAAACCATATTTATTAATTTTTGAATAAGTTGATAAACTATTTATTAATCCGATATTTGGTCCCTCAGGTGTTTCAATTGGACAAATTCTTCCGTAGTGAGTTGGATGTACGTCCCTTACTTCGAAACCAGCTCTTTCTCTTGTTAAGCCCCCAGGTCCCAGCGCAGAAACTCTTCGTTTGTGAGTAATTTCAGATAGAGGATTTGTTTGATCCATAAATTGAGATAACTGGGATGTTGCAAAAAAGTCTTTTAAGGAAATCGTCAGGGGTTTAGCATTAATCAAGTCTTGAGGCATTGCTGACTCGATGTCAAGAGTTGTCATTTTTTCTTTTATAGCTCTTTCCATTCTATAAACACCTATTCTTGCCTGATTTTCAACCAGCTCACCAACAGATCTCACTCTTCTATTTCCTAAATGATCAATGTCATCAACTTCATCCTTGCCATCTCTTAAATCAAGCATCTTTTTTATAATTGCTAACACATCATCTGTTCTTAAAATCGTGATTTTATCCGAACAGTCTAAACTTAATCTTGAGTTTAATTTAACTCTACCTACATCAGATAGATCGTACCTGTCTGAACTAAAAAAAAGATTGTTAAATATTTGTGTTGCAATTTCGATTGTTGGAGGCTCACCAGGTCTTAAAACTTTATAAATTTCATTAATTGCATCATTTTTTGAATTGTTTTTATCATTGAATAATGTTTGTAAAAGGTAAGGACCTTTATTGATTGAATTAGTGTATGCCAAATCTAAAGAAAAAACTTTAGCCTCTATAAATTTTTCTATTATTGTCTCATTAAGTTCTGATCCTATTTTGAACTCTTCTTCGCCAATCTTTACGTCTTTAATTAAATATTTACCAAACAAATATTGGTCAGAGACATAAATTTCCTTAAGACCTTCGGAAGCAAGT
>CACAUR010000012.1 GCA_902535745.1 uncultured Pelagibacteraceae bacterium
ACGTTTTTAGCTGGTGCAGGTGGTGTAATGGCTGCTGCTACAGTTACAAGATTAGGATTTGGTAAAACAGATGTAATTCAAATGTTAAATGGATGTATTGGTGGTCTAGTTGCTATAACTGCAGAACCATTAATGCCATCACCGTTCGCAGCAATTTTAATTGGTGCTGTAGGAGGTGTAGTCGTTGTTTATGGAACGAAGCTGTTATTCGCTCTTAAAATAGACGACGTTGTTGGTGCTATCCCAGCACACTTGTTCGCAGGTATTTGGGGTACGTTAGCAGTTCCGTTAACAAATCCAGACACAAGTTTTGGTGCTCAGTTTTTAGGCGTAATCTCAATCAATGTATTTGTGTTTATAGTTGCCCTAGCAGTATGGGGAGCTATGAAAGCTACAATTGGTATTAGATTAAGTAAAGAAGCTGAACTCAAAGGAACCGACGTCATTGAAACTGGCGTGATCGGTTACGCAATAAGAGATTAATCATCTCTCCCTCTTGGTTAGACGATTAAAAGGCCTCCTAGAAATAGGAGGCCTTTTTTTATATATTTATAATATAATTTAAAACTTCATCTGCATGATTTTTCACACGGACAGATCTCCATTCTTTAATAATTTTTTTATTTTTAATTAAGAAACTACTTCTTATTAACCCCATAAATTCTTTACCCATAAATTGCTTCTTTCCCCAAACTTTATATGCCTTTATTGCAATTTTTTTTTCATCAGAAAGTAAATCAAATTTAATTTTATATTTTTTTTTAAATTTTTTATGACTTTCCAAACTATCTTTTGATATCCCGTACACATTACAATTATTTTTTGAAAATTTACTTATAAGACTATTGAAATCCTTTGTTTCTAACGTACATCCAGGGGTATCATCTTTTGGGTAAAAATATAAAACAATAAATTTTGATTTAATTTTGTTTAATTCTACAACTTCATTAGAGGTACTAATTAACTTAAAATTCGGAGCTTTTACAGTCATTGGTCAATTTTATTTTCTTCCCAAAGTTTTTTTATATCTATAAATGGGGATAAACCGTAACTTGAATTAACGTTAGTCATATGTATCGCTAATGATTTAATAGGTGAAATACCAATTTCACCCTCTAAAATTTTATTTAAATATTTTTCAAAAGGCTCGTGTCTTTTCTCGCAAGTTTTTTCAAAGTTATCTATATGTTTTTGAAACATTTTCTTTGAGATCATAAATGTGCAAAGCATTTTTGTGATCGTTCGCCAATGTTGTTGACTTCCAATTAATATATTTGTTTTTTCATTATTCATATAATTAAAGGGATAATCGCTTGGACAAACAATAATTTCATCCTTATGTTGAGAGCTTACTCTTTCATAGGTATTCAACATATCAAACAATGAATGCTCATAATGAAGATAATCATCCTCTACAAAATATATGAGATCAGATTGATCTTTTTTTGCAACTTCGAAGCATTTTAATAAACTTGAGAGATTTCCAAAGGTTTCTTGATTATTTTCAGCTGCTATTTTTTCTTTATGTTCGCTTTTATCGTGATTAATAATTTCACAGTCTATACCATGGGTGTTTATTAGGTCTTTTAATTTTTTGAGGTTTTCATCACTTGAATTATCATCAATAACTTGAAATTTTATCAAAGTATCTGGCTTAAGTTCCTTAGTTTTTTTAATCGATTTAATTACAGAATTTAAACATCTTAAAGCATACTCAATTTTAGGTTTTTCAAATATTCTTTTTTTGTGTTGATCCCAAATTTCAATATTGGTATTTGTTCTAAAAATAATGCATAAACTTTGAATTTTTCTAGTTAATTTAACTTCACCCAAAGGTAATACTATCGACTTTTTAATATTTGAGAGTTCTTCATTTAATTCCTTATTCAAAGTAGGAGAATTAAATTCACTCTGATCAATAATTTCAAAACCTAATAATTTAGAAAACTTAATGAATATTTTTTTAAAGATGTTTTTTTTCATTTAATCTGATATTACAATATATATAATTATGACAATTAAATCATCCAAAGAACTTGTAAATGATGCATTGAAAGAAATCAAAACGATTTCTCACACCGAGGCTTCAAAATTACATAAAGATGGTAGTTGTAACTTGATTGATATAAGGGATGTAAGAGAGCTTGAAAATGAGGGAAGAGTAGAAGGATCATTACACATACCAAGAGGAATGCTTGAATTTTGGATTGATCCAAACAGCGCATATTATAAACAAGGAAAAATCGATCCATCTAAAAAAATAGTTCTTTTTTGCGCAGGAGGATTAAGATCTGCATTGGCTGCAAAATCACTTCAAGATATGGGTTTTAAAAATGTATCTCATGTTGACGGAGGTTTCAGTGCTATTAAAGATGGTGACTTTGAAATTAGCTAGAAAATTCCTCTATAGCATAATCTAATCTGTCCTGACCCCAAAATATTTTATCATTACAAATAAATGTTGGTGCCCCAAAGATTTTTTTATCGAAAGCATCTTGTGTTAGTTTGATCAATTTTTCTTTTGTCTCTTTTTTACCAATGCTGTTTAAAAAATTATCTACATCTATTTGGAGATCTTTGAGTTTTTCTTTAAAATTCTCATCATCAGAGAGATTTATATTGTCTCTCCAATATGCATCAAAAAAACAATCGATATACTCATCTGATATATCTTTATTCGTAACTAACGATCCTCTCATTAGATTAAGTGAGCTTATTGGAAAATAATCATTAAATTTGAAATCGATCTTGAGTTTTTTTGAAACCATTTCACAGTCTCGTCTCATAAATTCATTTTTATTTTTTATAAAGGCATTTGCTGTAATTCCTGCTAACTTATGCAATCCTCCTAAAAGCATAGGACAATAAATAAATTTTATAGAATTTTTTTTTTGAATTTCTCTAATTTTTTTATGTGCTATATAAGTGTAGGGACTTGAAAAATCGTAATAAAATTGAATAGATTTAGTCATACAATGACATTCTTCTTGCGAAAAAAATCCTGATTAACCAATAAATGAATAATCCAAGAGGACCTATTAAATAAGTAATTAGCAAAGGGAAAAAAGTTAAAAATTTTGAAATTGAGAGCTTAATACTATCAGATACAATCCATGCTCCACAAAATAAGTTTACTGCTAAAAAATGACACCAGAACATTATTAAAAAACCATTTTCTGAAAAAAGATCTGATAAGTTTTCAAGGCTTAAATAAAGTGTAAAATTATTCTGAAAATTAAAATCTGATATAAAAAAATAATATAACAGATAAACATAAACGAAGGAGAAGATCATAAAGGGAAAAATTGATCTAACTAAATATTTACTCATAAATGAATGAGGAAAAAAAAATAGAATAATCCAAAAGGGTAGAACACCTAAATTCAACCAAAGATAGATCATTTCAATTGTAAAGAAATTATTAATTTGTTCAATCATTTAAGGTTATAATATAATAAAAATTATAATGATTCCCTTAAAAAATAAAAAAAAAAATTTAGAATTTACTGTATCTGAGATACGAGATTTTTCCTTAAAATACATTGAAAAATATGCTCCGTCTAAACAACAACTTAGAACGTATTTATTAAAGAAATATTTAAAGTCTGGTTCCACAAACATGAAAAAGGGCAATTATCAAAACCTGATAGACATTGTATTGTCAGATTTGGAACGATCCAAGTTTATTAATGATAAGTTTTATTCTGAGAGCAAAGCGAAAAATTTGATTCAAAGAGGTAGCTCAATTAACAAAATTAGAAGCTACCTGATGTCAAAAGGAATTAATGATAAATTTGTTAAGGAAACTTTAGATAAAATTAAAGAAAATAATGACGACCAAGATTTTTTTTCTGCAATAAAACTTTGTAAAAAGAAAAAAATTGGCCCACATAGATCAGAAGATAATAGGCCTATTTTTTTTAAAAAAGATATTGGCATATTGGCTAGAAATGGATTTAGTTTTGAAACGTCAAAAAGAATAATGGATTTATCAAAAGATGAATACGAGAAAATTATTCGTCTTTTGTAGTTTTCTCGTTTTTTTTATTCAAATAATAATCTATCTTAGATTTGATATAATTTTTTACTACTACGAAAACAATCAAACCAAAAATAGAGACTGATACTATAATAATTAATATAATTCTTAATTGTTCATCCATTATTTAATCTTGCACTCTTCAAAATTATACCTGGGTTTTTAAAATCCTTTTTTCCGTAATAAATTTTTTCTCCATTCATGTCAGTAATAGACCCACCAGAATTACTTAAAATTGCATCTCCTGCTGCAATGTCCCATTCAGATGCTCTTGGTTCAGCCACATAAAGATCAAACTCACCTGCTGCAATAACACAAAACTTAAGAGAACTTTTCATTTTAGTGTAACTAGTTACTTTAAATTTGTCATGGATATCTTTAATTTCATTTTTAAGTTTATCTGAATAACTAACAGCCTTAATATTTTTTTGATCATTGTTATTTATCTTAGAGTTTAACAATTGAGCTTTGTCATTAATAATCTCGAATGAATTCCCATCACCATATGTGTAAAACAATCTATCTTTCGCTGGAGCACTAATAATACCTATTTCAGGAACTTTGTTAATAATTAGGGCAGCGTTTAAAGTAAATTCGTCTTTATCATTAATATAATCATAAGTGCCATCTATTGGATCGATAAGCCAAAAAGTTGAGAGGTTATCCAAATTTTTATTTGTAGAAGTTTCCTCAGAAACTATAAGAATATCTGGTGTTAACTTGCTAATTTTATCTATCAATAAATTATTAACCTCAAGATCCCCATTTGTTACAGGGGTATTATCTTCCTTAATGGTTTCTTTAAGACCTTTCTTTCTTAATGACAAAGATAATTTACTTGCTGTTTGGAAAGTATCAATTAAATCTAATACAATTTTTTTTTTATCTTCTAAATTCATTTTTTTCAAATCTTTATTAACTCAATTAAATTAGCGTTGATTACTTTTTTACCAACATTTTCAAAATTTACAGTAACTTTTTCTTTTATAATTGATTGTACTTGGCCGATTCCCCAATCTTTATTTTTAGGATTAATCACTTTGTCACCTGGTTCATAGTCTAAAATCATTTAATTTAGTTTTTTAAATAAAAATAGTATAATTTTAAAGTTTATGAAAAACAATTTAAACTCATTAGGAATTGATAAAAAGACAAAAGATACAGTCGTAGTTGTTGCAATGTCAGGAGGAGTAGACTCTTCAACAGTTGCTGGATTAATGAAAAAAGAAGGTTACAAAGTTATAGGCATTACACTTAAACTTTATGATGATACCAAACAAGTCTCCCAATCGAAACAATGTTGCGCGGGACAAGACATATTAGATGCAAAAAGAGTGGCCCATAAATTGGATATTGATCATAGAATTCTTTATTACCAAAACAAATTCAAAGAGGGAGTTATTGATAATTTTGTTGAGAGCTACTTAAAAGGTGAAACTCCAATACCATGTGTTCAGTGTAATCAAACAGTAAAATTCAAAGATCTTTTTATGGAAGCAAAAGATTTGAAAGCAGATGCCTTGATAACTGGTCATTATGTAAGATCGATATTTGATGGAAAAAATAATGAAATGTATCGTGCAGAGGATCATAATAGGGATCAAAGCTATTTTCTATTTAATACAAAAAGGGATCAACTTAATTTTCTAAGATTTCCTTTGGGAAACTTACTGAAAGATGAGACAAGAGAAATTGCAAAAAAACTTGATTTAAATGTAGCAGATAAACCAGATAGTCAGGATATTTGTTTTGTTCCTAATGGTGATTATTCATCTGTAATTAAAAAATTTGAACCTAAAGCGTTTGTAAAAGGAAATATCAAAAACATTGAGGGAAAGGTAATTGGGGTTCATGACGGAATAGTAAATTTTACAATCGGGCAAAGAAGAGGTATTAAGGTTTCTGATAAAGATCCATTGTATGTTATAGAAATTGATCCAAAGAACAATGAGATCACTGTTGGACCAAAGAAATACCTAGCAAAAAGAATTATTAATTTAGATAATCTTAATATTTTATGTGATGGTAGCGAATTAAATGAAAAAGTTTACGTAAAAATAAGATCAACAGGGAAGTTAATTCCTTCAAAAGTTGAGGTATCAGATTCAAAAGCAAAAGTAAATTTAATGGAGGATGAATTTGGTGTTTCACCAGGCCAAGCATGTGTTTTTTATCAAAAAAATAAAAATGGTTATAAAGTATTAGGCGGAGGTTGGATAAAAAACTAATTACTCCTTTTTTTCCATAATAAAAAAGTAAATATATAAAAAGTAATTACCCCCAAAAAATAATCCCATTCCAACGCATGTTTAAGGTGTTTATTACCTGGCATACTTACCAAAGGTAAAGCAAGAATACCCACAAAAACTAAAATTGATACTAAAACAGCCTTACATTTTAGATATGTTTCATTAATAAATGATTTAAGTTTTGACTTGATAGAGTAAAAGATTAAAACAAAATAAGTTTGAGCAGCTATCTCAAATATGATGAATGCCAACATTATTACTCGTCTAAAAAGTTTGTACGCATCAATATCAAATTTTATGCCTAGAAAAATTGAATGGATTACAAGACAAATTGCAGATCCAATTCCAAAGAAAAGCATTTTTTTTAAGTGTTTATGATTTCCATGAATGTTTAATATAATTTGTCTATTAAAGATCCAATATTTAATTAATAAATAAGCGGTTAAAAACATAGCAGGCTTAAAAACCAAATAAGTTGGAAAGTATCTTGCCGTTCTACTAATAGAAGCCCCACCATCTATGTAGGGAAATGTGAAATGTATTATATTTTCTTTATTGGGAAAAAGTTCGTGAAATTGGGTAATTAAAATTAAACAAGTGTTTGTAGCAACAAATGGAACTACAAATATCCAAATACTTAAGGCCTTGACCTTTTTGATATTATCCATTTTGAGCAGAATTATTTCTTTTTATTTTTTTTTCTTGCTCTTCTTTTTTTTGAGCCCATTTTTCTTCGGCCTCTGTGTTTCTTTGGATAACCCATTAATATCTCCTATTTATTATTTTATTGACTTATATACGGGATATAGCATTGTCCCCTTAAGTATTCAATTTTTTTATGGGCTACTCTTTTAAAACATTTCTAAAACACACCGCAAAAGATTTCCATAATCAGTCGGTAAATCCGCCAGTGGTGCGGGCATCAACAATTATTTTTAAATCTATGCAAGATATTAGAAAAACTCAAAAGAGAAATATTAAAGATCCAACAGGTGGCCACCATGATTATGGAAGACAAGGAACGTCGACGACACACACCCTATCAAAAATTTTAACAAAATTGGAAGAGTCTTATCATGTATTTCTAACACCAACTGGGTTTGGTTCTGTCTTTTTAGCAATATTCAGTATTGTAAGACCAGATGATGAAATAATAGTTGCAGATCCTGTTTATAGCCCAACTCGATTATTAACAAAAGACTATTTAAAAGAGTTTAATATCAAAACGAAATTTTATAATCCACATGACTTGAATACAATTAAAAAGAATATAAATAAAAAAACTAAACTTATATTTGTTGAGTGCCCAGGAAGTAATACATTTGAGTTTCAAGACTTATTAAAAATAGTTTCTATAGCGAAAAAAAATAAGATTTTTACAGCAATTGATAATACGTGGGGAACACCATATTTTCTTAAGCCAATTAAGTTAGGTTTTGACATGTCCATTGTCTCAGCTACCAAGTACTATTCTGGACACTCTGATGTAATGGGTGGTAGTTTAGCAGTAAACAAAAAAGTTTTCAAAAAAGTTAGATTGGCTGAAAAAATAACTGGACTTAGAATGGGACCAGACGATGCTTATTTAGTAACTAGAGGTTTAAGAACTTTAGATGTAAGATTGGATAGACATCAATCGAATGCCATGAAAGTTGCAAGTTTTTTAGCTAAACATAAAAAAATTCAACTTTTATATCCATTTAAAAAAGGCTCCTTAAATTACAACCTTTGGAGAAAATACTATAAAGGAGCGTCTGGTTTAATGGGTTTAAGAATTAAATCGAAAAAAAAGAATGTGATAAAATTTGTAAATTCTCTTAAATTATTTGGATATGGATATAGTTGGGGAGGTTTTGAAAGTTTGGCATTGCATCAGGAAATAAAAGAACAAGGTGATAGATTCTACTTAAAATTATCAAAAGATGAGCATTTAGTAAGACTTCATATTGGTTTAGAGGATCCAAAAGATTTGATTGAAGATTTAAGGAGATCCCTTAAATTCATCAAATGAGTTCTGAAAAATTTATTCAAAATAACCTAGCTCTCACAACTTTAATTTGTGCATGCGCAGTTGTTTTAATATCTCTTAGTGTGAGACAAGTATTTGGAATGTTTTTCATTGACTTCAATAGCGATCTAGGAATTTCAAGCACTGAATTTGGTTTAGCAATAGGTATACAAATGCTTGGTTGGGGTCTGTCAGGACCAATTTTCGGCATTCTCGCTGATAAATACGGGGGCCATAAGTCAATAATTCTCGCATTTCTTTTTTATATTTTGGGTGTTTATTTTTTATATGCAGGTCCTAATACAGGAATTTATTTTCAAATAAGTTTAGGAGTTTTAATCGGTATTGGTTGTGGTGGAACAGCAATAAGTATTCCAATGTCAATTGTTGGAAAGCATTTTCCCTTATCTAACAGAACAATTGCAATGAGCATCGTAACAGCTGTAGGATCTTTCGGTTATTTTATATCACCACTTTTTACTAATTACTCTTTACAAAACAATGGATGGGTTAACACTCTTTTTTACTTTATGATATTTCTTTTCATCGGTTTATCATTTGCTTATTTCGTTAGATCTCCAAAACCAAATGAAATTCAAGAGACTAAAAACGAGCAAGGTTCATTAGATGCACTTAAAGAAGCATTCCAAAATAAAAGCTATGTATTATTAGTTTCAGGTTTTTTCGTTTGTGGTTTTCATATTACATTAGTTGGAACCCATGTACCCAAATATGTGATTGATAGAGGTCTAGATGACTGGACCGCTGCAATGATTTTATCTTTAATTGGTTTTTTTAATATTATTGGTTCATTATTAAGTGGATATTTATCTTCTAAGATGAGTAAGAAAATTATCTTAAGCTCTATCTATTTTTTAAGAGGAGTTTCAATTTGTTTATTCATCTTTTTGCCTCCAAGTAATATTTCTTCAATAATATTTGGTGCAAGTTTTGGTTTTTTATGGCTATCGACTGTTCCAGCTACGAGTGGAATCGTTGCACATATTTTTGGAACCAAATATCTTGGCCTTTTGTATGGTCTAGTTTTTTTAAGTCATCAATTAGGATCTTTTTTTGGTGCGTATCTTGGTGGATTATTCTATGACATATATGGCTCCTTTGACTATGCGTGGTATTTAGCAATTGCATTATCAGTTTTTGCAGGCTTAATACACTTACCAATTAAAGAGCAAGCAATTGATAAATTACAAAAAGCATAAATCAAATTTTAGTCCTTATCTGGAGAAATTATATCAATCAGATAAACCTATGATCATCTATAAATATAAAGATGGATACAAAATATTTACAGATTTTTCAAAGAGAATAGTACTTAACAATTCAAATATAAAAAAGTTTTTAAACAATATAACCAAAAAAAAATTTAAAAGAGAACAAGACCTATATATAGGTTTTTTTGGTTACGAAATATTATGCCACTTGCTTAATATTAGGATTAAAAATCAAAAAAAGAATGGATTTTATAAGGGTCTTTTTTATAAACCTGAAACTATAATTAATTTATCAAAAAAAATTAAAATATCTTCAACACTAAAGAAACAGAGTTTTAATAACCACTTTAATCAAACTAAGATATTAAAACCATTTAAGGTTAATATTAACTTTGAAAAATACAAAAAAATCTTCGATCTTTTTTCTAAAAAGATAAGAGCAGGCGAGACATATCAAATAAAAATTTGCACAAAGTACAAAAATAAATCTGAGATAGACCCAGTTAGTTTTTTTTGGAGGTTAATGAAGGTAAATTCCTCACCAGAGTCCTTTATGATTAGAGACAAGAATTATTCTATTGTTAGTTGCTCTCCTGAAACTTTAATAGAAAAAAAAAGGTTAAAGGTAACAACGAAACCAATAGCTGGAACACTAAAAAAAAATCAAAGGTTAAATAAATCTAAAGCTCTTAGATTCTTTAAGAACAACGACAAAGAGACAAAAGAACATAATATGATTGTAGATATGGAGAGAAATGATTTATCAAGAATTTGTAAACCAGGAAGTGTAATAATCAAAAAAAAAAAATATGTAGAGGAATATAGACATTTGTATCATTATGTATCTACAATAGAGGGAAAATTAAAAAACAATATCAATCTAAAAGATATTATTAAATCAATGATGCCCGGTGGGTCTGTTATAGGATGTCCAAAAATAAGAACACTCCAACTGTTAAATAGCCAAGAAAAAGAGGGACGAAATATTTTTACAGGAAGTTTCGGATTTATTAAGTTTAATATGGATATGCGGTTTAACATAATAATAAGATCAATCTTAAATTACAAAAATGTTTCAGAGATATCAGCAGCCTCAGGCGTTGTATTGGATAGCTCCTCTAAAAAAGAATTTAGTGAAAATTATATTAAAGCAAAATCATTATTAGAATTATTTAAATGATATATATTATTGATCACCAAGACTCTTTCACATGGAATGTAGTACATCAATTTTCTCAATTCGATAAAGTACATTGTTCTGATTATTTTGACATAAATAAAAAGTTACTTAATAAATCGGATGTGATAGTTTTTTCTCCAGGTCCTGGTTCTCCAAAAGATTATCCAGAAACTTCAAAAATTTATAAAAAATATAAGGGTAAAAAAAAAATGATTGGTATATGTTTAGGATTTCAGTTGATATTATATAATGAAGGTGGAAAAATCAGACAACAAAACAAAATTTACCATGGATATCAATCAAAAATTAAAGTTAATGGAAAAAGCAAGATTTTTAAAAAGAATAAAGTTTTTAATATTGGAAGATATCATTCATTGAAGTTAAATGAGCCATATTTTTCAAAAAATCTTAATATTACAATGCGATGTACAAAAACTAATACAGCGATGGCTTTTGAAGATAATTTAAATAAAATTTATGGATTTCAATTTCACCCTGATTCATTCTTAACTGAAAATGGCAATTTTTTTATTAAAAAAATCTTATCGAGTAAATAATCAAAAAGAAATAGGATTTAAAGATTTATGGGGATCCCATGGAGTCTTTACAACTATAAGACTTTTAGGAAAACCTGGTAAACTTGTTTTCTTTAAAAGCCACTTTAAGGGATTAATTAAATCTCTTAAAAAATATAAGATTCATTCAAAAAATATTGAGAAAAATATTAAAGATTTAATCTATTCAAGCATTGATAAAAATATTAATTATGACCACTTACTCCGAGTTGCTTTAACAAATAAAATTCTGTCAATTTCTATCCGCAAAAGACTTAAACCTAAAAAGAATTTTGAACTTAAACTAATAAACTACAGACGAATTGATCCTGAAACAAAAAATCTTTATTATAAAAAGATTTTAAAAGAATTGAGTAAATATGACCCAAGTAAAACCGATATAGCATTAGTCTATAGGGGAAAAATATTAGAAACTTGTACTTCAAATATTTTATTATTTAAAAATAAAAAATATTTTTCACCAAAAAATGATTGTTATATCGGAAATACAATTAATTATTTAAAAAGCAAGATTAAGATTTCTTTTATGGATATTTATTATAAAGATTTGAAAAAATTTGATGAGATAATGTTAATAGGTTCGGGAAAAGGTATTACACCTATTAAATATATTAAAGAGATCAATTGGAAGAATAAAAATAATTTCGGATATCGAAAAGTGAACAAACATTTGAATTTTAAATCGTTATGAATAATCCAAACAATCCTTGTATATTCTGTAAAATTAATCATAAAGAATTAATATTTGAAAATGATTACGCATATGCTTCCTTTGATAGTTATCCTGTTTCACAGTTACACTCATTAGTTGTCCCAAAGAGATGTATAGAAAATTATTTTGAATTAGATGAAAAAGAAATCTTAGCTTGTAATGACCTTATTAAAAAATTACAAAAAAAAATAATCTCAGAGGATAAATCAGTAGAGGGATTTAATATAGGAACAAATGCTGGAAATGTTGCAGGCCAATCTATTTTTCATTGCCATATACATGTGATTCCAAGAAGAAAAGGGGATGTAGATAATCCACAAGGTGGAGTTAGAAGCGTTATACCTTCAAAACAACATTATACTCGAAAAATTAAAAAATAATGTTCTTATTGGGCAAATAGTGCGCTTTAATCACTGTTGAACTATTTTTTGTAGTATACTAAGAATAATGAAAATTTTATAAAAATATGTTTACAACCAATCCATTCTCAACTTTAGCCGAAACAATTCCAATGATAGCAATTCAATCTTTTGTAATCATTATGGTCGGTTTAATTATTTTAGGGACAGTAATGGATATGATTCATAAAAAAAATGTTAAATATTTTTTTAATAATGCGAAAAAAGCAAAAAAATCAGCCAAAAGAGAATTGGGTACAGGTGAAAGGTTAGCAGTTATTGGTAAAACAATAATTCACGATATTGGAACCACAGCCGAGCTTGGTTGGGGTAAAAGAAGAATCGCACATGTCTTAGGAATGTATGGAACAATCCTTTTTTGGATTGGTTCTGCTGCAATGATATTTTTTTATACTGATTCTCAAACTCCAAACGTTTGGCCAATTCTTTGGCATGTTGGAGCAATAATGACTTGTTTAGGTGGATATTGGTTTTGGCTTTTTTTAAGAGTAGATGTTGCAGCTGAAGCAAATTCAGTATTTAGAATTATAACTGCGGATTTATTTGTGTTAGCACTCTTAGCTTCTGCTACTTTTGGTTTAATTTGGTCTTACTTACAGTTTAATCAAATGGTTGGATGGGACACTTTATTTCTAGTGCTTTTTGGGATTTCAAATATAGTTTTATTCGGAGGCGTATACTGGTCTAAGTTCGCTCACATGTTTTATAAACCTGGAGCAGCAATACAAAAAAATTTAGCCGAGGCTGATGGTTCAAGAGATAATCTTCCCCCACCAGCAGATGCACCAGAACAGTTTGGGCTTGGCATAAAAAGAGAAGAGCCAAAACACTATTAATATGTTAGGATTTAAAAGGAGATAAAATAAATGTCAACATTTGTATACATGACTAGGTGCGATGGTTGTGGTCACTGTGTAGATATCTGTCCTTCAGATATCATGCACATCGATAAAAATATTAGAAGAGCAAAAAACATTGAGCCAAATTTTTGTTGGGAATGTTACTCTTGCGTAAAAGCTTGTCCTAATCATGCAATAGATGTAAGAGGGTATGCTGACTTTGCTCCGATGGGTCACAGTGTAAGAGTAAGAAGAGAGGAAGAAAAAGGAACGATTTCTTGGAAAATAAAATTTAGAAATGGAACAGAAAAAGATTTTGTATCTCCGATTACAACAAAGCCATGGGGAAAATTCATTCCAAAGCTTGCTGATGGTGACAAACCTAATCAAGGAGAAATAAATTCTCAAATACTTTATAATGAACCTCACGGTTTAAACACAGATAAAGATCTTCCAACTTTAGATAAGAACTCCTTTAAAAAAGGAGTTTATTATTAATGCCTAAGAATAAAACTGTCTTTGAAGATTGTGATGTACTAGTTGTTGGCGGTGGTATGGCTGGTACAGGCGCTACTTTTGAAGCTAGACACTGGGGAAGAAATTTAAAAATCATTTGTGTTGAAAAAGCTAACATTGATAGAAGTGGTGCAGTAGCTCAAGGACTTTATGCAATTAACTGTTACATGGGAATGCAGTGGGGAGAAAACCAGCCCGAAGATCACGTGAGATATGCTAGAAATGATTTAATGGGATTAGTTAGGGAAGACTTAGGTTACGACATGGCAAGACACGTTGACTCAACTGTTCATATGTTTGATGAATGGGGATTGCCTATGATGAAAAATAAAGAGACTGGCAGATACCAAAGAGAAGGTAAGTGGCAAATAATGATTCACGGAGAAAGTTACAAACCAATCGTTGCTGAAGCTGCAAAAAAGTCAGCCGATAAAATTTACAATAGAATAATGATAACTCATCTTCTTAAAGATGAAGAAAATGAAAACAGAGTCGCTGGAGCAGTTGGTTTTAATATGAGAACTGGTGACTACCATGTATTCAAAGCTAAAGCAGTCATTATAGCTGCAGGTGGAGCTTCACATATATTTAAACCTAGAGCAGTTGGCGAAGGCATGGGAAGAACTTGGTATGCACCTTGGAGCAATGGTTCAGCATACGCGTTACCGATAGCAGCGGGCGCTAAGATGACACAAATGGAAAATAGAATTGTGCTTTGTAGATTTAAAGACGGTTATGGTCCAGTTGGCGCATATTTTTTACATTTGAAAACTTATACACAGAATGCAAACGGTGAAAATTACGAAAAAAAATGGTATGACGCTACCAAAAAACTTGTTGGAGAATATATAGATCATCATCCAACTCCAACTTGTTTAAGAAACCATGCTTTCATTCAAGAAGTAGCGGCAGGCGGTGGACCAATTCACATGGTAACTAAAGAGGCTTTTCAAGATCCTCATCTAGAAACAGTAGGCTGGGAAAACTTTTTAGGTATGACAGTAGGGCAAGCTGTCGTTTGGGCATCACAAAATATAGATCCAAAGTATACAAATCCAGAATTAACAACATCAGAGCCTTACGTCATGGGTTCACATGCAACATGTTCAGGAGCATGGGTAAGTGGTCCAGAGGATATTGCACCAGATGATTATTTTTGGGGGTATAACAGAATGATGTCTGTAGAAGGTTTATTTGGAGCAGGGGACACTGTTGGAGGAAGTGCCCACAAGTTTTCATCAGGTTCTTTTACTGAAGGAAGACTAGCAGCTAAAGCTGCCGTTAAATATATCGAAGATAAAAAAGCCAATAATATTAAGGTGAGTGAGAAACAGTATAACGATTTAAAAGAAGTAATATATAAACCTTTGGAAAACTATACAGTCGGAAGAAATGAAATAACTGGAGGCACAGTTTCACCAAGTTATATTTCACCTATACAAGGCCTACAAAGACTTCAAAAAATTATGGATGAATATTGTGGTGGTATCACTAACAATTATATGACTAATGATAATCTTCTAAAAAAAGCTTTAGAATTATTGGATTGGCTTCAAGAGGACCTTGAGAACGTAGGGGCTGAGGATTATCACCAATTAATGAGAGCGTGGGAGTTGAAACATAGAGCTTTAACATCTCAATGTGTTACTGAACATACTTTATTTAGAGAAGAAACTCGTTGGCCAGGATACTATTATAGAGGTGACCATATGAAATTAGATGATGAAAATTGGCATTGTTTGACAGTATCAAGAAGAGATCCCGAAACAGGTAAGTTCACAATGGAAAAAAAACCTGTTTATCACATAGTAGACGATAAAGAGAAAAAAAAGGCATCTTAAAAAGGACTTCTAAATTATGAGCTTCACATCAAAGACTGATGATGAAATTATTAACTTGGCTAATCCAATATGGTTAAACCTTATCAAGTCCTCAAATATGAAAGATTATGGTGGTTTTACTAGAGATTTTTCTTCACAAATGCTTTACGGGGCTAATGAGGTAGAGCTTGGCAAACAATGGGCAAGTAATAAATTAATCTCAACTTTAACAGATAATTTTCAAGCTTTTGGCTGCTTAAGACGTGGAATGCACGTGACTGTTTTATTTAAACAGACTAGTTCCGCAGAAGAAGGTGAGTTCCTAGGAAGACTTGTTCTTGGAGAAGAAGGTGGTGCTGTGAAGGTATTTGGAGCAACTATTTTTTAAAAAAATTCTTGCAAAGATCCTTATTAGGGTGTACTTGATAACTATGCTTGAATATTTCCAAAAACACACAAACTCTTTCAAGCACATATTTAACTTAAAAATTATATCAAATATAAATACTAAAATTGCTCTTTATATAGGTTTGGCAGCATACTGGGTAGTAATGTTATCTAGTACTTTTTTTGGATTCTAAATATCAAACAGTTGACTTTAATAATTTTGAGGAATAATTAATCCTAATGGAGTTCTTTCTTCCTATTGCAGAAGTAAATGTAAGCTTACCCTTTATCTTTTTTTTAAGTTTAGTAGTAGGAATTTTATCAGGATTATTTGGTGTCGGTGGTGGATTCTTAATGACTCCTTTCCTCATTTTTTTAGGCATTCCACCAGCTTACGCAGTTCCAAACGAGGCTAACAATATTTTAGGTACATCTATATCAGGCTCCACTACGCATTACCTAAAGGGAACATTAGATTATAAGATGGGTTTAATGATTGTTGTCGGCGG
>CACAUR010000013.1 GCA_902535745.1 uncultured Pelagibacteraceae bacterium
TTAGATGACATTATTAAACAAGCAGAGCAAAAGGAAAATGATTCAAATCATATTCAAGAATTTACTAAGAACGTAAAGTCTTTTAGTTTGCAAAATAAAATTTTAATTGTTGAAACATTGTGGAGAATAATTTTGTCAGACGGAAAATCAGATATTTATGAAAATAATCTTATGAGACGTTTGGCTGGGTTGCTTTATTTAGATGATAAGGTAGTAGGTGAGACTAAGGTAAAAGTACTAAATAACAAATAATGACATACATAGTAAATGACAAGTGTATTAAATGTAAATTAATGGATTGCGTTGAAGTATGTCCTGTTGACTGTTTTTATGAAGGGAAAAATATGCTTGTAATTAAACCGGATGAGTGTATAGATTGTGGCGTTTGTGAACCTGAGTGTCCGGTTGATGCGATTAAACCTGATACAGAAGAGGGAAGTGAGAAATGGCTAGAACTAAACAAAAAATATTCGGAAATATGGCCAAACATATCAGAAAAGAAAGATCCGCCAATAGATAACGAAAAATATAAGAATGAAGAAAATAAATTTGAAAAGTATTTTAAAGAAAACCTTTAAGAAGAAAAAAAATACCCTCCCAAAAAGAAAAGCTAAAAAAATGGCGAAAAATTCTAAAACAAAAAGAGTTAAAAAAAATTTGGGAAGACCAAAATTAAAACAATCAGATAAAAGTTCTCTAAAGGGAAAAGCAAAGATAAATTTACCTAAACCAAAAAATTCTGAAAATTTGCGTCTTACTAAAAGCCAAGATCAAAAACCTGAAATAATTAAAATTAAAAAACAGGAGACAGAAAAAAAACAATTTAAACCAAAAGATTATATTGTTTATCCAAAACATGGTGTTGGACAAATTTTATCGGTAAGCGCTAAGACAATCGGTGGAATTGATGTACAGTGCTACGATATTAAATTTGAAAAAGATAAAGCTGTAGGATTATTGCCAATAAATAAACAATCACACTTAAGACCGTTATCTACAATTAACCAAGTAAATAAATCTATCTCAATTTTAAAAGGCAAACCAAAAATAAAGAGATCAATGTGGAGCAGAAGAGCACAAGAATATGAGCAAAAAATTACATCTGGAAAAATCTATGAACTAGCCGAGGTGGTAAGGGATTTAAATAAAGGTGACGATATTATGATTGATCAATCATATAGTGAAAGGCAGTTATTTGAAAAAGCTTATGAAAGAATTTTAACGGAATTTCAAATAATACTAAATCTATCTCTAGAGGATACTCAGAAAAAACTTGATAAAGCATTGAAGAGAAATTTAGAGAAAAGTCAGCAAAACTTGGAAAAAAAAGCGCCAGCTAATCCACAATCAAGCCAAGATACGGAAGAGTCAGAGAATTTAGAAAACGTTTCAGAAGAAGAGTAAAAAAAAACGCTTCTCACACAAACGTTATGAGAAGCGTTTTTAAAAAAGAAAACTTATCTTCTTCTTCTTCTTTTTTTTGCTTTTTTCTTAGCTTTTTTCTTAGCTTTTTTTCTTCGTTTAGCCATCTTTAGCTCCCTGTTGTTACGAATCTTTTTGATTCGTTATAAGTTAATTTTTAAATATTTTCTTTTGTTATGTCAAACATTTAATTAGTTATTAATTGATTCATCAAGGAAGTAAAAAATTAAATTTAATTTTATAAATGTTAAATGTTAAAAAAGAATAGTGTTTATGCGCATTATAATCAACTTTATTTGTTAAATTTAATAAAGTTTTTCTAAATCTTTTTTATATTTTTCTAAAATTTTTTTTCTTTTTAATTTTAAAGTTGGTGTTAACATTCCATTTTCAATTGTAAATTCCTCTTTAATAATTTTTATTTTTTTAACTTTTTCTATTGTTTGTAAGTTTTTATTTAAATTTTCGATGTATAAATTAATTTCTGATCTATTTTCTTCGTTATCACTTACAATTAATGCAACTAAATATGTTTTTTTATCTCCATAAACTAAACTTTGTTTAATTTTTTCATTTAAACAAAGTAAATTTTCAATTTTAGATGGAGAAATGTTATCACCACCTAAATTTACAATGATTTCTTTTTTTCTATCAGTAATTTTCAAATTTCCTTCTTTGGTGAACTCTCCTATATCACCTGTATGCAACCATCCTTCTTTTAAAACTTCATTAGTTTCATCTTTTTTATTCCAATATCCAAGCATAACGTTTTCCCCTTTTACTAATATTTCGCCATCGTTTGAAATTTTAACTTCATTGGTTTTAAATGGAGGTCCTACAGTCTCAATTTGAATATTTCCTGGAACGTTACAGCTAACGACTGGAGAAGCTTCGGTCAGTCCATATCCTTGTAATGTAGGTAATCCAATAGAATTCAATAATTCTCCAATTTTTTGGTCAAGAGCACCACCACCTGAAACAAACGCTTGTAACTCTCCACCAAACTGTTTTTTGATCTTTTTCCTGACTAAAATTTCACATAAAAAATTAGATATTTTTTCACCAAAATTTAGATTTTCCTTTTTAAGTTTTTTTGTGCCAAGTTTAAGAGTGTTCGTTATTAATTTTTTTTTTAACCCCTCCAGTTTAGAAAAATTTAAGGAAATTTTGTTATATAAATTTTGATAAAATCTTGGGACAGCGGTCATGATGGTTGGTTTCGCCACTGACATGTTAGGAATTAGTTTATCTAGGCTTTCAGCATAATAAACTTTTGCCCCCAGAGAAATTTGAACAAATTGGACGGTATGTTCGTACGAATGTGAAAGAGGTAACCATGTCAAAAAAACTGGTTTTTTCTTTTTGACAATAGAAGCTAATATTTCTAAAGCCCCCTCGCAATTTGAAAGAATTCCACCATGACTTAGCATTACTCCTTTTGGTTTACCTGTCGTACCAGAGGTATAGATTATACAAGCTAAGTCGTTTCTTTTTATTTTATTATTATAATTTTTATTATTAAAATTTGTTTTTTTAAATATTTCTGAAAAGTTTTCAATTTGATTTGTAAATTCATCAATAGAAATTATCTTAATTTTGTCATTTAAAAATTTTTCTATTTTTTCATATTGTAATTTATTTGAAACTATACAAACCTTTGGTCCACAATCATTAATTATATATTCATAGTCTGAGTCTGAGTAGGTGGTAAATAATGGCACTGTTACACCTCCAGAATTCATTATTGCAATATCAGCAATTAACCATTGTGGTCTATTCTCAGACAATAATACACATCTATCTCCAGGGGAAATATAGTCCTGTAGAAAAGTTGTTAAACTTTTAATCTTTAATGTTACTTCATTCCAATTTAACGAATAGTTTTTATCTTTTGAACTTAATCCAAATAAAAAAGGTGGACCTTTTTTGTTTTTAATTTCATCGTATTTTTTAAAATAAAGTTCTACTAAACTATTTATGTTTTCAATTTTCATAAAATGGTGGGCAAAGAGAGAATCGAACTCTCACAGTATTGCTACTATTGGATTTTGAGTCCAACGCGTCTACCAGTTCCGCCATTCGCCCAATATTAATAATTTCATTTTTATAATTATAGTATAAAAACAAATTTAGTATGTTTAAAGAAATATATAGAAAATCAATTGAATTAGCAGGTCATAAAAAATCAAAATTTTTTCTAGGTTTTATCTCATTCATAGAAAGTTTTATATTTCCAATACCACCAGACGTTTTTATTATACCAATGACTATTGCTCAGAGAGCTCAGTGGATTAGAATTGCGCTAATTGCTACCATTGGATCTGTTTTGGGAGCATGCCTTGGATATTTTATTGGTTACGTTTTTTTTAACGAGATTGGTGTAAAAATATTTGAATTATACGGTGTTGATAATGCTAATTTTTTAAAAGAGAAAATGTCCTCAGAGGGCGGTGTAATAGCTTGGGTAACTTTGTTGGCTATTGCTGGTTTCACACCTGTACCATTTAAATTACTCACTATTACAAGTGGATTTGTACACTTCAATTTTTTCTATTTTGTTATTGTATCTTTATTAACAAGAGGTTCTAGATTTTTTTTAATAGCATTTTTAATTGGAAATTTTGGACCTACTATGAAGAAAATAATTGAAAAAAAACTACTTACAGTTTCAATAATAATATCTGTTATTTTAGTAATAGTTGCTTACTTTATATATAATTTCTTAATTAAATTTACATCCTAGATGGTCTTAGAAAAAAAATTTAAGATATTTTATTTGTTTATTATATTACTGTGTGCGACTTCGATATTTTACGCATTTTTTGTAGAATTTTTTTTGGGATATAAACCATGTATTTTATGCAAGTATCAAAGAGTGCCTTATGCTCTTGGTTTGATAATTGGATTTTTTGGTTTTTTTAAACCTTCAAATACAAAAATATGCATCTATATATTTTTAACCTTTTTAATAAGCATGATATTATCTGGATACCATGTTGGTATTGAACAAGAATTATACCAGTCAATTTTTAATTGTTCAGACGATAATTTAAGTATTTTGGAAGAGGCTAAATTGCTTGAAAGTTTAAGTGTTATAAATCCTGACTGTAGAAATGTAAATTTTGCTGTATTTGGAGTTTCGCTTGCGACTATAAATTTTGTATTATCATTTGTAATTTCCTCATTTTCTTATTATTTGTATTCTTATGAAAAAAACTAATAAACAAAAATTAGAAGAATTCATTAGAGTTGATCACGCTGGGGAAAGAGGAGCGATCAAAATTTACGAGGGTCAGCTATTAGCATTAAATACGATAATTAAAGACGAGACCTTAAAAAAAAAGATTGAAGACATGAAAAAACACGAAGATGAACACTGTTCATTTTTTGAAAATGAGATTAAAAAAAGGAATATAAGTCCAACTAAATTTTTACCTTTATGGGACCTTTTAGGATTGGGTCTTGGGTTTGGAAGTACAATATTAGGAAAAAAGGCTGCCATGCTTTGCACTGCGTCTGTAGAGGAAGTAATTGATGAACATTACCTAAACCAAATTAACCAGATAAAAGATGATGAAAAGAAATTAAGAGAAAAAATTAAAAAATTCAGACAGGATGAAATTGATCATAAAGATATCGCATACGAAGAAGGAGCAACGAAAAAAGGTTTATACTCTATTATGGACAAAGTTATAAAAACTGGATCAAGAATAGCGATCAATATTTCTGAAAAAATCTAATTTAAGGTTCTAATTCAACATCCCAATATAGATAATCCATCCAACTTTTATGAAGGAAATTAGGAGGAAAATTTTTTCCATTTCTGTGTAGATCTTCAGTTGATGGTTGATAAGGCATTTTGTTCAAAGTCATACCTGATTTTGAAAGCAGTCTTCCACCTTTTTTAACATTGCAAGATGAACATGCAGTTACTACGTTATCCCAATTAGTTTTTCCTCCTTTTGATCTAGGTAATAAATGGTCAAAAGTTAATTCTTTGCTGCTTCCACAATACTGACAAGAAAATTTATCTCTTAGAAAAACATTAAATCTTGTAAAATTTGGATTTGACATTGGTTTAATATAACTTTTCAATGCAATCACACTTGGAAGTTTCATACTAAACGAAGGGCTTCTAATTACTCTATCGTAATAACTAACAATAGAAACCCTATTTAAAAAAACTGATTTTATAGAATCTTGCCAGCTCCATAATGACAATGGGTAATAACTTAATGGTCTATAGTCTGCATTTAAAACAAGTGCAGGACACTTTTCTAAAGACATATTATCACTATTTAAGATCATAAATTTTTAATAAGTTAACCTAAAAAATATTTTAATTCAATGGGTCAATCAATTAAACTAAGAATTTATATTAAATATCTTTTTTAAAAAATTCAGGCCCAAACTAGACGCTTCAACAGGTATGTTGTGACCACATCCCTTTAACATTTTCGTTGTTATATCAATTTTATTTCTCTCAAAAAAATCTTTCGCCTCTAATAAATTCACAGGTGGCACAATTTCATCTTGATCTCCGTGAATTAATAATGTAGTAGGTCTCGATAAAATTCTGTTACCCAATTCGTTTTTGTTAATTATTTTTCCTGAAAATCCTATAATCCCTGCAAATTTTTCTTTCTCAGATAATCCAAAGTTAATTGACATCATGCATCCTTGGCTAAAACCCGATAAACAAATGTTTGAATTGTGCAAATTATATTTAGTCTTAATTTCTTCTACGAATTTTTTTAATATTTTCTCACTTTCTAAAGCTTTTTCGGTAATATATTTTTCATCTTCGGTGTTTAAATCAAACCATTCATAACCCATAGGGTTAATAGAACATTTTTCAGGTCCATTTGGACAAATAAAAAGAGTGTTTGGTAGAAATCTCTTCCAGTTAATTGTCAGTGCAGCTATGTCATTGCCATCCCCACCATAACCATGTAATAAAATTACTACATTATTGATCTTTTCGCCCACTGGCTTAATCATTTTAGCATCTAAACAAAATGTCATTTTATAAAAAATTTTAATTTTTTTTCTTTAAATATGTAATACATATAATTTATGATTTCAGAAATATTTGTCAAAGTAAGTGCAGTAATACTTTTGGTCTCTGTAGCGGTTGTATTAATATTAGGTATTGGTACCCTGTTTAAAGGTGGGGACACTAGCAAGAAATACTCCAATAAACTTATGCAGCTTAGGGTTCTGTTGCAGTTTGTAGCCATAATAGTGCTAGTTTGTTTAGCTTATTTTTTTAAAGATTAATCATAATTTAAAAGCCAGTTCACAAATTTAGGATCTTCAAAATCTATCGAACCTATAACTTTTGCAAATTCATAACCATCTTTATTAATCAAAATCGATGTTGGAATACCTCTTAAAGAAAATTTCTTGGCTAGTTTTACATCAGAGTCATAAAATATTTCAAAAGCATCAATATTTACGTCTGAAAAAAACTTTTTGATTGAATTCTTGTCCTCTTGACCAATATTAATTGGTAAAATTTTAAGATTTTTAAATTTTGAATTGTTCTGAAGATTTTGTAAAGATGGCATTTCTTCTTTGCATGGTTCACACCAGGTAGCCCAAAAATTCAGAATTAGTAATTTGTTTTTATACTCAGACAATGAAACATTCTTATCTTTTTCGTTTTTAAATGATATTTCGCTAATTTTTTTTTGATCCTCATAAACAACTAAATTTTTTAAACCATTTAATTCTTTTGAATTGACTGCATTTGGGATAAATAATACCACTAATAAGATAAAGAACTTTAAAGTTAATAATTTCATATAAAGTAGTATAGTTACATATCATGAGTCAAAATAAAAACAATAATACAGTTTGGAACACTAGAATTAAAAAAAAGACTTCAAATATTTTTAAAAAAGTTGGATCCTCTATTGATATAGATAAAAGGTTGTACAAAGAAGATATATTAGCATCTGTCTCACATGCAGAAATGTTATACAAGCAAAAGATTATAACTATCAAGATTAAGGATAAAATTTTATGGGGATTGAAAAGAATCCAAAATGAAATTGAGAAAAAAAACTTTAAATTTGATGAAAATTTAGAAGACATTCATATGAACATAGAGAATAGACTTTTTGAACTTATTGGTAATGATGCTGGTTATTTACATTCGGCACGATCTAGAAACGATCAAGTAGTTACAGATTTAAAACTATGGTTAAAAAAATCCACAGTAGAAATTGATAGTTTATTATTAAAGCTAATAAAATCTTTGATCAAAATTTCTGAGAAAAATATATTTTCCATAATGCCAGGTTTTACTCATCTTAAAAATGCTCAACCAATTTCTTTAGCACATTATTTTTTATCAAACGTTGAAATGTTCAAAAGAGATAGATTTAGATTTTCTTCTAATATGAAAAGTTTGAACCAAAATCCTTTGGGAGCTGGTGCTTTTTCTGGAACATCTTTTAATATTGATAGATGGTATACCACCAAGAAACTAAAATTTGAGGAACCAACAAATAACTCTTTAGATACAGTTTCTGACAGAGATTTTGTTTTAGATTTTTTGTACAGTTCATCTATATGCTCAATGCATATATCAAGAATTGCAGAAGAGTTAATAATTTGGAATTCAGACCAATTTAAATTCATTAGCTTAAAAGATAATATTGTAACAGGCTCATCGATAATGCCTCAAAAGAAGAATCCTGATACTTTGGAGTTTTTAAGAGGAAAAACTGGATCAATTTTTGGAAATCTTTTTTCAATGTTAACAATTGTTAAAGGTTTACCAATATCTTATTTTAAAGACTTACAAGATGATAAAGATCTGGTTTTCAGATCTTTTGATAATTTGAAAAATTGTTTAATAATTTTTGATGAAGTAATAAATGGAGTAATTGTTAACAAGAAAGTGATGTTAGATGCTGCTAAAATAGGATTTACAACAGCAACCGATTTTGCTGATGCATTGGTTAAAAACATGAATTTTTCTTTTAGGGAAGCTTATTTGTTAACGGCAAAAGTTGTGAATTTTGCTGAAAAGAAAAATTTAGCTTTAAATGAAATTGGACATGAAGATTTAAAGAGGATTGTTCCAAAAATAAGTCCCGATGTGATGAAAAATCTGGATTTAAGAAACTCTGTAAATTCAAAAAAATCATATGGTGGAACTTCTTTTGAAAACATAAAGAAAATGATAAGAAAACATAATAAAGAAATAAAATGAAAAAAATTTTTGTTATTATTGTTTTTAGTTTTTTGTTAATTTCCTGTGGAAAAAAAGCGGATCCTGAATACAAAGGTTCAATTGGAACAAATAGTTTAATTCAAACATCGTAATGAATTATAAAAATAGTAAATTTTATGTTGAGAATATTTCTATAGTGAAATTAACTCGATCATTTCAAACTCCTTTTTATTGTTATTCAAAATCAAGGCTAAATCAAAATATAAAAAACTTTAATAAAAACTTTGAAAAAACAAAACCATTAATATGCTTTTCTGTAAAATCAAATTCAAATTCAAAATTATTAAAGATAATAAAAGATAGTGGATTGGGCGCTGATGTTGTCTCAATAGGTGAGCTCCAAAAAGTTTTAAAAGTAGGTTTCAAACCAAATAAAATTGTCTTTTCAGGGGTTGGAAAAACTACAAATGAACTAGATTTTGCGATTAAAAAGAAAATTTTATTGATAAACGTTGAGTCTGAAAGTGAACTAAAAAATATTATCAATTTATGTAAAAATAAAAAAACTGTAGTTAATGTAGGTATAAGATTAAACCCAAATGTTAACGCTCAAACTTTAGGAAAAATTTCAACTGGCAGAATGCAAGATAAATTTGGATTAACTTTTAAAGATGCAATCAAAATTATCGATAAATATAAAAATTCAAATTTAATTAGATTTAAATGTCTAAGTGTTCACATTGGTAGCCAAATTTTAAGTAATGTGCCATATCAAAAAATGATACGCGTTGTAAATAATTTTCTAGAAAAAGTTTCAGTAAATTTTGAATACGTAGATTTTGGGGGTGGAATGGGTATTGACTATACTTCAAACAAAAAAACTTTTGATTTTAAAAAGCTTGCTTTGGAAATTCATAAATTTTCAAAAAGGAATGAATGTAAAATTATTCTTGAACCAGGAAGATCTATAATAGGGGATACTGCTGTACTTATTTCTAAGGTTATCTATATAAAAGAAGGTCCAACCAAAGATTTTATTATTATAGATGCTGGCATGAACGATCTAATTAGGCCAGCTTTATACAATGCAAAACACATGATTATTCCTGCGTTTAAATCGAGTAAAAAAAGTAAAAAAGAATATGATTTTGTTGGTCCAATTTGTGAAACCTCAGATAGGTTTTTGAAAATGAAAAAATTTCAAAAGTTAAATGAGGGGGAGATTGTTATTCTAAAAGATGTAGGAGCATATGGTTATGTATTGTCATCGAATTACAATGTGCGACCAATGCCAAAAGAAGTTTTGGTTGATAAATCAAAAACTCAAATCATTAGTAAAAGGCAGTCCATTAAAGATCTTATTTAAATGATAAGAAATATAATATTTTTCCTTTTTTTTTATCTAGGGATTATCTCAATTTCAATTTTATTTATTCCGACACTTTTATTTCCAAAAAAAGGGGTTCAGTTTGGAGGTCGTTTAATGGGTATCTGGACTGGCATTTGTCTTAAAATTTTTTTAGGTGTTAATATCACAGTTAAAGGTTTAGAAAACATCCCTAGAGAAAAAAAATACTTTGTTGTTTGCTCTCATCAATCTATGTTTGAAACATTCTATTTACAAACAATTTTTGAGTCATCGGTTTTTATTCTTAAAAAAGAACTGATGAAAATTCCTTTGTTTGGTTCTTATCTTAAAAAGATGGGATGCGTATCTATTGACAGGGATAAAATCTCTAAGGAAAATTTAGGTTTCACAGGATTAGTTGAAAAAGTTTTAAATGACAAAAGAAATACACTTATAATTTTTCCACAAGGTACAAGGAAAGATTATAAAGACAGGTCAAAGTTTAAAAAAGGATTTGCAAGAATTTACAATGACTTTCAAATAAATTGCCTTCCAATTGCGATTAATTCAGGAAAAACATGGCCAAAATCCTCTCTATTAAAGAATAAACAAAATATAACAGTCTCTATATTAAAATCCTTTGAGCCCGGTAAAGATGTTGATGAGTTCTCAATGGAAATTGAAAATTTAATTTATAAAGAATTAGATTTAATAAATTAAATTTAACCTTTCATGGGCATTATCACAAAAATACTATCAAAATCACTTGGATCTTTAATTAATGCTGGCGACGCAGTATCATTAAAAAAAATTTCAATTTTTTCACCTTCTAACTCACTAGCAACATCTATCAAATATTTAGAATTGAAAGTTATATCTAAGTCATGTTCAAATTTTACAGAAACACTTTCATTTCCATCACCGCTATGAGTATTATTTACTGATAGATCTAGTTTATCTTTTGATAATTTAATTTTTACTCCATCTTTTTTGTCAGTAGAAACAGACGCGACTCTGTCTACACTGCTTTTAAATAATTCTAGATCTGCTTCCATCCTTTTTTTGTTATTTTTTGGAACAACTTGGGCATAATTGGGGAATTTCCCATCTATAACTTTTGAAATTAAAACACTATTATCCATCGAAATTTTAATTTTTGTTTTTGAATTTGAAATTTTGATTTTTCCCTGATTATTTTCTAATATTGAGCAAAGTTGAAAAATTGTTTTTTTTGGTAATATTATTGGTTCAAAAATGATAGGTTTCTCAAGTCTCATTTTCGATATAGACATTCTGTGAGAATCTGTTGAAACAGCAGTCAAAAAGTTTTTATCATCCCCGGTAGTAAAATGTAAAAAAATACCACTTAAATAATGTCGAGTTTCATCATTTGAAATTGAAAACTTACATTTATTTAATAGCTTTAAAAAACTTTGCGAATCTAGACTAATTTCTTCAGCCTCAAAACCTTCTTCCATTAATGGAAATTCCTGAGGATCAATGCAATTTAATTTGAATTTAGATTTTTCAGACTCCAGTTGCATCTTATTTTCGGATAAACTCTCTACGTTAATTTTTTTTCCTGAACTAAATTTTCTGACTATATCGTACATTATGAGTGAATTAGTAGTTGTTTTACCTTCCTTTTCGATTTCAACACTTTGAATTCGATGAACAAAAATCATATCCAGATCTGTTGCGGTTATAATTAGTTCTTTTCCACTCGCCTCTAAAAGAACATTGGATAAAATTGGCAGTGTGCTTCTTCTTTCAATTACATTTTGGCAAAAACTTAACGACTCTTGGAGGTCTTTTTGATTTACACTAAACTTCATTTTCTGATTTATACATTATTTGGTTTTTGAGATAATTTATTCCATCATTTATTTCGCTATTTTCTACCTTTAATTTCTCAATAGTTTTTACAGAGTGAATTATTGTTGTGTGATCTCTATTTGAAAATTCTCTACCTATTTCCGGTAAAGATTTTGATGTAAGTATTTTTGAGAGGTAGATTGCTACTTGTCTAGGTCTTACTAAATATCTAGATCTTCTTGAAGAAAGCATTTCATTTTTACTAATTTTGAAATATTTGCAAACTAACGTTTGGATATTATCTATAGAGACTTTTGCTTCGTTTATGTTTAGGAGGTCTTTAAGTATTATTTTAGTTTCTGAAATATTTGGAACTCTTTCATATATCCTCGCAAATGAAGCGATTCTATTTAATGCGCCGACCAATTCTCTTATACTGCTTCTAATTTCATAACTAATAAATTTAAGTATTTCCTCCGATATATTAATCTTTTCATTATAGTATAAATTGAGTTCATTTGTTTTTTCTTTCAGGATTTTATATCTTAATTCATATTCAGGATTTTGAATATCAACCACCAATCCACCTGAAAATCTGGATTTAATCCTTTCTTGTATCCTTTTTAACTTATTTGGAGGTCTATCTGCTGAAACAACTATTTGAGAACCTTTTTCAAGTAATGCATTAAAGGTGTGAAAAAATTCTTCCTGCATAGCCTCTTTTCCATCCATAAATTGAATATCATCTATAATTAAAACGTTAGTATTTCTAAAATTATCTTTAAATCTAACCATTTCATTGCTTTTTATTGATTTAACAAATTGGTACATAAATCTTTCTGCTGAGATAAATGTGACCTTATTTTCAGATTTAAGTTTTAAACCAATAGCATTTAATAAATGAGTTTTTCCCATTCCTACACCGCCGTACAAATACAAAGGATTATAATGTGATATATTTTCTGAGACTTTTTTTGAAGCTTCAAAGGCTAGCTTGTTACTCGCTCCAATGATGAAGTTATCAAATGATTTATTTTGATCAATCCTGTTATACTGAAGAAAACTGGCTTAAAGAGACTAAAGATCCTGTAAAAAATATGATGGATACTTTGAGAGATTCATCTGAGGTAATAAAAAGAATTCCTGAGTTACCTAAGATAATGGACAACGCAAATCAAGCTTTAGCATTTTTAGCAAGCGGTCAGATACCTCAAAATACAAATTCTTTTTCTTCTTTTAATGATAAAAAAAATGAGATGAAATCAATTAGAAATCAAAGTATAATTGGGTTATTAGTACTTGTCTTTTTGGGTGTCATAGTATTTTAATTCTGTATGAAATTTTTAGAAAATAAAAAAATATTAATTATAATAACTGGTGGAATTGCCGCTTATAAATCACTTGATCTTATAAGAAAATTATCAAAGCTGAATTGTGAAATTAAAACAATTTTAACTAAAAGTGGTAAAGAATTTGTAACCCCTCTATCAATTACCTCATTATCAAAAAATAAAGTTTATACAGATTTATTTTCAGTAGAAAATGAAAGTGAAATGGATCATATCTCTCTTTCAAGATGGTCTGATTTAATACTTGTCGCTCCGGCTTCTTCAAATTTTCTTACAAAAATTTCAAATGGTTTTTCAGATGATTTAGCGAGCACTGTAATTAAAGCATCAGATAAAAAGGTTTTTTTGTGCCCTGCAATGAACGTTAGAATGTGGGAACATGCATCAAATAAACAGAGCATAAGTACCTTAAAGAGTTATGGCTATAGAGTTTTAGGACCAGAAATTGGTGAGATGGCGTGTGGTGAATTTGGGGAAGGAAAGATGTTAGAGGTTGATGAAATTATTAATCAACTTGAACTTTATTTAAAACAAATAAGTAAAAACAAAAAATTAAAAGCGATAGTTACTGCTGGACCTACTCAAGAATTCATTGATCCTGTTAGATTTATTACTAATAGATCTAGTGGTAAGCAAGGATATGAGATCGCAAATTCTTTAGTGGAAAATGGATTTGATACAACTTTGATATCTGGACCTACCAACTTAGAACCGAATGATAATTTAAAATTAATAAAGGTCAAAACTGGTGAAGAAATGTATGAAAAGACTGTGGAGTTACTTCCATGTGATCTTGCAATTTTTACAGCTGCGGTATCAGATTTTAAGATAAAAAAATTCAATAAAGAGAAAATTAAAAAAAATAAAGATCAAAGTTTTGATTTAGACTTAAATCCAGATATTTTACAATTGGTTTCTAAAAGTAATAAAAAACCAAAATTTGTTGTCGGTTTTGCCGCCGAGTCAGAAAATTTATTCGATAATGCAAGATCAAAACTGGGGAAAAAAGGTTGTGATTTGATTGTTGCAAATGATGTAAGTAATAATGAAATTGGGTTTGAATCTGATTTTAATGAAGTTCATTTGTTTTATAAAGACAAAAACATTGATGATGAAAAAATCCCGAAAAATTTTAAATCTGTCATTGCAGATGAACTAATTAAAAAAATTATGAATAAATTTAATTTTTTTAATGATTAAGGTCTTAATAAAAAGATTAAATCAAAAAGTAAAAATTCCCTCTTACAAAACGATAGGGTCTTCTGGAGTTGATCTGCAGGCATTTTTGGAAAATCCAATTGAAATAAGACCAAATAAATCTGCTTTGATTCCAACCGGACTTGCTATTGCTATACCTGAAGACACCGAAGTTCAAATACGTCCAAGATCTGGACTTGCAGCTAAGTCATGTATTGGAGTGCTTAACTCGCCGGGTACAATTGATAGTGATTATCGTGGAGAGATTAAAATTATTCTTTTTAATCATGGTAATGAAAAATTTTTAGTTAACAATGGAGATAGAATAGCTCAAATGGTATTGATGCCTGTTTTGAAATTTGAGTTTGAAGAAACAAAAGATTTACCAGACACTTTGAGGGGTTCAGGTGGATTTGGATCTACTGGAAAAAAATGAATTTAAAAACAAAAGAACTTGAAAGATATTCTCGACAAATAATTATCAAGGATATTGGTATCTCGGGACAAAAAAAAATTAAAAACTCAAAAGTTCTTATTGTTGGATTAGGTGGATTAGGGTGTCCTGTTGCAGAATATTTGTCTAGAACTGGGGTAGGTACGATTGGTTTAATCGATCATGATAAGATAGATCTTTCAAATATTCACAGACAATCTATGTTTACCACAAAAGATATTGGTAAATTTAAAGTAAAAGTAGTTAGTGATAGAGTTAAGAAAATTAATCCAAACATTAAGATAGAAAGTTATAAAAAAAAATTAAATCAGTCAAATGTTGAAAACCTAATAAAGAATTTTGATATAGTGGTAGATGGAACAGATAATTTCACAAGTAAGTTTCTTGTGAATGAATTCTCTAGGAAATTAAAAAAAATTTTCGTGTGTGGTGCGATTAGTAAATTTGATGGTCACATATTTAGTTTTAACTTTTCAAAAGATAAAAGATTGTGTCTAAAATCTTTTTATCAAACGATACCAAATGACGAAGTTTTAAATTGTGAGGCAGATGGTGTTGTTGGTACAATAGCAAGTGTTGTAGGTAGTATTCAGGCAAACGAAGTAATTAAAAATATTGTGGGAATTGGAAAAAGTTTAAATGGTAAGGTTTTAATTTTAAACCTTTTAAATCTAGACTTTAGAGTAAGTAACCTTAAAAAGATAAGATGATCAAAAAATTTTTGATTATAAATTTGTTTTTATTTAGTTTTTTTTTAACCAATTCTTATTCAGACAACAATACATATATGTCACTTAAGAATAAAAAAGTAAATGTTAGATATGGCCCTGGATTAGATTACCCAATAAAATTTGTATTTAATAAAAAAAATTATCCAGTTGAAATTATAGATGAAAAAGAAAATTTTAGAAAAATTTTAGATTTTAAAAAAAATCAGATAAAATAAAATTAATACCCAAGATGTTAAATTTACTCGGTTGTAACAAAGAAAGTTTTGTAAAAGTCATTAAACTACTGGGATATAAAGTTTTTGATGAAAAAAATGAAACGTTTTTGCAATATAGGCCTTTTAAAAAGATTAAAAAAAGTTTAGATTTAAAGATCAAGAAAAATAATCCCTTTGAAGCATTAAAACAACTAAATTTAAAATGATGTTCAAATTTTTTAATAAGAG
>CACAUR010000014.1 GCA_902535745.1 uncultured Pelagibacteraceae bacterium
TACTCCACCACCTACTGTTAAGGGCACAAAACATTTCTTTGAAGTCCTCTCGACAACCTCATAAATAGTCTCCCTATTTTCATTTGAGGCTGTTATATCTAAAAAACAAATTTCATCTGCTCCACCATCACTATAAATTTTTGCTTGCTCTACTGGATCTCCTGCGTCTTTGAGATCAACAAAGTTTATACCTTTGACTACACGACCATTTTTAACGTCTAAGCAGGGTATAATTCTATTTTTAAGCATCTTCTTTAGCCAGCTCCTCTAGTTTAATATCACCATCGTATATTGCTTTGCCAACTATAACACCTTCAATATTTTTTAATGTCTTAGCTTTTTTGATATCCTCTATTGATGATACCCCACCAGAAATTATTACGGGGCAATTCGAAATTTCAGCAACTTTCAGTGTTTCTTCAAAATTTGGACTTTCTTTTGTGCCGTCTTTATTAATATCGGTAAAAATTAATCTACTAATACCGTAGTCATTTACTTCGGTTAAAAAGTCTAAAGTTGATATGCCTGAACTTTCTTTCCAACCTGATAGCGAGAGTTTTCCATCTTTTGCGTCCAAACCCAATGCAATTTTTTTTGGAAATTTCTTACAAGCTTTTTTCAAAAAATTTTTATCTTTAACGGCCGCACTTCCTAAGATTACTTTCTCTACACCTATGTCAGCATATTCTTGAATACTATCAAAATCTCTCACACCTCCACCAACCTCTACTTTAAAATCAAATTTACTTACTATCTCCTTGATAATATCAAGATTAACTGTTTCGCCTACTAAAGCTCCATCAAGATCAACAATGTGCAAATTTTTAAACCCCTTATCAATAAATTGTGTTGCTTGTTCTACTGGTGACATTTCATATTCTGTCTTTTGACTGAAATCACCTTTAATTAATCTTACACACTTTTTATCCTTAATATCAATTGCTGGAAATATCTTCATTTATAAACTTATAAAATTGTTGATTATTTTTAATCCAGTTTTATCGCTTTTTTCTGGATGAAATTGGGTGCCAAAAATATTTTCTTTTTCAACAGCGCAAACATGGTTGGATGAATAATCGGTTGTTGCTGCAATAAAATTTTTATTGGCTGGTATAAACTCATAACTATGAACAAAATACATATGAGATTTATCTTTTATGTCTTTAAAAATTTTACTCTCTTTCAATATGTTTATTTGGTTCCAACCTATGTGAGGAAGTTTATATTTACCATTCTGGTTGTCAATCTTTGTTACTTTTCCAGAGATCCAGCCTAATCCTTTTGTTTCAATCTCTTCATATCCGACATCAGCAAACATTTGTAGTCCAACACATATTCCAAGAAGAGGTTTTTTCTTATTCATTACAAAGTCATTCAGGCAGTCAACAAGTCCATTAATAGATTGTAATGCATCTACACAACTTTTAAATGATCCTTGGCCTGGTAACACAACTTTATCAGTGAATTTAATTTTGCTTACATCAGAAGTTACCTCAATTTTAACTTTGTTTTGGGCTACCTCTTTAAATGAATTAATAACAGAACTTATGTTCCCTGATTTGTAATCAACAATTGTTACGTTCATTTATTTTTATAAAGAGCCTTTAGTAGATGGCACGACTTTTTTATTTTTTGGATCTATTTCTAATGCAGCTCTAAGTGATCTTGCTAAACCTTTAAAACACGACTCTACTTTATGGTGACTATTGTCTCCGTATAAATTCTCAATATGCAATGTAATTCCCGCGGATTGTGAAAAAGCTTGAAACCATTCTTTGAATAGTTCCGTATCCATTTCCCCAAGTTTTTCTACTTTTAAATCTACTTTCCAAATTAAATACGGTCTGTTTGAAACGTCCAATGCAACTCTAGTTAAAGTTTCATCCATTGGTATCATTGCGTGAGCATATCTTTTAATTCCAATGAATTTTTTTGATGCTTTTTTAAGGCATTCGCCAATAGCAATACCAGTATCTTCTGTTGTGTGATGGAGATCTATGTGTGTATCTCCTTTTGCTTTTACCTTCAAATCAATCGATGAATGTTTAGAAAGTTGTTCAAGCATATGATCGAGGAAACCTATGCCAGTATCTATTTTGTATTGACCTTTGCCGTCTATATTTAACTCAACGTCAATTTTTGTCTCTTTTGTTTTTCTTGTTATTGATGCTTTTCGCTTCATATATACCTACGTATATCTATATTATTTAGTCATATCAACAAAAGTAATTTACTACTTGAAGATTAGAAATTCGTATCCATCTATATTCCATGACAACAATTGTATTAGTAAGAAAAAAAAATGACGTAGTTGTGGCAAGTGATGGCCAAGTTAGTATGGGAAATACAGTAATTAAAAGCAATGCTAACAAAGTTCGTAAAATTGAAAAACGAAATGTAATTGCAGGTTTTGCTGGTTCAACAGCAGATGCGTTAACTCTTTTTGAGAGACTAGAGGCTAAACTTGAAAAACATGCTGGAAATTTAACGCGTGCCGCAGTTGAGCTTGCTAAAGATTGGAGAACCGATAAATATTTAAGGAGACTTGAAGCATTAATGGCAATTGGTGATAAAGAAAAAAGTTTTATTATTTCAGGAACTGGAGACGTTTTAGAACCTGAAGGAGATGTTATTGGAATTGGGTCAGGTGGAAACTACGCCCTTGCAGCTGCAAAGGTTTTAATGGATACAGAATTGAACGCTGAAGAAGTTGCAAAAAAAGCAATTAAAGTTGCAGCTGATATTTGTGTTTTTACAAATGATAATATTAGAATTGAGAAAATATAATGGAAAAATCAAATATTAAATCATTTCCAAAAAAAAATTCTGAAGAAAAAAAGAATCACATAGATTCTCTTTCGCCAAGAGAAATTGTATCTGAACTAGACAGATACGTTGTAGGGCAAAACAAAGCAAAGAGAGCGGTTGCTATAGCTCTAAGAAATAGATGGAGAAGACAGGCTTTAAAAGGTGAGATGAGGGACGAAGTTTTACCTAAAAATATATTAATGATTGGGCCAACGGGCGTTGGTAAAACTGAAATATCAAGAAGATTATCCAAATTAGCTGAAGCACCTTTTGTAAAAGTTGAAGCCACAAGATTTACTGAAGTTGGTTATGTTGGAAGAGATGTAGAGCAAATTATTAGGGACTTGCTAGAAATTGCAATTGCAATGGAAAAAGTTAAAAAAAGAAAAGAAGTTCACGCAAAAGCACAAAAACTTGCAGAAGAAAGAGTTTTAGATGCGCTTGTAGGAAATAAAGCAAGTGTAGCGACAAGAGAAAGTTTTAGAAAGAGACTTAGAAATGGTGATTTAGACAATAACGAAATTGAAGTTCCAGTTAGTGAGAGTGGAAACATGCCAAGCTTTGAAATACCGGGAATGCCTGGTGCAAATATTGGAATGATTAATATTGGAGATATGCTCGGTAAATCAATGGGCAACAAATCAAAAAAGAAAAAGATGACTGTAAAAGAGTCTCATGAAATCTTGTTAAATGAAGAGGCCGATAAACTTATTGAAGAAGACAAAATTATTAAATCTGCAAAAAATGTAACTGAAAATAACGGAATTGTTTTCTTAGATGAAATTGATAAAATTTCTGCAAGAACTGACAGGGTAGGTGGAGATGTATCAAGAGAAGGGGTTCAGAGAGATTTGTTACCATTAATAGAGGGGACAACTGTTAGCACAAAGTATGGACCAGTAAAAACAGATCATATATTGTTTATAGCATCAGGAGCTTTCCAACTCGCTAAACCCTCAGATTTACTTCCTGAATTACAGGGAAGATTACCAATAAGGGTCGAGCTTGATGCATTAAACAGTTCTGACTTCAAAAGAATTTTAAAAGAACCAGATAACAGTTTAATTAAACAGTATAAGGCCTTATTAAAAACTGAAAATGTTGATTTAGAATTCTCAGAGGATGGTATTGATACCATCGCTAACCTAGCAAGCGAAGTAAATTCATCTGTCGAAAATATTGGCGCAAGAAGACTTCACACTATAATTGAGAGAGTTTTAGATGAAATTAGTTTCACAGCAACAGACAGATCAGGTGAAAAAATAGTGATTGATTCAAAATATGTAAAAGAAAATCTTGGACAATTAGTAAAAGACAATGATTTATCTAAATTTATTCTTTGATTTTAAATAAACATTAAAAGAACCTAAATTCTTTTCGTCAGAACTATCAATATTTTTAATCTTTTTCATAAGTTCAGCATTTGAATTGATAAATTCAGGTATAGAGTGTTTTAATATGCTTAATTCCGACGATTTGTAAGGATCCTCAACAAATTTAGATCTCATTCCTTTGCCAGTAATTATATTAACTATTGAAAATTGTTTATCGAAACATTCATTAATAGTTTTTTCAACAAATTTATTTGCTTGGTCTAAGCTATAACCATGTAAATCTATAACGAATGTAGATTTTTTTTTATTTACTGTAGATAAGTTTAATTCATCTTTAGGATTTATCTTATCTTTGCTTTTTACAAATTTATTCCAGTCCTTAAGATCTTTGTCTGATAGTTTTTTATTCAAATATTAAATATTAGTCTCAACTAATACCCAATTTGGGTCATTAGAGTTTAAGTTTCTCGAAAATCTCCAAGTATCATAAACTTTTTTAACTTTTTCTGGGTCACCTGTAAGAATCTTGGAATTTTTGTCCCTATTGCATGATATGATTTCACTTATAAAGTCTACTGTAACTTCAAGAACATTATCTTTTTGCTCGTGATTTTTAATTTCTGCCGAGTTTATTCCAATAAATGTTGTCTCCGACTTTATCCCGTTTTTTTCTCTATTAGAAATTGCTTCCTGGAATTGATTTAGAACTTTTCTATCTAATAAGTTTTTAATCTCTTTTATTGATCCTTTTGAAAAGTTAGTGATGATTGTTTCATATGCTACCTTTGCGCCTTCAATAAAATCTTTCTTTGCACTTTCGTCAAAATTTCTATAGTTTGGTTTCTTTGTAGTTTTCATTTTTGGCATTTCATGTGGAAAACTACTTGATAAATCGTCTTCGTAACCCGATCTTTTTCCAAGAATTCCTCTCAGTCTTAAAAAAATGAAACCTGCTATCATTGCTAGCAAAATGATATCTAAATACTCGAAACTATAATTCATAATTAAATAATATTTACTCTATTGCTTAATTTCAACAAGCAATTTAAATTAAAGACAAATGAACACAGTACTTTTATTGATAATTTTGATCCCAATTATAGAAATTTATTTATTTATAAAAATTGGAGGCCAAATTGGCGCTTTTACAACAATATCACTTATATTCCTTACAGCTATAATTGGTGTTTTTTATGCAAGGTATGAAGGTTTGAATAATCTTAGATCTGGAGTTTCACAACTCTATAAAAACCAAATGCCTTTATTCGAGTTAATGTCTGGTGCTGCATTGGCTGTTGCAGCTCTTTTGTTAATTCTACCTGGATTTGCAACAGATGTATTGGGATTTTTATTAATATTTCCAATAACAAGAAAATTAATTTTTTTTTTATTCACAAAGAAAAAAAAAGTTGAAGTGCATGATAAAGATGATTTGATTGAAGGAGAATATGTAGATAAGGATAATGATAATGACAAAAAATTATAAAATTCTTACTTCTTACATTAAAGTCGTTTCCTCGCAAATAACTGATACCGAAAGCTATATATATCTCAAAGAAAATATTCCAAAATATTCTTTAGGAATAGATATAGATTCTTTTCCATTAAAAAATAATATGGCTGAAGTAAATATAAAATTAAGTTTTGATAATAAAAATGAAAGCGTAAAAAAAGCATATTTTGAGATGACTCATACTACTATTGTTCGGGTTGAAGAGTCAGCTGTAAATGAAAAAAACCTGAAAAAAATTTTCTTAAGTGATGTACCTACAGAAATGTATCCTGAGATAGAAACAAAGTTTTTTGAGATTGTAAAATCAATTGGTTATCCAGAAATCAAATTGGAAAAGAAAATTAATTTTAAAGAAATGTTTGAAAAAAATCAGAAGTAGTTTTTTTTCAAAGACTTTTTTAAAAACATTTGATGTTCTCTAAGCTCACTAGCTGAAGGTTGAATTATATTTTTACAGAAATCAATTTTTGAATTTTTGTTATTATTAATTCCTTTTTTTTTCTCTGAAAAGTTCAACTTTGGTTCTTTTTGATCGATTAGGTTTACATAAACTTTTGATAGTAATTCACAATCAATCAAGGCGGTGTGTAATTTTCTTTTTGAATTGTCAATTCGGAATTTTTTGCACAATGCGTCAAGACTTATTTGTGAACCTGGAAATTTTTCTCTTGCTAAATCAAGAGTATCAATAACCTGCTCTCTTAAAATTGGCTTTTTTCCTAATATCTTTAATTCATTATTTAAGTGAGACAAATCAAACTGGGCGTTGTGTATTATTAATTTTTTATCTCTTATAAATTCTATAAAATCGTCTGCTATTTCATAAAATTTTTTTTTGTCAGAAAGAAACTTGTCAGAGTATCCATGAATCTTAAAAGCATCTTCTGAAACTTTTCTTTGTGGGTTTAGATAGTGATGAAAACGATTTGAAGTTAAAATTTGATCCTCAAGTTCAATACAACCTATCTCAACTATTCGATGACCGCTTTGAACCGACAGACCAGTAGTTTCGGTATCTAATACAATTTCTTTCATTAACTAATTTTTTTTAAAATTAACTTTACGTTTTTCTTTGCGGTCTTACTAATAAAATTATTTTTTATAAAGAAAGTTGATTTTTTTTTCTTTAATTTTATTGGTATTTGATTTTTTCTAAGTATATTTATCAACTTTAGATTGATATTTTCTCTTTGATTAATTTTGTTTCTAATTTCTTTTTTGTCAGCTTCAATGAAAATAATTATATCTTTTTTTATATTTAGTTTATTTTCTAAAAATAAAGGTACATCAAGTATAACAAATTTTTTCTTCCTGTGTTTGTTCAAAAATTCTCTCATTTTTTTCCTTACACGTGGATGTATTATTTTACTTAGTATTTTTAAATTATTTGGTCGTTGTAAAATTATTTTTAATAATTCGTCTTTCTTAAGGGGGAAACTACTGATATTTTGAGAAAATCTTTTCTTAATTTTCATAAATAAATATTTATCTTTTTTGTAAAGATTTGAGACAATTAAATCAGCATTAAAAACTGGATACCTAAACAATTTTGAAAAAAAAGTCTTTCCTGAGCCTATATCGCCTACTAATACAATTCTTCTCATTTTAAAATTTCTATTGTTTCTTCATCAATCTTCGGTAAAACCTTATTCCACAAAGCAAAAGATTGATGGGCTTGATATATAAACATCATCCTGCCGTTTTCTGTTTTGTTTCCTCTTTGTTTTGCACTTTTTAAAAAATTAGTTTCATTTGGATTATAAATTACATCATAAAAAAATTTATTATTTCCCGTTTTGTTAAAATCTAAATTGAAATTTTCATTTTTTAAGCCGACACTTGTTGCATTGATAACTATATCAAATTCAGGAATATCTCCCCACTTTTCAATTTTAATGTCTTTAAAAATTTCTTTAACTTTCTCTGCTTTTTCCAAAGTTCTATTGGTTAAGGAAATGTCGTCACATCCCATATTTTTCAAAGCAAAAATAATGGAAGGACTGACGCCCCCAGCTCCTATGACAAAAGCTTTTTTTCTTTTCACATCATAATTTATGTGCCTTATCGCTAGCTCAAATCCAGCAATGTCAGTGTTGTGGCCTATTATTTTATCTCCCTCTTTGCACAAAGTATTTACGGAGTAAGTTTTTTTTGCCTCTGAACTTAGATCGTCTAAAAAAGGGATTATAGAATTTTTGAATGGAACCGTCACGTTGACACCATTTATTTCTGTTTTTCTTAAATCTTTTACTAATTCAGGAATTTCTTCATCTTTTAAAAGTTTTTTTTCATAGGTCGCATTAATTTTATTTTTTTTGAACCAAAAATTATGAAGCTTTGGTGACAAAGAGTGATCAATTGGATTTCCTATAACACAAAATTTTTTCATTTAATATTATCCAAATATTTTTTAATGCTTTTAATTGGAAGACCCATTATTGTATCAACATCTCCATTAATTTCACTGAATAACTTTTTTCCTTCTCCTTCTATTTGATAAACATTGTAAGAATACAGATCCTTATCTGTAATTTTGCTAAGATAAACTTTAAGTTCCTTTTTAGTAAAATTTTTCATTTTCATCTCAGCTTTTTCTGTATAATTCCATATCATTTTTCCATCTAAAGATATGCAAACTGAACTAATAAGAAAATGAGATTTGCCGTTTAGTATTGTTAGAATATTCATAGCTTCTGTTCTGTTGGTTGGTTTAGAGATAAGTTTGCCATTTAAATCAATTACACTATCTGCACCTAAAACTATTTCTCCTATTCTTTTTTGGCTCACTTTATTTGCTTTTAATTCAGCTAAATTTTTAGATATTAGCTCTGGTGTAGCTCCTTGATTTATTAAAGATTTCTTTACTTCATCTTCATCTAAATTAGACGGTTCAGCGATACTTTTAATTTTGTTTTTATCCAAAATTTTTTTTCTTACTTCGCTCTTTGATGCCAAAATTATTGATCTCATTTTTGGTTAAAAATATCATGTATTTTCAAAATTGAGGCAGCTGTTTCTTCTACAGATTTTCTTGTTACATCAATACTTGGCCACTTATATTTCTGGAAAAGTTTCCGTGCATCTTCCATTTCTTTTTGAACAATATCTAAATTAGTATAGTCTGTGTTTTCATTATCCTTAATAGATTGAATTCTATTTTTACGTAAATCTACCAATCTATTTGGCTCTGCGGTCAAACCAACCACACATTTTTTTTGAGGACTCTCTTTTAATAAATTAGGAACAGATTTTTCATTTACCAATGGTATATTTGATATCTTCATACCTTTATTTGCGAGATAAATTGAAGTTGGTGTTTTGCTTGTTCTGCTTACTCCCAAAAGAATGATATCAGATTTTTCAATGTCTTCTACTGAATTACCATCATCGTGATTCATTGTAAATTGTATAGCTTCAATTTTTTTATAATATTCATCATCCATTATGTGTTGTCTACTTGGAACATTAAGGGCTTTTTGATCTAAAAGTTTTGAAAAACTAATAATTAAATCTCCTAAAATACCAAAACATGGAATATTTTTTAAGCTACACTGATTTGATAAGTGTCTAGCTAATTTATTATCAACTATTGTATATAATACTATAGAGTTGTTATTCTTCTCCGAGGCTTCAAGTATTTTAGAAATTTGATTTTCTGTTCGCGTAAAAGAGTAAAAGTGAGTTTTGTACTTAAAGTTTTTAAATTGAGCTTTAATTGCAAGAAATATTCTTTCTAATGTTTCTCCAGTTGAATCAGAAATAAGATATATATCGTATGTATTAATCATGTATAAAAAGTATAATTATTTGTATAAATTGCTTCATTAATTCTAAAAACCTCAATTCAAAGATTTTAATGTATAAGTGCTCATTTATATACATTTTTAACCATGTTAATAAATATAATACCTATTAGATTAAAAAATGATAATTAATTAAAAGTTAAAGAATTCTAAGGTATATTTAATAAATCTTATGTGAAAAAACTGTTATAAACTTGTTAAAAAACATTAATTACCATTATTAACAATACATACTACAAATAATATAAATAATAATTAATTATATGAATACTCTCATACAAAGCTGTATCAACAACAAATTTTCTAAGACACCTATATGGTTAATGAGACAAGCTGGTAGATACTTGCCAGAATTTAGATCTATTAGAAAGGAAAATCAGGATTTTATTCAATTATGTTTAAATACTAAATTAGCCTCAGAAATTACCATTCAACCAATTACAAGATTTAATTTTGATGCAGCTATAGTTTTTTCTGATATCCTTTTAGTTCCATATGCACTTGGTCAAAAAATAAAATTTAAAAAAGATTTTGGACCTGATTTAGAAAAGATTGATTTTAAAATATTAAACGATGTCAAAAAAGAGAATTTTCTAAAAAAACTAAATCCTGTTTATGAAACAATTAAACAAACAAAAACTAAACTATCCTCAAATAATAAGGATATGATAGGTTTTGTTGGAGCTCCATGGACTCTTCTTTTGTACATGCTTAATAGAAAGTCTCCAAAAGAAGGAAATTTTAGTGTTTTTCCAAAAGATAAAAATATTAATAATATTTTAATGAAGTTAGATGAATTCCTAAAAATACATATTGAGGCTCAAATTAAAAGTGGTGCATCAATAATCCAGATCTTTGACAGTTGGGCCGGACTTCTCCCAGAAAAAGACTTAGAATATTTTGTCTATAAACCAATCAAAAGTTTAGTAGATTTTATTAAACAAAAAAAAACAATCTCAATTTGTTTTCCAAGAAACATCAATAATTACAAAAAATTTGTAGATAATGTAAACCCCGATATAATAAGCATTGATTATAATGTAAATCCTTCAATTATAAGAGATACAATTGATATTCCTATTCAAGGTGGTCTTGACCCAAAAATCTTACTACAAAGCAAAGAATCTGTGAGAAATGAGGTGACAAAATATTTAAAAACTTTTGAAAAAAAAAGATATATATTCAACTTAGGACATGGTGTTTTACCGGAAACAAACCCGGATATGGTTAGATATCTAGTAGATGAAGTTAGGAGTTTTAATGGACAGTAATCATCCACAAGTAAATTTTGGAAAAACTGGAGTTTTGTTAATTAATCTTGGAACGCCAGACTCAACAGGATGGTGGGATATTAGAAAATATTTGAAAGAGTTTTTATCAGATAGACGAGTAATTGAAGTAAATCCATTTTTGTGGCAAATTATTTTAAACTTGTTTATTCTTACTTTTAGGCCCTCCAAAACAGCAAAAGCATATAAAGAGATATGGATGAAAGAGGAAAATTTATCACCTCTTCGCTATTATACTATTAAACAAGCTGAAAAAGTGAAGTCTATTATATCTAATGAAAACTTGATTGTTGATTATGCAATGAGATATGGAAATCCAAGCATTAAAAGTAAAATGCTAGATTTACAAGAAAGAGGATGTGAAAACATTATAATACTTCCTCTGTACCCACAGTATGCAGCAGCAACAACAGCTACAGTTTGTGATGAAGTGTACAGGACGCTAATGAAAATGAGATGGCAACCCAGTCTTCAAATTATTCCTCACTATGAATCTGAGCCACTTTATATTCAAGCAATTGTGAATTCTATAAATAACAAACTTAGCAGCATTAATTGGAAACCAGATTTAATATTAGCATCTTATCACGGCATACCAAAAAAATATTTTGACAAAGGTGATCCATACCATTGCTATTGTCACAAAACCTCTAGATTGATTAAAGAAAAGTTTAATAAAGACATGCCCATTTTGACAACTTTTCAATCAAGATTTGGTCCACAAGAATGGCTTCAGCCTTATACAGATAAAACTTTGGAAAGTTTACCCAAAGAGGGAAAAAAAAATATCTTAGTAATTTCCCCTGGTTTTTCCTCTGATTGTGTTGAAACCCTTGAGGAAATTTCTATTCAAGGAAAGGAAAGCTTTTTGGAGTCTGGTGGGGAAAGATTTGATACAATTCCTTGCTTAAATGATAACGAGGATCATATAAAATTATTGGTGCACTTAATCAACAAGAGCATAGGAAAATGAATTTTTATCTAATATTTAAATCTCTACATTTAATTGCTGTAATTTCTTGGATGGCCGGATTACTTTATTTGCCAAGAATATTTGTTTATCACACAGAAAACTCATCAAATATTGAGGTTTGTAAAGTTTTTAAAGTAATGGAGAAAAAATTGTATTTCTACATTATGTATCCAGCAATGTTACTATCATGGATATTTGGCTTAGCCTTAATACATTCAGTTGGTACTGAATTAATAAGTACATTATGGATGCAAGTTAAATTCTTTTTAGTAATTATTTTAACAGCTTATCACTTTTATCTTGGATCGTGTTTGAGGGAATTTTCAATCGACAAGAACACATTCAGTTCGAGATATTTTAGAATTATCAATGAAATACCAACTATACTGTTAATTTTAATTGTATTTTTTGCAATTTTAAAGCCATTAGGAGGTTGAAATATCATAAATATTCATTATATTAAATTATCATATTACTTAATCCCCCAAAATGAAAATTCAAGAACTTAAAAAAAATAGCCCAGCACAATTGATTGAACAGGCCGAGAAACTAGGCATTGAAAATGCAAGTACGCTTAGAAAGCAAGAAATTCTGTTTGCTATTTTAAAAAAACTTGCTGATAAAGGTGAAGAAATTACTGGAATGGGAGTTCTGCAATTACTCCAGGATGGATTTGGGTTTCTAAGAGCTTTAGAGTCTAACTATTTACCAGGAGCAGACGATATTTACGTCAGCCCAAGTCAAATTAGAAAATTTGGTTTAAGAACAGGCGACACAGTTGAAGGGCCTGTGAGAGCACCTAAAGAAGGAGAAAGATACTTCGCTTTGCTTCAAGTGAGCAAAATAAATCTTGAAGAGCCTGAAAAATCTAGGCATAAAATTGCTTTTGATAACTTGACTCCATTATATCCTAACAAACAAATAATCATGGAAGTTGAAACAAACACAGTCGAGAAAAAGCCAAATTTAACTCCAAGATTAATTGATCTTGTAAGCCCAATAGGTAAGGGTCAAAGATCTTTAATTATATCTCCACCTAAAGCCGGCAAGACAATGATTTTACAAAGTATAGCTAATTCAATTACTGCTAATCATCCAGAGTGTTATCTGATGGTTCTGCTTATTGATGAAAGACCCGAGGAAGTAACAGATATGCAACGTACTGTTAAAGGCGAGGTAATAAGTTCAACTTTTGATGAACCAGCACAAAGGCACGTAGCGGTGGCAGAAATGGTCATAGAAAAAGCCAAAAGAATGACAGAACATAAAAAAGATGTGGTTATTCTTTTAGACTCAATAACAAGACTTGGAAGAGCCTATAATGCTGTAGTCCCTAGTTCTGGAAAAGTTTTAACTGGCGGTGTTGATGCTAACGCTCTTCAAAGGCCTAAAAGATTTTTTGGAGCAGCAAGAAATATTGAGGAGGGCGGATCTTTAACGATTATTGCAACTGCATTGATAGACACTGGTAGTAGAATGGATGAAGTTATATTTGAAGAATTTAAAGGAACAGGTAACAGCGAAACTATCCTTGACAGAAAAATATCTGAAAAAAGAATATTTCCAGCGATCGATATTACTAAGTCTGGTACTCGAAGAGAGGAGCTTCTTTTCGATAAAAACGACTTGCAAAAAATGAATGTCCTAAGACGTATAATAGCTCCAATGGGATCAATGGATGCAATTGAATTTATAAATTCTAAGCTTAAAAATACCAAAAGCAATACAGAGTTTTTTAATTCAATGAACAAACCTTCTTAGATTGAGATAAGCTTAATAATTCATTTAAATTAGACTTTAATTTGGTAATATTTGTTTATGTCTGACGTTAATTTGTCAAAATTAAAAAAACTTTTTCAAGAGAAGAGATATTCTGAAGTAATACTAGATATAGAGTCATCAACGACAGAAAATAATAGAACCTCTGCTTTGCATAATTTGCTGGGGGTTTGTAGAGCGTCCCAGAAAGGAAGGACTGATAGAGATACTAAATATGCGCTCAATGACTTTGAAACAGCTTTTTATAAAGATAACTTTGGTGATATATCTCTTGAGTCTCTATGTAATCATATAAAACTCTGTGCAGAAATGGGTCGAAAAGATTCAGAGCTTTTAAATAATATGCTTACTTCACAAAAAATGTACTTAGAGGCAGAAAAGAAATTTTCTGAAAACTATAGGTATTTAGCTCACGG
>CACAUR010000015.1 GCA_902535745.1 uncultured Pelagibacteraceae bacterium
AATGATACGTTTCCTGAAACCACAGGGAAATTTAAATATTTACTCGCCTCATTAATTCCATCAATGCACTCAACAAATTCTCCCATGTTTTCTTTTTTCTCAGGATTTCCAAAGTTTAAACAATTTGTTATTGCTATAGGTTCTGCACCAACTGAAACCAAATTTCTCCATGCTTCGCAAACCACTTGTTTTCCTCCGGTGAATGGATGTGCGTAACAATAAGAGGCTGATGAATCGACTGAAGAAGCAACTGCTTTTTTGGTGCCATGTACTCTTACAACGCCTGCATCACCACCAGGTTTTTGAATTGTATCACCCATTACAGTATGATCATATTGTTCCCATATCCATTGTTTTGAACAAATGTTTGGATTAGAAATCATTTTCTTTATGACATCATTAAATTTTAATTTTTTAAAATTATTGTTTGAAAATTTAATCTTTTGAGGAACTTTTGTTTTCTTCCAGGGCCTATCATACATTGGAGCTTCATTTGCCAAAAACTTTATTGGAATATTAGCAACTTTCTCTTTTTCAAAATATAATTCAATATTTTTGGAGTTAGTTGTTTTACCGATTACTGCAAAATCTAAGTTCCACTTATCAAATATCTTTTTGGCACTATCTTCTTTACCATTTTCAAGAACGATCAACATTCTCTCCTGGCTTTCAGATAACATAATTTCATAAGGAGTCATTCTTTCTTCTCTACATGGAACTTTATCTAAACTTAATTCAATACCTAAATTTCCTTTTGATGCCATTTCAATACTTGAAGAAGTTAGACCTGCAGCACCCATATCTTGAATTGCAATAATCGATTTATCGGACATTAGTTCTAAGCAAGCTTCTAAAAGAAGTTTTTCTGTAAAAGGATCTCCAACTTGAACAGTTGGTTTTTTTTCTTCAATTTTGTCATCGAATATTGCTGATGCCATACTTGCTCCATGAATACCATCTCTTCCAGTTTTTGATCCAACATATATAACTGGATTATTTATTCCTGCAGCCTTTGAGTAGAAAATTTTATTTTTATTTACTAATCCTAAAGTCATTGCGTTTACTAAAATGTTTCCATTGTAAGATTGATCAAAACAAGTTTGACCAGCTATTGTTGGAACTCCTATACAGTTCCCGTAGCCACCAATACCTTTAACAACACCTCTTAATAAATTTTTAGTTTTTTTATGTTGTGTCGAACCAAAATGAATTGAATTTAAATTTGCAATGGGTCTTGCACCCATTGTAAAAACATCTCGCATTATTCCACCAACACCCGTTGCAGCACCTTGGTAGGGTTCTATAAAAGATGGGTGGTTATGACTTTCGATTTTAAAAACTATTGCATCATCATCTCCAATATCAATGACACCAGCATTTTCACCAGGGCCTTGGATTACTTTTTTTCCTTTAGTGTTTAATTTTTTCAAATGTAGTCTTGAGGATTTGTAGGAACAGTGCTCATTCCACATTGCTGAAAAAATTCCAAGTTCGGTTAAATTAGGAACACGTTTTAATAAATCACAAATTTTTTGGTATTCATCAGGTTTTAAACCATGTTCTACAGCAATTTTTTCATTCACTTCCATTATTTCAAATTCCTAATTAAATTTTCAAAAAATACTGAACCATCTTCACCAGATAGGTATTGGTCGATCATTCTTTCTGGATGAGGCATCATTCCTAAAATATTTTTCTTTTCATTAAAAATTCCAGCGATATTTTTTATTGCTCCGTTTGGATTTGATTTTTCATCTATTTTTCCGTCTGGAGCACAATAATAAGCAGCAATTTGATTATTATCTTCTAGAGATTTTAATTCATCTTCTGAGCAAAAATAATTACCTTCATTATGCGCTATGTGAAGCTCTAAAATATTTTTTTCTATATTTGAAAAAAACTTATTTTCATTATTGTTAATTTTAATGAATATATTTTTACAAATAAATTCAATATTTTTGTTTTGTTGAAGAACTCCTTTTAATAACCCTGTTTCAGTTAAGATTTGAAATCCATTACAAATACCCAAAACTAAACCACCAGAGTTTGCAAAATCTATAACTGATTGAATAATTTTAGATTTTCCAGCTATACTTCCACATCTAAGATAATCCCCATAAGAAAAACCACCTGGTAAGACAATTAAGTCACTTTTAGGTAACTTATCGTCATCATGCCATACCATTTTATTTTTAAAACCAAATTTTTTTAGCGCAACATCCATATCCCTATCACAATTAGATCCAGGGAATATAATGACCGATGAATTCATTAAATAATTTTAAAATCCTCAATAACTTGATTTGCTAGAAGTTTTTTACAGATTTCTTCAGCGGCAAGCTTTGCCTTTTGTTCATCATTTTCGTTAATATCAATATTAAAGTATTTACCTTGTCTTACATCTTTGACATTTGCAAAACCCATTCCATTTAAAGTTTGTTGTATAGCTTTACCTTGAGGGTCAAGAACTCCAGATTTAAGAGTAACAATTACCTTTATCTTCATTTACTTTTTATTTTTTACCGCTTTGGGTTTTTCAAAGTTAACAGCTCTTATGTTGGATTGTTCGTGAAGAATACCTAGTCTCTTTGCTACTTCTTGATAAGCATCAATTAAATTTCCAAGATTATTTCTAAATCGATCTTTATCTAGCTTTTTATCTGTTTTATTATCCCACAATCTACATGTATCTGGACTTATCTCATCTGCAAGCAATATATCTGTCTTTCCATTATTTTTAACTCTTCCAAATTCAACTTTAAAATCTACAAGTTTTATATTTACCCCCCTAAACATTCCCACCATGAAATCATTTATTCTAAGTAATTGTTTATCAATTTGTTCAATTTCTTTTTTTGTTGCCCATTTAAAAGTATAGATGTGTTCTTTAGATATTAGAGGATCTCCCAGTTCATCATTTTTTAAACAATATTCAATTAATGGATCTTCTAAGACAGTACCATCCTCTATCCCTAGTCTTTTTGTAAGAGAGCCAGTTGCAATATTTCTTACAATAAATTCAATTGGAATAATTTCCACATGTTTAATAAGTTGCTCTCTCATATTAAGCCTTTTTACTAAATGATTTTTTATTCCTACCTGATCGAGATTAATTAAAATGTGCTCAGAAATTCTATTATTAAGAACACCTTTTCCCTCAATTTTTGCTTTTTTCTGGTTATTAAAAGCAGTTGCATCATCCTTGAAATGCTGAATTAAAAAATCTTTATTATCAGTTGCAAATATAACTTTTGCTTTACCCTCGTATAATTTTTTTCCCTTTTTCATTATCTAAAAACTCTTCTAAAAATATAATTTATGTTTTTTAAATGTTTTGAATAAGTAAACACTTTATCAATTTTTTTCTCTGATATTAAAGAGGTAATCGACTTATCCCTTTTAATTAATTCAATGAGATTAGTATTTTTGTTAAAGCTATTAATTGCATGCGCTTGAATTTTTTTGTATGCCTTTTCTCTTGAAAGACCAACTTTTGTAAGCTCTAACATCATCTCCTGTGAAAAAATTACACCTTTAGTTATATTAAGATTTTTCATCATATTTTTTGGATAAATAATCATATTATCCACAAGATTTGTGAGTCTAAATAAAGCAAAATCTAAAGTAATATTAGCATCAGGACCAATATTTCTCTCTACGCTAGAGTGAGATATATCTCGTTCATGCCATAAAGCAATGTTTTCAAGAGCAGGAATAACACTGCTTCTCACAAGTCTTGCAAGACCTGTTAAATTTTCACTGAGTATCGGATTTTTTTTATGAGGCATTGCTGAAGATCCTTTTTGACCTTTTGAAAAAAATTCTTGTAACTCATATACTTCAGATCTTTGTAAATGCCTAATCTCAGTTGCAAATCTTTCAATTGATCCAGCTATAATTCCTAAAACAGAAAAATAATATGCATGTCTATCTCTTGGAATAATTTGCGTTGATATCGGTTCAGGCTTTAGTTTTAATTTTTTTGATACGAAAACTTCTACTCTTGGATCTATATTTGCAAATGTTCCAACTGCACCGGAAATAGCACATGTTGAAACCTCATCTATAGCATTTTCTAATCTTTTTTTATTTCTTTTAAATTCTTCATAGTAAGTTGCTAATTTTAAACCAAATGTTATTGGCTCTGCATGAATACCGTGACTTCTACCAATACATGGAGTCATTTTATGCTTTAAAGCTTTTTTTTTTATTATAGATAATAATTTTTCTATATCTTTTATTAAAATTTTTCCTGATTGAACTAATTGAATATTAAAACTCGTATCAAGTACATCTGATGATGTCATACCTTGATGAAGATATCTTGCTTTAATTCCCGCTTTCTCAGTAATTGATGTGAGAAAGGCAATTATATCATGTTTTACTTTGCCTTCGATTTGATGAATTCTTTTAACATTAATTTTGCCTCTACGTCTAACTACAGAGGCCACACCCTTTGGTATAATTCTAAATTTTTCCATTGCTTGAGCTGCGGCAATTTCAACATCAAGCCATATTTTGTATTTGTTTTCCTCTGACCAAATTTCTGTAAGTTCTTTTCTTGAATATCTCGATATCATTAATTGTAAGGAGGCTCCTTATAACCTTTAACAGATTCTGTAAAAATTTCATAACCATTTTCAGTAATTCCCACGGTATGTTCAAATTGTGCAGATAATGTTTTATCTTTTGTAACAGCTGTCCACCCATCATTTAAAACTTTAGTTTGATACTTTCCTGCATTAATCATTGGCTCAATAGTAAAAGTCATCCCAGGTTTTAATTCATCCCCAGTATCCTTTGATCCATAGTGAAGTATATTTGGTTCTTGATGAAAGTTTGTTCCTATTCCGTGACCACAAAAATCCCTTACAACTGAAAAGCCATTTTTTTCTACAAATGATTGTATCTCGTGACCAATATCCCCAATTCTTTTTCCAGGTTTTAATATTTTTATTGCTCTATTAAGAGATTCATACGTAACGCTAATAAGTTTTTTTGATTTTACAGAAATATCTCCAACAGTATACATTCGGCTAGTATCTCCATAGTGATCATTAATTATAGCAGTTACATCTATATTCACAATATCTCCATCTTGAAGAGTTCTGTCACTAGGTATGCCGTGACAAACAACATGATTGAGTGAAGTGCATATTGATTTTTCAAAACCTCTATAAAATTGTGGAGCAGAGTAACCGCCGTTGTCTCTTATAAATTCATAGCAAAGTTTATCTATATAATCTGTGGCAGTTCCTTCCTTTACATAATCGGTAATCATATCTAAAGTTTTAGATGCGAGAGAGCCGGCAATTTTCATTTTTTCAAATTTTTCTAAATAGTTATTCATCAATAATATTTATTTTTTTTTCTATTTTGATTTCTTTATCGTTTAATTTACATCTATAAGCTAAAAATTTAACACCATCTTTTTTAACTTTTAAATAATTCTTATAATATTCAGTATCGATGTCTTTAGCTATTTTAAATTTATTTATACCCTCAATTTGAGTTAAAAATAAGACAAACGGTTTAAAGCCTTTTTTTATTGATTCAGCTAACTTAATTAAATGTTTTGAGCCTCTGGTTGTTATAGCATCTGGAAACTCTGCAAAATCTTTATTTCTTAGTAAAGTTACATTTTTTACCTCGAGTAGATTTTTGTCACACAAGAAATCAAATCTAGTATCATCTGAATATTTAAACTCTGGTTTAATTTCTTTAATATTTTTAAATTCTTTAATTAACTTTTTGTTAAGACCATCTAAAACTATTTTATTTGCCCTATGAGTATTAACACCAACCATACGTTTATTAGACTCGATCATTTCTAATGTAAATTTAAGTTTTCTTTTTGGATCGTTATTTTTAGAAACGAAGACTATGTTTCCTGGTTCTAAAAGACCCATCATTGAGCCGGTGTTAGGGCAATGCGCAATAATCTTTGAATTATTTACTTTGATATCGACAAAAAATCTTTTATACCGCTTGATTAATTTGCCTTTGATTAAAGTATTGGTAAATTTCATGTTTATTAATTTATATTTGTATATGAAAAATAAAAAAGAAATAAATGCAGGCATCATCATAATTGGAAATGAAGTTCTTTCTGGAAGAACTAAGGATATTAACACCAGTACTTTATCACTGTGGTTGAATTCCTTGGGTGTGCAAGTTAAGGAAGTAAGAATTATTCCAGATGTTGAAAAAGATATCATTGAAACAATAAATACTTTTAAAAATAAATTTTCTTATGTATTCACAACAGGTGGAATAGGCCCAACACACGATGACATAACTGCTGAGTCAGTATCGAAAGCTTTCAATATAGAATACGGTTATCACAAGGAAGCTTTTTCAATACTAGAAAAATATTATAAGCCAAGTGAATTTAGTGAAGGTAGAAAAAAGATGGCAATGATGCCAATGACTGCAAAACTTATATTAAATCCAACAAGTGGCGCACCTGGATTTTATGTTCAAAATGTTTTCTCACTTCCAGGAGTACCCTCGATACTTAAATCAATGCTTGGCGGTCTTGAACATTTAATTACAGGTGGTGCTCCAATTTTGAGTCATACAATTAATCTTAGAACAGTTGAAAGTGAAATTGCAAAATCTTTAACCAAAGTTCAAAATAATAATCAGGATGTTGAGATAGGTAGCTACCCATTTTTTCGCGCAGGAAAGCTAGGCGTTTCTATCGTTGTAAGATCTACTGATAAAAATAAAATTGATACTTGTAATAATGAAATTTTGAAATTTGTTGCAGAACAAAAAATTCAAATAGTAAATGAGGTGTAATGTTATATTTTGCATATGGTAGCAATCTCCATAAAGAGCAGATGAAAAAAAGATGTTCTGGTTGTAAATATTTCAAAAAATATATTCTTAAAGATTATCGCTTAACTTTTAGAAGTGAGTTGTGCGTTGCAGACATTGAATACAAAAAAGGAGCTAGTGTACAAGGAGCTTTGTATGAAATTACAGAGAATGACGAGTCTTGTCTTGATAAATATGAAGATTTTCCAATTCTTTATAAAAAAATTTTTTTTAAATATGAGGGTAGAGATGTAATGGCATACTCAATGGAAAAAAAAACTCCATTTAAATATCCAAGTACAAGATATTTAAATATCATTAAGCAAGGATACAAAGACTGCGATTTAGATTCAAAATTTTTAGTTGAAGCCTTAAAAGGTTAAAATGCTATCAAAATTTCAAATTTTTAAGATAGGATTTTTTGATGTAGCGCCACATTTACTCTCAGTTATTCCCTTTGGAATAATATTTGGAGCAATCGGTATTGAATTAGGTTTTGATCCAATCATGACTTATGCCACATCATTAATAATATTTGGTGGTGCATCACAAATTGTTTTTTTACAACTGTTATCAGGTGGAGCATCATCTCTTATTGCTATTACGTCAGTTGGAGTAATTAATTCAAGACACTTACTTTACGGAGCAGTATTATCTGAATACTTAAATAAATTGTCATCAATTAAAAAATTATTTATTTCATATTTTATTGTTGATCAGGGTTTTGCAGTTTCAAATATTTATTTTAAGAAAAACAAAGAACAAAATTTTAATCATTACCATTTGCTTGGCTCTGGAATTACTCTTTGGCTTTGTTGGCAAATTTCTACAATACTAGGAATTTATTTAGGATCAATTGTTCCAGAGGCATTAGGTTTAAAATTTGCAATCCCTTTAACATTTATAGCAATTATTATAAATGAGTTGAGAAAATCAGATCACTTGATTGTAATGATTATTTCAGGTTTGACCGCAACTTTTTTTTACAATGCACCATTTAAATCATATATTTTAATCTCACCCATAATTGGTTTATTTGCGGCCTATCTAATATTAAAATTTAAAAAATGACTTGGACTTCAATATTTATTGCAGGGTTAATTACTTATTTTACTAGAATGGGAATGGTTACATTAATAGATAAAGATGTTTTTAATGAAAGCTTTAGAAAGATTTTAAATTACGTCCCCTCAGTTGTTTTTCCATCTATAATATTCCCAGGCATTTTTTTAGATGATTATGGAGCTTTAGTAGCAATTACGGATCCTAAAATTTATGGTGCTCTTGCAGCAATAATTGTTGGATTTTTTTCAAGAAACGTAATTCTTACTATTGCATCAGGTTTAACATCGTATTGGTTTTTAATATTTGTATTTTAAGAAAAATAAAAAAAATTTTACATATTCATCTTGTTCAATTATAAATATTAGCATAAACATTAATGAAAATTATAGATGCCCTCGTGGTGAAATTGGTAGACACAAAGGACTTAAAATCCTTGCCCTTTTGGGAGTGCCAGTTCGAGTCTGGCCGAGGGCACCACTCATGAAAAACATACAAATTATTTCAGATAAAAATTTTAGATCTTTTAAAATTAAGAAATCTTTATTAAGTGTTCTTAAAAAGTCAAAATTAAAAAAATCGAATATAATAATAGTTATTGGAGGTGATGGTTTTATGCTTCAAACTTTAAAAAAAAATAAAAAATCTAAAAAACTATTTTATGGTGTTAATTCAGGTAATTATGGATTTTTAATGAACAAATTTTCATCAAAGAAATTTTTAAAAAATTTAAATAAATCAAGAATAGTATCAATTTCGCCATTAGAAATGTCTGTAAAAAATAATAAAGATATTACAAAAAAACATTTGGCCATAAATGAAGTATCTATTTTAAGACAAAGTAGACAGGCTGCCTCATTATCAATTAATTACGGGTCTAAACAAATTATAAAAGAATTGGTTTCAGATGGTGTTCTTGTATCAACTCCTGCAGGGAGTACAGCTTATAATCTATCTGTTCATGGTCCAATACTGAGTTTAAATTCAAAAAAATTGTCAATTTCACCAATAAGTCCATTTAGACCAAGACGGTGGAAAGGCAAGATCGTTAACGATAGATCAAAAATATTTATAAGGAATTTAAATCCTAAAAAAAGACCCATAAGTGCGGTTGCAGATAACGTTGAAGTAAGGAATGCAAAACATATTGTTATTAAAACTAATCAAAAAATAAAATTTAATCTTTTATATGATCAGAACAGGGGCCTTCAAAAAAAGATTAATCTAGAACAATTAAGAAAAGAAACTTCTTGATGGTGCCCCCGCACGGACTCGAACCGCGGACCTATTGATTACAAATCAATTGCTCTACCAGCTGAGCTACAAGGGCGCAGACTTTTTT
>CACAUR010000016.1 GCA_902535745.1 uncultured Pelagibacteraceae bacterium
AAAAGAAAAAATTTTTTGTAAATATTTTAGACTTATACTCATCATATAGATTAAAGAAAAATATCAAAGAAAGTGAAATTAAAAAAAAAGTGAAAATATAAACTCTCATTTCCTGCGAATATATAATCAAATATATATTTAAACTCGCCAAACAGAGTGTAAGTAAATAACTTTTATTATTTACGAACTTCTTACACAAAATACTTACTGTAAAAATACTCAAAAAACCAAATACAGCAGAAAAAATTCTTCCTACGATTGGATCATAACCAAAAAGTGAATTACAAATTTTTATTATATAATAATGTAAAAAAGGTATATATTCAGTTGATTTTACTCTCGAGAATGTTTCAATAAATGATAAATTTGGATCAGTGACCCAAAAAGTGAAAATTTCATCTAGCCAAAGATTTTCATATCCAATGTTATAAAATCTTAAAATTAATCCTAATAAAACTATTAATGAAACTGAAAAATATATAAAAATATTATTTTCTTGAAACTTTAAAATTTTGAACATATTTAAAAATAAGAAGTTTTAAATTTTTTAAAAACTCAAACAGTATTATTTTGACTAAAAATATGTTTTTAACAATTAAAAAAATCCCCAAAAATTACTGGAGCTCAAAAAAACCCCTAAACTTAAAACCTAAATCATTAACAATTTTTTATCTTACCCTAGGTTTGACAATATTTGGGTTAGGTGAGGGTTTATTAATTGTATCATACTCTGGCGCATCACCTTGGAGTGTTCTTGCTCAAGGAATTTCATTAAACATTGATTTATCTATTGGAATCGTAACTTTTATTGTAAGTGTCTGCACTCTTAGTCTATGGCTTTTTCTAAAACAAAAACCAGGTATTGGAACTGTTTTTAATATCATCATTATAGCTGCTATGATTGATTTAACTATTTTTTTTTTCATAACTCCGGAAACGTACTTTGGAAAATTGCTTATGGCAGTGTTTGCAGTCTTATTAGTTGGCATAGGAAGTGGTTTTTACTTAATCGCAAACTTAGGCCCCGGGCCAAGAGATGGATTAATGACAGGAATACAAAGAATAACTAATCTTCCAATCGCTGCGGTCAGAGCGGGAATCGAGATAGCAGTCGTATCAATTGGTTGGTACTTGGGGGGCACAGTCGGTTTAGGAACTTTATTATTTGCTTTTGGAATTGGTCCTGCAGTGGCACTTGGTCTTTATTTAGTAGGAAAATTCTTTAATTGATTTTTGTGAAAAAAAAAACTATTAATTTTTCATGTCATTAAAAAACTTTATGATCGAATCAGCAAATATCTTATTTGATGATAGTAAAAATGATTTAAGAGCTCTACCAAAGACTGTTAGACTTCAAATTTTGTTAGTTTTAAGTTTTATTTGGTCTGTCGTTTTTAGTTTATACATATTTACATATACTACATTTATTTTTGGTTGGGCGGGAGTATTTCTTGCTCACCTAGGACTAATTTTTGCGGTTTATCATACCTTTAAGCAGTTTCACAAAGCCGAGGAAAAGTCAGCAAGTGTTTTTGAAACTAAAAATTTCAACCCTTTTAAAATTATGGCAATAGTTTTTGTGATTGTTTTTATATTTGTTTTTTCAAAGGGTATTGAAGTGCTGACAAATACTAACTCATACAAAATACCTTATAGCGGACCGGATAAGTCTGCCATAGAAAAATGGTTACCATTTACTCAAAAAAAATCAGAGGATTAGACATATATTTTAAGTCTAGAATCAGCTATATTTAAACCAATGAAGAATCTTGTCAAAAATTTGCAGCTTCTTTTACTAGGGATAATTTTACTAAGTACAATCATTGCAGTGGTGCTTGAAATAAGAACCATGTTTTTAAATCAAACTGTTACATTAGCTGATTTATTATTAATGTTTCTATACTTAGAGGTTATGGCAATGGTAAGAGTATTTTGGGAAGAACAATCAATTAGCATTTCTTTGCCATTGTTGATTGCAATTACTGCACTAAGCAGATTTATTATTTTGCAAGGTAAACAGATGGATGCTTCTCAACTTCTTTATGAGTCAATAGCAATTGTTTTAATCGCTCTCGCCATAGTGGTATTAAGACTTAGGCATAGTGATAAATTGGGCTTATCTAAAAAGAAAAAAAGAAGTTAAAGTATTTAATACAACCTTAACAATTGATATGGTCTTTACATGTGGTTTATTAGAATCAGGCTACATAAATTTGTAAGATTAACTTTTCATCCACCATGAATCTAAATAGAGTTCAAAAATTTTAACAAAAAAAAACCCTCTTTCGAGGGTTTTTTTTAAATTAATTTTAGTGGAATTTACATTCCCATTCCGCCCATTCCGCCCATTCCACCCATTCCTCCAGCCGGCATACCTGGTGTAGTGTCTTTTTCCTCTGGTTTATCTGCTACCATCGCTTCAGTTGTGACAAGCAAACCTGAAATTGACGCTGCATCTTGAAGAGCAGTCCTCACAACTTTTACGGGGTCAATTATACCTTCCTTAAACATATCAACATACTGTTCTGACTGTGCATCGTAACCGTTTGAGCTCTTGTTCGTCTCTAGCAGTTTTCCAACAACAATAGACCCATCGACACCTGCGTTTTTAGTAATTTGTCTAATAGGAGCTTGTAGAGCGCTTTTAACAATTTCAACCCCTGCTTTTTGATCGTCACCTTTTACTTTTACTTTATCAAGATCTTGTGAAGCATAAAGTAAAGCACACCCGCCACCAACAACTATTCCTTCTTCAACAGCTGCTCTTGTAGCATTAAGCGCATCTTCTACTCTGTCTTTTCTCTCTTTAACTTCAACTTCAGTTGCACCACCTACTTTTATAACTGCTACTCCACCAGCAAGTTTTGCTAATCTTTCTTGTAATTTTTCTTTATCATAATCAGAAGTAGTCTCTTCAACTTGTTGTTTTATTTGAGCACATCTAGCTTCAATGTCTGATTTTTTTCCTGATCCACTTACAATTGTACTGTTTTCTTTATCAACCTTTACTCTTTTAGCAGAACCTAAATCAGTAAGTTTAACATTTTCAAGTTTTATACCAAGATCTTCTGATATTACCTGTCCACCAGTTAAAATTGCGATATCCTCAAGCATTGCTTTTCTTCTATCACCAAAACCTGGAGCTTTTACTGCTACAACTTTAAGGCCTCCTCTTAATTTATTAACAACTAATGTTGCCAATGCTTCACCTTCAACGTCTTCAGAAATTATCATCAGTGGTCTACCTGCTTGGACGACAGCTTCTAAAAGTGGAACCATTGGTTGAAGATTGGTTAATTTCTTTTCATGTAATAATATTAGGGGATTTTCTAATTCAGTTGTCATTTTATCCCCATTAGTAATAAAATAAGGAGACAGGTAACCCCTATCAAATTGCATACCTTCTACAACATCGAGTTCAGTCTCAATGCCTTTTGCCTCTTCAACTGTTATAACACCTTCATTACCAACTTTTTGCATAGCCTTAGAAATCATATTACCGATTTCTTTATCGCCGTTAGCTGAAATTGTTCCAACTTGAGCGATTTCATCACTATCTTTTACTTTTTTGGCTGAAGAAATTAGTCTTTGTTTTACATGATCAACGGCTGAGTCTATACCTCTTTTAACATCCATTGGGTTCATTCCAGCTGTAACATATTTACAACCTTCTTTTACAATTGCTTGAGCCAGAATGGTAGCTGTGGTTGTCCCATCTCCAGCTTCGTCATTTGTTTTGCTGGCTACTTCCTTAACCATTTGAGCACCCATATTCTCAAACTTATCCTCAAGTTCTATTTCTTTAGCTACTGACACTCCGTCTTTTGTAGTTCTTGGTGCACCGTAAGATTTATCAATAACAACGTTTCTACCTTTTGGACCCAATGTAACTTTTACAGTGTTTGCAAGTATATCAACACCTTTTAACATTGCTGTTCTTGCATCTGAGTCAAACTTTACTATTTTTGCCATTTTATACTCCTTTTTATTAAAAATTATTTTCCTGTTGATATTCCCATTATGTCAGACTCTTTCATAATGCTGTATTCTTTTCCATCAATTTTAACTTCAGTGCCTGACCATTTGCCAAATAACACTTTGTCTCCAACTTTCACATCCATTGGAATGATTTTACCATCTTCAGTTTTAGCTCCACCACCAATCGCAACGACTTTTCCTTCCTGGGGTTTTTCTTGTGCTGTATCTGGTATTATAATCCCACCAGCAGTTTTTTCACTGCTATCTAAAACTTCTATTAAAACTCTATCATGTAACGGTTTAAACTTCATAAAAACTCCTTTAAATATGAAGTTCATATAAAGACCAAAAGATAATTTTTCAAGACAAAGGATCAAATATATATTCTAAAAAAAACCAAGAAATATGCATATTTTTGAGTTATATCATAAAAAATGACTTCAAATTTAGATGAAAAAGGACTTAGATCAATCGTTGGGGAATACGATGTGTTTTTTATAGATATCTGGGGTGTCTTACACAACGGTCTAACTTTATTTCAAAATTCGGTTGAAGTTCTTGAAAAGTTAGAAAAAAATAAAAAACAATATGTGTTGCTAACAAACGCACCAAGACCAAATCTTACAGTAATTGAATATTTGAAAAAAATGGGTCTAGATGAAAGAAAGGCCCAACAAGTTTATACATCTGGCCAAGCTGCTCTAGATCAACTCAAAACTATGAATTCCAAAACCTTTTTTCACATAGGCCCACCAAGAGATTTTGATTTATTCAAAACATTTGAAAATCAAAAAGTTGAAAAGATAGAAAGTTGTGATTTTTTATTATGTACTGGATTATTTGATGATCATGAATCAGAATTAACATTTTATGAAAGATTATTTCTAGACCACATTGAAAAAAAAATGATTTGTACCAATCCAGATCTTGTGATTGATCGGGGTGAAAAAAGAGAATTTTGCGCAGGAACAGTTGCGAAAATTTTTGAAAAGTTAGGTGGTGAAGTTAAGTATTTTGGTAAACCTTATCCGGAAGTTTATGAAAAAGCATTTAACAATTTACAAGGAAAAAAAGTGATTTGTATAGGTGATAATTTAAATACAGATATTAAAGGTGCGAATATACAAAACTTTGATTCTCTTCTTATAAATAATGGAATTCATAAAAATGAAATAAGTAATGGTATTAAAGAATTAACAAAAAAGTATAATGTTAATGTAAATTATACTCAAACAGAGCTTAAATGGTAAAAAATTTTAAAATTTATAGAAATTTTAATTTATCCAAAAAGGATAAAGGGGCAATTATTTTGATTGGAAACTTTGATGGTCTTCATAGAGGTCATCAAAAACTTTTTAATAAAGCAAAAAGTTTCAAAAAAAAATTTAAGCTAAAAATAGGAGTGATTACTTTTGATCCAATACCAAAGATGTTTTTTAAAAAGCTCCATAATTACAGGCTTTCAAACTTTGATCAAAAAATTCAACTTTTAAAAAAAAATTACGTAGATTTTATTGTAAATCAAAAATTCAATCTTAAGTTCTCAAAAATTAGTTGTTTCGATTTTATTAAAAAAATTTTATTTAATAAGATTAAACCAAGATATATTTTTGTTTCAGACAATTTTAGATTTGGCTATAAACGAGCTGGGGACATAAAACTTTTAAAGTCATTGGAGAAAGATTATAACTATAAAATTATTAATCCATCTCCTCTTAAAAATAAAAAATTTATAATCTCATCTACCCTGATAAGAAAAAATCTTGAAATAGGAAATTTGAAAAAAGTAAGAAAATTTTTGGGGAGAAATTGGTGCATAGAGGGAAGAGTTGAGAAAGGGAGACAGCTTGGAAAAAAAATTGGATTTCCCACATGCAACATTGATATAAAAAATTATAAAATTCCGAAAATTGGTGTTTATGCAGTAAAAGTATCTTCTCAAAATAAAGGGAAATTAAAAGGCATTGCAAATATTGGATACAGACCAACATTTAATCAAAAAAAATTAGTTTTAGAAGTAAATATATTTAATTTTTCTGGAAATCTTTATAATAAAAATTTATCAATAGAATTTATAAAATTTATAAGAGGTGAAAAAAAATTTAATGGAGTACTTGACTTGAAAAAACAAATTAAAATAGATTGTAAAAAAGCAAAGGCAATATTATTAAATGAGTAAAAGTTCTGTAAACCTTCCGAAAACATCATTTTCAATGAGAGCAAATCTTCCTTTAAAGGAGCCTGATCTAATTGATTATTGGAATAAAATATCACTTTATGAAAAGCTTAGAGCAAACAGCAAAGGGAATGAAAAATTTGTTTTACATGATGGTCCGCCTTATGCAAATGGAAATATACACATGGGGACCGCATTAAATAAAATTTTAAAAGATATTGTTACAAAGTTTCATCAAATGAACGGAAAAGACTCTGTATATGTTCCAGGATGGGATTGTCATGGTTTACCGATTGAATGGAAGATAGAAGAACAATATAAAAAGAATAAAAAAAATAAGAATGATATTCCCATAGTTGAATTTCGAAAAGAATGTAGAGATTTTGCAAATAAATGGATTGATGTTCATAAAAAACAATTTCAAAGATTAGGTGTAATAGGAGATTGGAAAGATTATTATTCGACTATGAGTTTTAAAGCTGAAGCTCAAATAGTTAGGGAGTTAGCAAAATTTCTTAAAGAGGGCAGCTTATACAAAGGTTATAAACCTGTCTTATGGTCGACCGTCGAAAAAACTGCTCTTGCAGATGCTGAGGTAGAGTATATGGATCATATATCTGATACTATATACACTTCATTCCCAATTAAGAAAACTACAAACAAAAGTCTTGAGGGTTGTGAAATAATTATTTGGACTACTACTCCGTGGACTATTCCAGCCAATAAGGCGCTAGCTTATAATAAAAATATTAACTACCAAATCATTAAGATCGAGGATGATGGTGATTTCAAAAATAAAAAAATTGTTATAGCTTTTGATCTATTAGAGCAAGTTTTAAAGGAATGTGAGATTAATAAATTTGAGAAACTTGACAAGTTATCAGGCAAAGAATTTAAGAAGGTAATCTGTAGCCACCCTATGGAAAAAGAAGGTTACACGTATGACATTCCAATGTTGGAGGCAAGTTTTGTTACAACAGAGCAGGGCTCCGGGATAGTTCATTGTGCACCAAGCCACGGTCCTGACGATTTTAACTTATGTATAAGTAGTGGAATTCAGGCAGTTGAAACAGTAGACGATGACGGAAAGTATACAAAAAATATTTTGAATTTCGAAGGAATAAATATTTTTAAAGCAAATCCAATCGTAATTAAAACTTTAAAAAAAAATAAAAGATTACTTTCTAATGGAAAATTAAACCATACTTACCCTCACTCTTGGAGATCAAAGGCGCCGCTGATACATAGAGCAACTCCTCAGTGGTTTATATCCATGGAAAGCCACGGACTTAGAAAAAAAGCTTTAGTTGCAATTGATAAAACCGAATTTTATCCTAACAAAGGTAAGGAGAGACTAAGATCAATGATAGAAACTAGACCAGATTGGTGTGTTTCTAGACAGCGAGTTTGGGGAGTTCCATTGCCTATATTCATCTCTAAAAAAGATGAGAAAGTTTTAGTTGATGAGGAAGTCTTTAATAACATTGCTAATATTTTTGAGAAAGAAGGTTCGGATTGTTGGTTCGAGAATAACAAACAAAAGTTTCTTGGAAAAAAATATAATGAAAATGACTTTTACCAGACCACTGATATTGTAGAGGTTTGGTTTGATAGCGGGTCAACCCATTCCTTTGTTTTAGAACAAAGAGATGATTTAAAATGGCCTGCATCTCTATATCTTGAAGGCTCTGATCAGCATAGAGGATGGTTTCACTCTTCTCTTTTAGAGTCATGTGGCACAAGAGGTAAGGCACCTTTCGAAGCTATTTTATCACATGGTTTTGTTGTAGATGGCAAAGGTCTAAAAATGTCGAAATCACTTGGAAACGTAATTTCACCCGAAGAAATCTTAAAAAAATATGGCGCAGATATTCTCAGAATCTGGGTTGCAGCATCAAATTATGCTGAGGATTTAAGGATAGATCATAAAATTTTGGAACAACATGCTGACGCTTATAGAAAACTTAGAAATACATTCAGATACTTGTTAGGTAATTTGAACGATGAATTAACTGATATTGACTTAGATAAAATTAAATTTGAGTCATTGCCCGAACTTGAACAACTTATGCTTCACAAATTATATAATTTGAATGAAAGTTTTATGAAACATTTCAATTCTTACAATATTCATTTAATTTATAAAGAGTTACTTAATTTTTGTACCGTTGATCTTTCATCTTTTTATTTTGATATTAGAAAAGACACTTTGTATTGTGACGAGAAAAATTCAAAAAAAAGAAAAAACTGTCAGTTACTACTTAATGTAATCCTAGATAGTTTATTAAAATGGTTTGCCCCCATATTATCTTTTACCACAGAAGAAATATTTAAGTTAGTAAATAAAAATAATAATGAAAAAAGTATTCATTTAAAAAAAATGAATATATTTCCAAAGGCATGGAATAACATTCAGCTAGAACAAAATTGGAAAAAAATAATTGATATTAGATATGAGGCTAACTCAAGCATTGAAGCTATGAGAGCTGAAAAAATTATAGGATCAAGTTTAGAAGCAAACATTGAAATAGAGTTAGATGAGGAAAATTATAATCTAGGGAAAAATTATGATTTTTCAG
>CACAUR010000017.1 GCA_902535745.1 uncultured Pelagibacteraceae bacterium
TTTGACAAATTTTTTTAGTAAAGATTTTTGAACCTTCAAGTTTTGAGGAAATCTTATCTGGCCCAAAAACTCTTATCGATTTACCCTTAAAATGATTAACGATTCCATTTACTAGAGGTTTTTCTGGACCAACAACTAGAATTTTTATATTTTTTTTTAAGCAGTATTTTTCCAGCTCAGGGAAGTTATCAGGATCTAAATTGACATTTTGCGCAGTAAGACTCGTGCCTGCATTGCCTGGAAAACAAAAAATTTCAGACACTTTTTTTGATTTATTAAGCATATAACAAATCGCATGTTCCCTTCCACCACTTCCAATAATTCCTACATTCATCTATAGTGATCTTATAACTTAAAAATGAAAAATAAATTAGCTAAATTAAAATACTTGCCAAATAAGTTCGAAATAATTGAGCCAGGTGACCATGTTATTTGTGCAGTATCTAAGCAGAAAATATATCTACAAAATCTAGATTACTGGAATGTAGAACTTCAAGAGGCATATTTCTCTTATAAAGAAGCTCAATTAAAAAGAGAGGAGAAAAATAAATAATAAACTATTTCCATCTATCATGTGTCCATATCCACTGAGAAGGATTTTTTTTAATTTTATTCTCCAACCATTGATTGAGTTTAAGACTTATCGTAGAATTATCCGTATTCTCCCTAAAAATAAATTGTTCATCAAAAGTGATCTTGAAGTTAATTTTGTTATATCTCTCGATATGAACTGGTTGAATTTTACATCCAAATTTTTTTACAAATTGTGCAGGAATAGTTGTTGTGTAAGCTGGATAATTAAAAAAATTTATCTTTTCACCTTCACTTACTCTTTGATCTATCATAATTGCAATACTAACACCTTGCTTAAAAAACTTTAAGGACTCTCTAACTCCATTAATCCCTTTTTTAATTTGATTTTTACAAATATATTTTTTACGAAGGGGCTCCATAATTGAGTTTACCATTCTATTGTTTAATGGTCTATAAATTGCAGACAAACTTACTCCCGCTTTTTCGATAGCCATAGCCATTAATTCAAAATTGCTGAAGTGTGCTGAAATGAATACAACTGGTTGACCTTTTTTAATTTCATCTAATTTTTCTTTATTCTCAATTTTAATATATTTATCTAAATCACCTTTTCTAAAACTGGAAATAAAAGGATATTCAGCTAGTATCCTCCCGTAGTTTTCCCACATTTCCTTTGAAATATTTTTAATTTTCTCAGGAGATAAAGAATTATCAAATTTAATTAAATTATTTTTAATTATTTTTTTTGATCTTAAGAAAGGCCCAAACGTTTTTCCAAGAAAGCAACCAATTTCTGATGAAATTTTATATCCCAATAATCTCATTAAACCAAAAAGAATAATTATAAAAATATACTCAAAGAAATATCTTATTAACTTCATAACCTCTCATTTAAGTATTTATAAAACTGTTTTTTTTGGTCAACTGACAATTCAACTTTTAAAAAATTTATATTTTTCCGAAAAGATTTTTTTAATCTAAAGTAATCTTTCTCTGTTGTTAATAGTTCACAGTTTTTAATTCTTGCTAAACTTTTTAATTTCTGCAAATCGGATTCTTTGTAATCATAATGATCTGGAAATTTTTCATACCCATAAAATTTGATTTTTAAATTTTTAAGAGTATCAGAAAAGGTATGAGGATTTCCAATACCACTGAATAAAATAAATTTCTTTTTTTTTAATTTGGAATAGTTTTTGGGTACATATTTACCTGTAAAAATTTTTATATTTGGGTTTATTTTTTTAATTTTATAAATAAAGTTTTTAGATTCTTTATTAGTATCTCCATTAATAAGAACAACATCATAATTTTTGATGCTATTCAATCTTTCTCGCAAGGGTCCAGCAGGAATAACCAGTCCATTTCCATCTAATTTAAGAGAGTTAAAACAAACTATTTTTAAATCGTAATTTATTTTTTTTTCTTGTAAACCATCATCAAATATTAATAACTCTGCTTTTTCATTCTCAGCTTTTGTAATAGATAATTCTCTCGTTTTTTCGAAAATAACTTTATGCTTTGACTCTAAAAGTTTTTTTTCATCTAAGTGAGATAAATAATTTTTTTTTATTATAAATGTTTTAAACTTTTTTTTAAAATGAACTGCTAAATTATTTACTAAAGGCGTTTTACCAGTTCCACCGATATAAATGTTTCCAACACAAATCGTTTTCAAATCATAGAAATTTTTTTTTATTTTGTTATTTTCATAGTAGTTTTTAGCAATTGTTACAATTGAGAAAGGTAATAGCAATATTGAAAAAAAACTAATGTGACTTCTCTTGTCCCAAAATTTTGGTTTAAAAAATTTCATTAAAAAATTCTTTCTAATTCAGTAAAGTTTTTTTTTAAAATAAAATTCCCAATTTTTTTTATTTTTTTTATTTTTCTTAAATTTTTTTTCTTATTTTTAAATAGGCTTAAAGTTTTTTTTTCTAAATCTTTGCTGTTATTTACCTTTAAAGATAAGTTTTCTTTTTCTAACATTTTATAAACATCCTTAAAGTTAAAGGTATGATTTCCATGCAAAATATTACAACCAAACCTTAAGGCCTCCAATGGATTTTGTCCTCCTCTTTTAACTAAAGATCCGCCTAAGAAAACTACATGACTTATTTTGTAAAATGATTTACTTTCCCCGTAACTGTCGACTATATAAATATCATAGTTGTCTAATTTTTTTCCATTTTCACTATGTCTTGTAAATTTTAAATTTTTTTTCTCCAACATCTGTACAATTTCATCTGTTCTTTCAATATGTCTAGGAATGATAATTGTCATTAAATTAGGAATCTTTTTTTTACATTTTATATGTAAATTAGCAAAAATTTCTTCTTCATTGTTGTGAGTACTGGCAGAACATAAAATTGTTTTATTTTTGAAGTATTTCCCATTTAACTCTTTCAATTTGTTTTTATTCGTGCTGATAAATTTTAGATTCCCTAGAAATTTAAGTTTTTTAATACCTAATTTTTTAAAATATAAAAATGTCTCTTTGTTTTGGGGAAATATGTAATCAAATTTTTCAAAGATATTTTTGCCAAAGAAATTTATAGAAGACCATCTTTTAAAAGATTTTTGACTCATTCTAGCATTAATCAAAACAGTTTTGATTTTTCTCTCCTTTAATTCAGAGATCATTGCAGGCCAGATTTCAGATTCTACAAAAACAACGGAAGATGGTCTCCAATAATTTAGAAAATTATTAATTATATGAATATTATCCAAAGGATAAAATTGGTGTAAGGCTTTTTTGAACCTATATTTTTCAAAAATTTTTGATGAGCTTAATGTTGAAGTTGTTATTAAAATTTGTTTTATTTTTTTGATTTTTTCAAACTCTTGAATCAATGGGACAATGCTTAAAAACTCACCAACACTTGAGCAATGAAACCAAATAAGTTTGCCACCCTTTCTTTTTTCCTTATTAATAGAGAATTTCTCTAAGAATCTTTTAGGATTTTCTTTATTTTTTAATATTCTGTAGATAATAATTAATGGAGAAAATATAATAACAATATAAACTAAAAAATTATAGATTATTCTCATCAATGCTTTTGAATTTGTTTTTCGTAAAAATTTTTATAAGTTTCAGAATTATTTATTAAATCCTCATGTTTTCCTTCACCTATTACTTTACCACTATCTATTACATATATTTTGTCTGAATTTAATATTGTCGAAAGTCTATGTGCTATTACAAGTGTAGTTCTGTCTTTGGTCAAAAAACTAATAGCATCTTGAATTTTTTTCTCGGTTTCAGCATCCAATGAAGATGTTGCTTCATCAAGTAAAATAATTTTACTTTTCTTTAAAATGGCTCTCGCTATAGAAATTCTTTGTTTCTCTCCCCCAGAAAGTCTCACACCATTTTCTCCGATTATAGTGTTAATTTTTTTTGGCAAAGTATCAATAAATTCTAAGGAATATGATAGTTTGGCTGCGTCATTGACTTCCTCATCTGTAGCATCCAAATTCGCATATTTTATATTGTTTAGGACAGTATCATCGAAAAGAGTTGTTTCTTGACTTACAAGAGAAATATTTTTTCGCAAAGATGAAAGTTTTTTTGTATAAATTGATTGATTATCAATTTTAATATCTCCATCTGTAGGGTCATAAAATCGTGGTATTAAATTTAATATTGTAGATTTCCCTGCGCCACTTAAACCAACTAATGATGTCATCTTACCACCAGAGATATTCAAATTAATGTTTTTAAGAACAACTTTTGTTTCTTCACCATAATTAAAGCTTATGTTGGAAAATTCAATTCTTCCATCTTTTAAATGAATATTATCTAATTTTTTATCTTCAAAAATTTTTTCTTTTAGATCAATAATCGGCAATATTCTTTTCGCACTAGCTAAGCCTTGATTAATAGTTATATTAAGTGTCGCTAGCGATCTGACTGGTTGATAAGCAAGCATCATTGCTGCTAAAAATGAAAAAAAATTATTAATACCTAGTTCATCTTGAATAATTAAATTTCCAGAATAATATATAAGTATTGCAATCATAAAACCTGTTAAAACTTCCATTATTGGGGAAGATCTTGCATAAATTTCATTGAGTTTTTTTTGCCTGTCTTTATGACCCTCTAAAGCTTTATCTGCTCTAGAAGTTTCAAAGGTTTCTTTTTGAAAAATTTTTATTAGTTTGTGGTTTTTAAAAATCTCAATCAGATACGTGAAAACTTCCCCAGCTCTTTCCATCGCTTGCGAGGTTACTTTTGTAATTCTATTACCTAACAACCGTGCAAAAAAACTAGCTAATGGTATCATTATGATGGCCACAATTGACAATTTCCAATTTTGATAAAACATGACTGACATAAGGCCAATTAAAGATAAAGAGTCTTTAAATATATTCAAAATCGCAACACTAACTAGTCCAGTCATATAATTTACATCATTAAGCAAATTTCCTATAATTTTTCCCGTGTGTCTTTTTTCAATGAAATCTGTGTCAGCCTTGATTAATGATTTCATCATATCCATTTGTAAAGCTTTACGAATTTCCTCTGAAATACCTATCATGATTACTTTCGCCCCATATAGCGATACACCCTTGGCGGCAAAAGCGATAACAATAAATAAAGGGATTATCAAAATTAAATTTCGATCTTTATTTAAAAAAATTTTCTCAATAGCCGGATCCAGGAGATAAGCTATAGATGAAGTGCTACCCGCCAAAATCAAAGAAAACAATAAAGCTAAAAGAATTTTAGTTAGGTACTTTTTTGTGTACTCATTATATAGTCTTTTCAATATTTCGATTTTTCCCATTTATAAGATTTTACCTATTAAAATGTTAATGAAAATTAAAAAACCTAAGAGATTATTACTTTTAAATTTTTTAATACAATCCTCAGGCTTATCCACATTCAATGTATAAACCTGGAAAAAAAATAATTGCAAAAAAAGAATAGACGAAAAAATAAAATAAAACTTACTAAATGACATCAAAAATCCAATTAATATAAGTGATAAGTAGAAAAAAAAGTAACACGAGAATATAAAAATTTTAGAGTTTTTTTTAAATTTAATTGATGTTGATTTTACTCCTATGATTTCATCATCTTTAATATCTTGAAACCCATATATTGTGTCGTAACCTAGTGTCCAAAATATGGCCCCTAAGTAAAAAACAATTGGATAGATGCTTAAATTATCATTTAAAGAAACCCAAGCCATAATCAATCCGTAATTAAATGTAAATCCAAGAAATAGCTGGGGCCAATATGTAAATCTTTTCATTAATGGATAAGAAAAAGCAAAAGGCATTGAGGCCAAACCTAAAATTATAGTTTTCTGATTAAACTGTATTAAAATTACAAAAGCGAATAAGCAAAGAATTGCACTTACTACTAAAGCTGTTTTTACAGATACTTGCCCAGAAGCTATTGGTCGATTTTTAGTCCTTTCAACCATCAAGTCAATTTTCCTATCTAAAACATCGTTTACTATACAACCAGCTGATCTCATTAATACTGCACCCAAAAAAAATAAAAAAGAAAACTTATAAAATATTAAATTATTTTCTGAAAATTCGTGAGCGATTGTCAAACCCCATAGGCACGGCCAAAATAACAACATAAAACCTATTGGTTTATTCAATCTTGTAAGGGTCAAGAAAATTTCAAAATTTTTCATATAATTTTCTTGTAAATAACAAAGCATCGTTTCATAATCAAATTGATTCGTTATGGATATCGATTACACAGTTACAGCACTAATGTTTCCTGCAATTCCATTAATAATGGGTGTTTACAGTAACAGATTTCATACTTTAAGTAATTTAATAAGAAAAATACATGATGAACACGTATTTGAAAAACACACACCACCTGAATGGAAAAATCAATTAATTAATTTAAACGACAGAATTGGGGTTTTAAAACTCACAATTATGTTTTCAGCATTTGGTTTCTTGTTCAATATGTTAACAGTATTTGCCCTTTATTTAGATAAAATACTAGTTGCAAGAATTATTTTTGGATCTTGTTGTCTTTCAATGATGGTCTCTATAGTTTTTTTTATAAGAGAAATTCAAATTTCAACTAAAGCTCTTAAGTTGCATATCTCAGATATGGATGTGCAGTTTAAGGAGTAATTATTGCGGGTCCTAAAATTCTTCTTCCTTCTAAATCTTGGTGAGCAATAGATGCATCTTTCAAAGCATATTTTTTAAATATCTCAACTTTTACAGCTCCAGATTTAACCATCTCAAAAAGTTTATTTGATGCTTCATCCAATTCCTCTCTTGTTGAAGTATAGTGTGCAATACTAGGTCTTGTAAGATATAACCCTTTTGGTGCTATAAGTTTTCCAACATCAATAGGATCTAATTTACCTGATGCGTTTCCAAATGAAACCATTGTTCCTCGCATCTTTAAACACCCCAATGAATCTTCTAAGGTATTTTTCCCCACACCATCGTAGACTACAGGCAAACCAACATTATTAGTAAGCTCTAAAACTTTATGTTTAAAGTTTTCTTTATTGTAATTTATTACCTCTTCGCATCCGAATTTTTTTGCTAGCTCGATTTTCTCGTCTGACCCAACAGTTCCTATTACTTTACAACCTAAACTTTTTGCCCATTGACAAAAAATTTGACCAACACCGCCAGCCGCAGCGTGGAATAAAACTGTTTGACCTTTTTTAACTGGATATGTTTTGTGTAAAAGATAGAAAGTTGTTAAACCTTTGGTCATTAAACAAGCCACAATTTCAAGATCTATTCCATCTGGTACTTTTACTAAATTTTTTGATGGATAAATCCTATGTGTTGAATATGAACCAAGAGGTGCAGCTGCGTAAGCTACTTTATCACCCTCTTTAAAATTTTTAACACCTGGCCCAACCTTTTCTATAATCCCTGCACCCTCAAGTCCAATTCCTGATGGAAGTGGGACAGGATATAGCCCCGATCTATGATATGTATCAATAAAGTTTAAACCTATAGCAGAATGTTTTATTAATACTTCATTCTCTTTAGGTTCAGCGATAGATAATTTTTCGTATTTTAAAACCTCAGGACCACCAGTTTTTGAAAAATTTATAGAATACATTTAATATTTTGCAAAAGTCCCATTTTGATAATCATTTATTGCCTCAATAATTTCAGCTTTTGTATTCATTACAAATGGACCTCCTCTAGCTATCGGTTCTCCAATTGGTTTACCTGCAATAAATAAAAATTCGCTATCTTTTTCAGCTTTGACTTGAAGATTCTTACCTTGTTTTAACAATATCAAATTTGAGTCATTCGTTTTTTCATGATTTGTATTTCCAACTTTAATTTGTCCTTTAAGCAAATAAATAAATGAATTATGTTTCTCTGGAACTTCACATGTAAACTCTTTTTCATTTTTTAGTACTACATGAAAGTAAATTGGTTCAACGTTATGACTTTTTTCAGGACCCTCAATATCTTTGTACTTTCCAGCAATCACTTTAACTACTTTTTCATCATCACTGTAAGCTCCAAGCTCCTTATCTTTAATATAAATATATTCAGGTTTATTTTTTTTTAATTTTGCAGGCATATTTATCCACAATTGAAATCCAAGTAATTGACCATTAGACATTGCGGGCATTTCAGAATGTATTATTCCTCTTCCGGTTTTCATCCACTGCACATCTCCTGATGACATGATTCCTTTAGCGCCAGTGCTATCCTCATGCTCAAATTTTCCCTTAAGCATATAAGTTACTGTCTCAATACCTCTGTGAGGATGAGGTGGAAAACCTGCAACGTAATCATCTTTATTTTCTGAACCAAATTCATCCAACATTAAAAATGGATCAATATAATCTGCCTCTGGTGTTCCTATACTTCTTTTAAGTTTTACTCCCGCACCGTCAGATGTCTCAATAGATTTAACAATTTTTTTGATTTCAATAATTGACATGGGTTCAGTT
>CACAUR010000018.1 GCA_902535745.1 uncultured Pelagibacteraceae bacterium
TCAAACTTTTCGATGAGTCCGCTTAATTTTTTTTTAAGTGTTTCAATTATCTCGTTTTTTAAACCCTCGTTTTCACCATAAACCAAAAAAATATTTTGTTTATCAAATTTTTTCTTATTAATTTCGAAGCTTTTAACTATCATTCTAATGTGCCTAGTAAAAAGATGATATCATTCGAAATTTTATTGCGTAGATTATTAATAATATTACTCTCGTATTGAGACATAGTAAATTTGTCGTTTTGTACGTCGTAGCTAAATTCTTCATTAAAATTCTTAGTGACAAGAACATTATCTTTTTCATTTTTAACTTTTAAATTTACAATGATGGATAATTTTTTCTTAGAGGGATCACCTTTGTTATCTTTAAGAATTGTAGCGACTGACTCTTTATAATTAAATTCTAGTTTTACTTTTCGTACCGCTTCTTTATTTGAGAGCGACATAACAATTTGTTCAATAGCAAATGAATTTTTGTTCTTGTTCTTGTTTGTAATTTCTATAACTTGAAAATTACTATTCTTGGAGCTATATATGGGTTTAAATCCACAACCACTTAATAAAATTGAAAAAATTATAATTAATATTAAAGATTTCATTTCACTATTAAATTTACCAGCTTATTTTTAACAATTATATGTTTAAAAACACTTCTATTTTCGAGAAAATTTGAAATTTTTTTATCTTTTTTTACGTTTTCTAAAAGTATTTTTTCATCCAGATTTTTTTCAATTCTTATCAAAGATTTTTTTTTACCATTTATCTGTATAACTATATTAACGTGTTTATCCTCTAAGAATTCTTTTCTAGCTGAAGGCCAAGTAATTTTATCATTATTTTTGATATCTTTTAAACACTCTGATACCAAGTGAGGTAAAACAGGAAACATTAATACGAGTATTTTAGAGTAATTTTCTTCTAGATCTTTAATATCTAAATTATTAATTTCTTTATTTAAAAAGTTATATGTTTCATGTAAGTAGGCTATCAAGACATTCATATTAAATTTTTCTAGGCTGAATGTGTACTTTTCAATTAATTTATTTGTATAAATAGCAAGATCAACATATTTACTTTTTCTCTCTTTATTTTTAATCCGTTCAACAATTTTTTTATGTAATATCCAAAACTTTTGAACAAATTTATATGCCGCTATCATTCCTTGATCCGACCACTGCACATCTTTTTCAGGTGGGCTATCGGATAGAATAAAAAATCTAACAGCGTCGGCACCGTATTGATCTATAATCTTTTCAGGATCGATAATATTTTTCTTAGATTTTGACATTGACTCAGATGTTCCAACAATAACTTTCTTCTTATCCTTTATTTTAAAAAAGTCTTTTCCATTCTCACTAAAAACTTCATCTGGACTCACCCATTTATTATTTTCATCTTTATAGGTTTCATGACACACCATGCCTTGGGTAAATAAACCTTTGAATGGTTCCGTTGAAATAAAATTTTTTTTTTCATAATTTAAAGCTTGCATAAAAAATCTTGAATATAATAAATGTAAAATTGCATGCTCTACACCACCTATATACTGATCAACTGGCATCCAGTATTTAATATCGTCTTCTTTAAAACCATATGTGGTGTTTTCTGGTGAACAAAATCTTAAAAAATACCAAGAAGAGTCTACAAAAGTATCGAGCGTATCAGTTTCTAGAGTACATTTTTTTCCATCGATTTTAATATTTCGCCACTCTTTTTGATGATCTAAAGGATTACCTTTTGTATTAAGGTTGATTTTCTCTGGAAGTTTTATTGGCAGCATGCTTTTTGGAACTTTAACAACATTTCCATCTTTATCGTATGCAATAGGTATAGGGCATCCCCAATATCTTTGACGAGATATACCCCAGTCTTTTAATCTAAAGTTAATTTTTTTGTTTCCCAATTTTTTTTCTGTTAAATAATTAATACTTTTTTCGATTGCTTCTCCAGGTGTCTTAAGACCGTCTAAAAAGGATGAATTTATCATAAAGCCCTCCTCAATAAAGGCTTCATGTTTAACTTGGAAATCATTACCCTTATCCCTCGGCCTGACAACAGTTTTAATATTTAATTTGTATTTCTTTGCAAATTCAAAATCACGTTGATCATGAGCAGGGCACCCAAAAACAGCTCCAAAACCATAGTCCATCAGTACAAAATTAGCAAAATAAACTGGAACTTCCATTTTTGGATCCAAAGGATTTAAAGCTTTAAGATTTGTTTTAAATCCGATCTTTTCAGCTTGAGCAATGGATTCTTCTGTTGTCCCAGTTTTTGAACACTCATTTTTAAATTTTTGAAATTCTAAATCATTTTCAAAATGTTTAGACAAAGGATGATCTACAGATAAAGCTAAAAAAGAAAAGCCAAATAAAGTGTCTGGTCTTGTGGTAAAACACTTAATACTTTCTACTGGAAGATCCCCTTTAATTTTAAAATCAATTTCACAACCAAATGATTTTCCAATCCAATTCTTTTGCATGGTTTTTACTTTATTTGGCCATTCTGACAAACCATCTAAACCATCAAGTAATTGCTCAGAAAACTTTGAAATATTAAAGAACCATTGATTTAACTTTTTCCTTTCTACTTGTGCACCAGATCTCCATCCTTTACCATCTATTACTTGTTCATTAGCAAGAACTGTCTGTTCCTTTGGATCCCAGTTGACATAATTTTCCTTTCGATAAACTAAACCTTTTTCATATAATTCTAAAAAAAACAGTTGTTGGTGCTTATAATAGCTCGGGGAACAAGTAGATATTTCTCTGTCCCAATCTATGGAAAGACCTAATCTTTTAAGTTGTTTCTTCATTATAGATATATTTTTTTCTGTCCATTCTTTTGGATCTAAATTATTTTCTTTTGCAGCATTTTCAGCTGGCATACCAAAAGAGTCCCACCCCATTGGATGAAGTACATTATAATCTTGTAATTTTTTAAACCTAGCCAAGACATCTCCGATCGTATAATTTCTGACGTGCCCCATATGAATCTTTCCAGATGGGTAAGGGAACATCTCTAAACAATAAAACTTTTTTTTCCCTTTTTCGTAACTGGATTTAAAAGTTTTGTTGGTATCCCAAAACTTTTGCCATTTTTCTTCTGTTGATTTGAAGTTATATCTATCCACTTAAAAAAATTATTTTTTTTTAATTAATGACTTAGCTTTATTTTTTCCCTTTGTTTCTTTGTATTTTTTAAAGTCATCTTTTTCAAATAATGCTGCTTTTTTTAATATAGCTAGTTTTAATTCGCCTTCGAGTTTTGATTTAATCTTTTTAGTTTTACAATTATTTTGAATGCAAGATTTTTCAAAAACTAAAACTTGTATAGCATCTGCTCTAATTTCGTTTGACATAAATCTTACTGTTAACTTTAATTCTCTGTTAGTGTTTTCAGCGTTGTTTTCTGCTGAAAACCATTCAGTAATTATTATTCCACCCGAGTAACTTGCATTTGTTAATGGAACAAAATCAAGAACATCTACTGCACCTCTCCACAGAGGATTTGAAGACGCAAAATCAAAGTCTCCACCTCGCGTTGCTCCTTGACCAAATCTGATGCCCCTGCCTTCTTTTATGTTTTTCTGAACTCTTTCATTAACATTTACAGGATTATCTTTGATGTCAGATCTTTTGTAAATACCACATGAATTAAGGAAAAAAATTGCAAAAATTATTAGAGTAAATATTTTAGTCAGATTTATTTTCATGAAAATTATAGATACCAGAAAATGTCAATTATCTCATAATAAATTAAAATAGGGCTAAATTAAGTGACATAAATATCACATATAGTAAAAAAATGCGGTATTTTTGATAAAATTCGACTGTTTTCGTAGGTTTTTGGTAAAAAACCACTGTTCATATGAATACAACAATTAAAAAGGAGTACTTTATGAATAATATTAAAAAAATAGGACTTACAGCATTAGCAGGTTCGCTAGTGACTTTAGGTTCAGCTGGTGCAGGAGAACTTTCTGTATCTGGTGGTATCAATGCTACTTTAGTTTTTGGTGAACAAAAACAAGGTAATACATCTGGTAGATCAATTGGTACTGACAGAGACGTAACTTTTTCTGGTAGTGGTGAATTAGATAACGGAACAACGTTTTCAGTAAGCACAACTACTAATGACGACATAGGATTGTCAGCATCAACAACAACAATCACAACACCATCAATGGGTTCATTTACTATGGGCGCAAGTACTGGTTCTGCATCATACATGTATGATGAAGAAGTTCCAGTCGCTTACGAGCAAGTATCTGACCAACTTACTACAACTGCTGCAAACCAGCTTGGTAACTTCATGGATAACAACGCAATTATGTACACAGCTCCAGCAATGGAATTTATGGGTGCAGGCGTTCAAGCACATTTAGGTTACGCGCTAATGGCAAGTGACGCTACAGTTGGCGATGGTGCTCAACCAGCTTACAGTGAAACATACGGTAAAGGTTATGAAGCAGGTGTAACAATTACTTATGATGCTCTTAAAGTTGGTATTTACGGTGCAGAGAGAGAAAACAAAACTCCAAATGCTTCAACTGGTCAACAAATCACTGACGAGTTCAACGGTGTATGGTATGCTACGTACTCATTCGGTCCAGTATCGATTGGTTACTCAGAGTCATACCTAGACGGTGGTGTAACAGCAGGTCTAGAAAACCCAACTGCCTCTAAAGCAGAGAGAACAGCTGGTGGTATCTTTACAGGTGAGCAAGTGTCAATTGCGTTCAACGTAAATGACAACTTATCAGTATCGTACACTTCATCAGACGAAACTTACGACTCTCAGGATGATGCTAAAACAGCAACAACTAATGATGATGACGTAACAGAAACGATTGATGCGTTACAGGTAGCTTACTCAATGGGTGGTATGTCAATTAAAGCATACAACATGGAAATAAGTAATCCAAGTCAAGACGACAACGCACCTGATCAAAGTGTAACTGAAATTGCATTAGGATTCGCATTCTAATTTAATTTAGTTTTAAAATTAAAGCGGCCCAGTATTTATACTTGGGCCGTTTTTTTTTATCCAAGATATTGCTGCTATTCCATAGGGGGAACAAAGTTTTGATCTCTTGAGAGTTTTTAAGTTAATCCCTCCAAGCAATACAATCTTATTTTCTGTTAAATTTTTTAATAAATTCGTTCTTATAATATCAAGAGACTTCTTTTTTTTTTCATTTTCAAAAATTGGACTTAAAAAAATTATTGAGCAGCCTTGTTTTTCTTTAATTTTAAGCTCTATTGTATTGTGAGCCGAGCCTATTATTTCAAGTTTTTTTCTCGCTATATTTCGAAACCTTAAATTTTTATCAAATGAGGGTATATATAAACCATCAAAATTATACTTAATCGCATATTTTAAATTATTAGAAATATAAACCTTCCGTCTATTATTTTTACAATGCATAACTAATTTTTTTAGTTCTTTAGGATCATTCTTTTTATGATAATTTCTATATATTAATGAAATTTGAGGAGATAATTTTTCAATTTCATTTTTGTTAAATTCATCTATAAAATAATAATACTTAATATTCATATGGAGAATGTAGTAAAAAATTTTGATTTAGTAAAAGAGGAAATAAGTAACTTTAAAAATGCTAATATTGTTGCTGTATCAAAAACATTTCCAATTGGCCATATATTACCTTTAATAAATCATGGTCATCAGCATTTTGGGGAAAATAAGGTTCAAGAGGCCCATGAAAAATGGACATCATTAAAAAATGATTTTCCTAATTTGAAATTACATTTAATTGGTAAATTACAAACTAATAAAGTTAAGTTCGCCCTACCTTTATTTGATTATATTCATTCATTAGATAGTATTAAACTTGCACAAAAAATTTCGTTAGAACAGAAAAAAAAGAATTTTAAACCAAAAATTTTTATTCAAATAAACCTGGGTAAAGAGAATCAAAAGTCAGGTATTGACGAAGATGACTTGGAAAGTTTTTATAAAATATGTGTAACTGAATTTAACCTTAACATCATAGGTATTATGTGTTTACCCCCATTTGATGAAGATCCGATTCCTTTTTTTAAAAAAATGCAAAACTTATCGGAAAGTTTGAATTTAAAAGAAATTAGCATGGGAATGTCCAACGATTATATGGATGCGTTAAGGTTTAAGGCAACATATATAAGAGTTGGATCTAAAATTTTTGGAAGCAGGACATCCCCTACACAGAGTCAAATTACTTAGATGATAAACTTTAAAGTCATAACCTAGACACATGATTAGAGGTTTGATAAAGATAAGTTTATGAAAAAAAAACCGGTTAAATTATTTGAACCATCTCAGCAGCAATTAAATGATCTCCTTAAGTATTATCAAACTAAGCAATACGATAATGCTGAAAAACTTGCAGTATCCATCACTGAAGAGTTTCCCAAACATCCATTTTCCTGGAAAGTTCTTGCTGCTGCACTCAAACAAAATGGAAAGATAAGTGAGTCCTCAGTTGCTGGTCAAAAATCTGTGCAACTAGATCCAAAGGATGCTGAAGCCTATTACAATTTGGGTATCGTTTTGCAAGAACTGGGAAGATTAGATGAGGCTGAGGCGATCTACAAAAAAGCAATAACATTAAAACCTGACTTTATCCAAGCTATTAAAAATAAATGGTTACTTTTATTTACCCAAAAAAGATTCAAAGAAGCATTATTAGATGCTGACTTGTGTGTTTCCAAAGGTTCAAGAGAACTTGATTTAACAACATTATATGCGTTAGGTAGAATTAATGAAATTTATAAAAGGCTTGAATTTAGATCTAAAATTGATGGTGAAAATATCACTATTGCTGCTTTTGCCTCGTTTATAGCTGAAGTGGAGAAAAAAAATACTGCATATAATTTTTGTCCTAATCCTATAGATTTTGTACATCATGCTAACTTATCAACTTATATAAATGATTCTAATAGTTATATTGATGATTTAATTCATGAATTAGATAGTGTAAAAAAAATTTGGCAGCCATCTAAAAAAACTACTGTTGGCGGATTTCAAACACTAACTGGACTTAATTTATTTGAAAGTCCAACAGGTAAAGTCGAAAAACTCAAGTCAATTATTATTAATGAACTAGATGTATATCAGAAGAAATACAGTAATAAATCTTGTTCATATATTAAAAAATGGCCATCCCAAAATAATCTTAATGCATGGTATGTTGTTTTAAAAAAACAAGGATATCAAAATCCACATATCCATCCTGGTGGATGGCTCAGTGGTGTGATTTATTTAAAAGTTGTTCCATCCTTGGATAAAAATGAAGGAGCAATCGAATTTAGTTTAAATGGTCAACATTATTCAAATGTTAATTCCTCTAAACTAATTTTTCAACCAAAGTTAGGAGATATAGTTTTTTTTCCATCTTCACTTCATCATAGAACCATACCTTTCTCAACAAATACTGATAGAATTATTGTTTCTTTTGACTTAAAGCCAAAGCAGTTTTAACTAAGTTATTTTTATCTTTGAATTCCTTTTTATTATTTTCAGTAATATTTCAAGATCATTCAAACTTAAAGCTATGCACCCTCTAGTAGGTTTATAATTATTTGTTACGTGAATAAAAATAGCGCTCCCTTTATTTTTTATTATTCTTCGAGTGTTATAATTAATTATAATAATAATGTCGTAAATTTTATCTTTCCTATATAACTTTTCTGCTCTAGTTTTTTTATTTAATTTTATTTCTTTATTATAATTAATATTGTTGGGATCATCACACCAACCCATCTGTTTATGAATTTTAATAGTCTTCAATCGCGTGTTAAGTTTAGTTAGCCTGTCATTTCTGTAATAAATTGGTCCCAATGTAAATGTACCTTTTGGAGTACAATTGTCTCCTTCTAATTTATTCTTTCTCAGACCATTTTTACCAATAGAGCATTTAAATTGAAAATCATCACAAATTAAGGTGTCTTTATTTTTTAGCTTAATTATCATAAGTTCTAAAATATATGGTAAATCAAAAATTATATATAATTAATTTATCAAACTTTTACGATATCTTAGACGAACTTAAAGAACATATTGATTATGAAATATCTAAATTTGATAGCAAAGAATTTTTTTTTGGTAAATATAATAGCAAAAGTATTTCTTTAGAAAATTCTATTTTAGTAGTACATGAAAAAGAATACG
>CACAUR010000019.1 GCA_902535745.1 uncultured Pelagibacteraceae bacterium
GAGCGGGAGACTGATATGATACTGTACTTGAATGACTCAAAAAAACCAGTCAATGTTGAAACATTGGAAAAGGAAATTTGGCAACACTCTTCTGATCTCGAAACTCATACAGTTGAAACTCATATTTATAGACTTAGAAAAAAAATAAAAGCGAAGTTTGGAAATGATGATTTAATTAAAAGTGATAAAGATGGATATACTATTTAATGAAAAAGAAAAACTTTCTTGCTAAGGATTTATTTTCAAAGAAATACAAGCCAAGGATCATAAAACCAAAAAAAGGAAAAGGAAGTTTTAAGAGAAGGAAAAAATAATTAAATTCGCGCACCAATTTGTTGAATTACTTTTGAAGACATTTCAGTACCCTTTTCTAGACATTCTATCGGAGACATATTGTTAACATGACCATGTAGAAAACCTGCCGCAAATAAATCACCAGCACCCGTAAGATCTACTATTTTTAAATTTTTTTTAATACCACATTTTGTTATCTCATCTCCGTTAATTGATACAGCACCTTTTTCACCTCTTGTTACCACTAATAACTTTTTTAATTCTTTAGCAAAATTAACCACATCCTCAAAACTTTTTGCATCAATTAAAGACATGATTTCTTGTTCATTCGCAAAAGTTATATCTAATTTATTTTTAACTAATTCTAGAAAATGAGGTTTGTGTCTATCTACACAAAATTGATCAGATAATGACATAGCAACTTTATTTGCATTATTAATTGCATTATCAAATGCTTTCCTTGGATCACCTTCATCCCAAAGATATCCCTCTAGAAAAATAATTTCACTTTTTTTGATAGCATTCGTATCAACATCATTTTCATTAATCTTTCCAGCCGTACCAAGAAAAGTGCACATAGTTCGTTCAGAATCTGGAGTAACTAATATTAAACATGTGCCAGTTGGCAACTCTTCTTTCTTTTTAGAATAAAAATATTTAACATTCTCAGTCTTAAGACCTTCCTCATATTTTCCACCTAGTTCATCATCATTTATTTTACCAATAAATCCTACATCATTTCCTAATTGTGATAATCCAACGATCGAATTAGCCACTGATCCTCCAGAAACAGTTTTTTCAATTTTTAAGTTTGAAAGCAATTTTTTAAACTCTTTTTCATCAAAAATTAATTTCATCGTACTTTTTGTAAGGTTATTTTTTTTTATAAATTCATCATCAACTTTACAAATAACATCAACTATTGCGTTTCCAATTCCCAAGATTTTCATGTTAAGCTTTCTTTGTTTTGACTGGTTTTATTCTATTAGGATAACAAGATGTGCAAATTTTACAAGTTATTCCGTAGCAGTCTCTAGCTTTGCAAAACTCCCTCCCATAATATATTATTTGTAAGTGAAGTTTATTCCAACATTTTTTTGGAAATAATCTTTTAAGATCTTCCTCTGTTTTAACTACATTTTTACCATTAGTAAGCCCCCATCTCTGTGCTAATCTATGTATATGCGTATCTATTGGAAAAGCAGGATAACCAAAACCTTGGGACATTACTACACTCGCAGTTTTATGCCCGACACCCGGAAGTTCCTCTAGTTCCTTAAAAGTTTTAGGAACTTGTCCATTATGTTTTTTCATTAATATTTTTGATAAATTAAAAATACTTTTAGCCTTGATCCTAAAAATACCTATCCTTTTTATTAATTTTTCTATTTTTTTCCTACCAAGTTTTACAAAGTGTTTTGGTTTATGATATTTCAGGTAAATATCCTTTGTGACATTGTTTACATTAACATCTGTACATTGAGCAGAAAGCAAAACTGAAATTAAAAGTGTAAATACATTCCTGCTATGTAAAGGTACGGAAATTTTAGGATACGTCTTATTTAAAATTTTGAGAACTATTTTAGCTCTTTTTTTCTTTTCAGCTTCTATGAGCCTCATTTAAAATTTAAAACATTTCTCATTGAGTAAAGTCCCGGTTTCTTCGACATAAGCCATTTAGCAGCAGTTAGGGCTCCTTCTGAATATAAAGCCCTATCAAATGCCTCATGATTTAAAGTTATAATTTCTTTACCACTTGAAAACTTTACCTCGTGTTCCCCAACAGTCTCACCTTTTCTTATTGAGTTAAAGTTAATTTTTTTTCCGAAAGGAAACGTTTTTTTATTGATGTATTTGTTACCAATCATTCCATAAAAATTTTTCTTTTTTCCAACCGCTATACCTTTGCCAAGCATTAGTGCAGTACCTGACGGATGATCTTTTTTGTGTTTATGGTGTATTTCATAAACTTTACTTAAGAAATTATTTCCCAATGAACTTGAAGCGATCTCAGTAAGATACATTAAAAGATTAATCCCTAAACTCATATTTCCCGCCTTTAAAATTGGAATTTTTCTAGAGTATTTTTTTATCAACTCCTCCTCTTTTTTTGTAAACCCAGTAGTCCCTATTACTACTTTTTTTTTTAGTTTTGATGCTATCTTTAAAACTTGGAAAGTGCACTTTGGCTCTGTAAAATCGACAATGATATTTGCTTTTTTAAAAGCATTTTCATCATTTAATTCGGGTTTGATCCCAGAAATTTTTCTATTAATTTTTCTATTTTCAGTGAGAGTAACTAGTTTAAATTTTTTATCTAATTTTGAAGATTTTATAATTTGTTGACCCATTCGGCCAATACAACCAGTTACAGCTAATTTAATTTTATTCATGCGAAAATTAAATATGAAACTATCACAACAACTAAAACAATAATACCCCAAATAGACAAGTTTTTAAAAAGTTGTTTTTTTTCAGAGTTACTTCTCAAAAAATTTGGCAACACTAAAATTAAAATTGCAATTAGAGCTACAGCTGGTACTATTTGTTCAAGACCCATTATCTAGTTTTTCCAAAAGTTTTTAGCTTTTTCAAAGAATTTTTTAATACTAGGATTTGACTTTTCATTCTCAATTTGTCTGAATTTTTCGAGCAATTCTTTTTGTTCTTTATTTAAGGAGATCGGTACTTCAGTATTTAGTTGAACATAAAGGTCACCATATCCATTATCTCTTATATAGGGCATTCCTTTTCCTTTAAGTCTAAGTTGTTTGCCACTTTGTGTTCCAGCGGGTATTTTAATTTTAGCTCTTCCACCATCAATAGTAGGAATTTCAATTGTTGAGCCTAAAGCCGCATCTGCGATTGATATAGGGCATTCAAAATATAAGTTTTCATCAGATCTTTTAAATAGATCGTGAGAATAAACATTTATGAATAAGTAAAGATCTCCGCTTCCTGCACCTCTGGCACCAGCTTCCCCTTTTCCAGCTAATCTTATTCTAGTTCCATCATCGACACCTTTTGGAATTGTGACAGACAATCTTTTTGATGCCTGTTTCTTTCCTTGACCACCACAACTAGTGCATGGATGAGTTATTATTTCTCCTAATCCTCCACATTGAGGACAAGTTTGTTGTACTGTAAAAAATCCTTGACTAGATCTTACTTGTCCATGTCCACCACACATTGAGCATGCGCTTGGTCTGTGACCTGGTTTAGAACCTGTCCCTTTACAGACTTCACATTTTTCAGAAGTTGAAAACTTAATATCTTGTTTTTTACCCGAATAAGCTTCATTTAAAGAAATGGATAGGTCATACCTTAGATCTGAGCCTCTATTGTTTGACTTTCTTGATCTTTTTCCACCACCAAAACCTTCCCCAAAGAAATCTTCAAAAATATCTGAAAAGTGGCTAGAGAAATCGAAGTTACTAAATCCACCTCTGCCTCCTCCACCATTTTCAAAAGCGGCATGTCCAAAATTATCATAATTTTGTTTTCTCTCAGTATTTGAGAGAACGTGATATGCCTCTGAAGCTTCTTTAAATTTTTCCTCAGAAGCTTTATCTCCTTTATTTTTGTCTGGATGGTATTTTACAGCAAGTTTTCTGTAAGCTGATTTGATTTGTTCAGGTGAGGCTGATTTATTAATACCTAAGACGTCGTAATAATCTCTTTTTGTCATAATAAATTAGACAAATAGTTGCTATATTAGGCGCTCTTTTCTTTATTTTCGTCTTTTACTTCTTCAAAATCTGCATCAACAACGTTGTCGTCTTTTTTTCCTTCTTGTTTTTGGTCTTTAGTATTTTCGGCTGGTTTTGCGCTTTGTTGAGATTTGTAAATAGCTTCTCCAAGTTTCATAGAAGCTTGTACCAAATCCTGAGTTTTCTTTTTAATAGTCTCAACATCAGTTCCTTTTAAAGCATTTCTTAAATCTGCAGCTGCTGTCTCAATAGCTTTTTTATCAGCTTCAGAAACTTTTGAACCATGTTCCTTTAAATTTTTTTCTGTTGAGTGCACAAGTGTGTCTGCTTGATTTCTTGCATCAACAGCCTCTCTTTTCTTTTTATCCTCTTCTTTATTGGCTTCAGCGTCTTTAACCATTTTGCTTATTTCTTCGTCGCTCAATCCTCCAGAGGCTTGGATTTGAATTTTTTGTTCTTTGCCAGTTCCTTTATCTTTTGCTGAAACATTCACTATTCCGTTAGCATCAATATCAAAAGTTACTTCAATTTGTGGTACTCCTCTTGGAGCTGGAGCAATTCCTACCAGTTCAAAGTTTCCTAAGATTTTATTATCTGAAGCCATTTCTCTTTCACCTTGAAGAACTCTAATTGATACAGCTGGTTGATTATCTTCTGCTGTAGAAAATACTTGGCTTTTTTTCGTGGGAATAGTGGTATTTTTATCAATTAGTTTTGTTGATACACCGCCTAAAGTTTCGATACCTAAAGAAAGAGGCGTTACATCTAATAGCAAAACATCCTTAACATCACCTTGAAGTACACCGGCTTGAATAGCAGCACCCATAGCAACTACTTCATCAGGATTAACAGATTTATTCGGTTCTTTACCAAAGAAGTTTTTTACCTCTTCAATTATTTTAGGCATTCTCGTCATCCCACCAACTAGAACTATCTCATCAATTTCGCTTGCTGACAGACCAGCATCTTTAAGAGCAGTTTGACATGGAGGCATTGTTCTTTTTATCAAATCTTCAACCAAAGCCTCTAGTTTTGCTCTTGTCATCTTTAAGTTTATGTGTTTTGGGCCAGTTTTATCAGCTGTAATAAACGGAAGATTTATTTCAGTTTGTGCTGCAGAAGACAATTCTATTTTAGCTTTTTCGGCAGCTTCTTTTAATCTTTGTAGTGCAAGCTTATCAGATTTTAAATCAATCCCGTTATCTTTCTTAAATTCAGAAAGCAAGTATTCTACTATTGTGTTATCAAAGTCTTCTCCACCTAAAAAGGTATCACCATTCGTTGACTTAACCTCGAATACTCCATCACCCAATTCCAAAATCGATACATCAAACGTTCCACCACCAAGATCGTAAACAGCGATTTTTTTGTTTGCTTTTTTATCTAGACCATATGCTAATGACGCAGCTGTTGGTTCATTAATAATTCTTAAAACTTCTAAACCTGCAATTTTACCAGCATCCTTTGTAGCTTGTCTTTGAGCATCATTAAAATACGCTGGTACAGTAATTACTGCTTTAGTAACCTCTTGACCTAAATATTTTTCTGCAGTTTCTTTCATTTTTTGTAAAACAAATGCTGATATTTGTGATGGTGAGTATTTTTTTCCTTTAGCTTCTATCCAAGCGTCACCCTTTTCTGAGTTAATTATCTTAAAAGGTGATGTTTCAATATCTTTTTTAACCGATGGGTCAGAAAAGTTTCTTCCAATTAATCTTTTGACAGCAAAAATCGTATTTTCAGGATTTGTAACAGCCTGTCTTTTTGCTGGCTGCCCAATAAGCTTCTCATCGTTTTCAGTAAAAGCTACTACCGAGGGCGTAGTTCTTGCACCTTCTGCATTTTCTAAAACTTTAGCCTGCGTACCCTCCATTATGGAGACACACGAGTTTGTAGTTCCTAAATCTATTCCTATTACTTTGCTCATAATTTTTTATATTTGAAACTCATATATGTGTTTTTTATAAATCTACAAGTTCCCATATCCTATTTTTTTTGCTCTTTTTTCACGGTTTTTTGAGTTTTTTTTGATACGCCAACTAATGATGGTCTTAATAGTCTATCTTTTAACATAAATCCTTTTTGTATTTCCTGCACAATTATTCCTGGCTCCTTACTGTCGTCTTCAATCTCCATCATTGCCTGATGTTTGTTTGGGTCAAGCTTTTCATTTATAGAAACTACAGGCACAATATTATTCTTTTTAAAAATAGTTAGTGTATCATTTAAAATAATTTCTATATGGCCCATAATTTTCTTTTTTGAGTTTTCATCTAAGTTTTGATCACTATCTATAGATTGTTTTGATCTTTCAAGATTGTCTAAAAGGTTTAATGCATCTTTTGCAAAAACCATGCCACCATAGTCAAATGCCTCATCCTTTTCTTTATCAAATCTTCTACGTTGATTTTCTAATTCTGCAAAAGATCTTGTAAGTTTGTCTTCTAATTCAACTATTTTTTCTTCAGGGGTTATTTCTTTTTTAGTTTCAGTCTTCTTATCATCAGACTTATCATTATTTTCTTTACTTAAATCTTCTTTGTTTTTTTCTTCAGCCATTTAAGGTTATATGGTAAGAAATTTGATATTTACTAGATGAAAAATAAAAAAATTTTTAAAATATTGATTGGTACAAATAATCAAGGAAAACTAAGAGAAATAAACAGTTTATTACCCAAAAATATAAAAATTTATTCAACTAAAAATTTTAATCTCAAAAGTCCTAAAGAAACTGGTAAAACTTTTAAATCTAATGCTCTCATCAAAGCAAAATTTTTTTCTCAAAAAACAAATCTTATATGTTTGTCAGATGACTCAGGTTTAGAAATTGATCTACTAAATAAAAAACCAGGAATTTATTCAGCTCGATGGGGAGGAAAAAGAAGTGACTTTAATAAAGCAATACAAAGAGTTTATAAAGAATTAGATAAGATAGATAAAGAATGGAGAGAAAAAAAAGTTTCAGCAAGATTTATTTGTGCTCTAGTTATTTATTGGCCGAACAAAAAAAAAATCTATTCTGTAGGAAAAATAAGTGGAAAAATATCTAAATCAAAAAAAGGGAAAAATGGATTTGGATATGACCCGATTTTTATTCCCAATGGTTATAAAAAGACTTTTGCCGAAATGAACAAAAGTTACAAATACAAAATTGACCACAGAGCTAAGGCTTTTAAGAAAATTAAAAGATTTTTTTAAATTTATTATTTTCAACTTTGTAAAAATTTAAAACATGTTTAATACGTTTGTCTTCTATTTCAAATAAACCAATTTTACCCTTAAAGGTATTTTTTTGATCAAATACTTTATTGTTTAATTGAAAGTTATTTACTTTAGAAAGATAAAAAATTAATCCAACCAAATCAAAACCTAATAACGAGATTTGGTTTGGTTCAGATGAATATTTATTAAAATATTCCTCTTTAAATTTGTCAAAATTTTTTTTATTTATTGAAGGAAAATAAAGATTCTGGGAACTATCTTCTTTAAGTAAAGACTCATCAAACCATTGGTTTAATGTTATGAAATATGTTTTTTGTGGTGTGACATCAGTATATATTAAAGAGGTTGTTATACTTTTAAGTGTTTCATCGAAAGCAGAAATTATCACGGAGTCGAAATTGACTTTTCCGAGTGTGTCTTTTTTTTCTAAATTTTCTATTATTTTTTCTTTATTAAACTCATCTGACTCTTCTACCCTTTTTATTTCGTCTGCCAAA
>CACAUR010000020.1 GCA_902535745.1 uncultured Pelagibacteraceae bacterium
AAGTTATATTGACATATTATATATAGGAATATATTTTTTATAAATAAATCTTTTTAATATGATTCCTTACGATAAAAGAGACGGTAAAATATGGTACAATTCAGACTTAGTTGATTGGTCTGATGTAAAGCTTCATGTTTTAAGTCATGGTTTACATTATGGAAGTTGTGTATTTGAAGGTGAAAGAGTTTATGACGGAAATATTTTTAAACTTGAGGAACATACTTCAAGATTTTTTTATTCAGCAAAAAGAATGGGTTTTGAAATTCCTTATTCTGAGAGCGATATAAATATCGCAACAAAAAAAATTGTATCAGCTCAAAATGTAAAAAATGGTTATGTGAGACCGGTAGCTTGGAGAGGAAGCGAGATGATGGCAATATCAGCTCAACAAACAAAAATTCATGTGGCCATTGCAACTTGGGAGTGGGGATCTTATTTCGACCCTAAACTTAAAACTGAAGGAATTAAGTTAAATATATCAAATTGGAGAAGACCTTCTCCTGACTCAATACCATGGGATACAAAAGCTTCAGGACTTTACATGATTTGCACTTTGTCAAAACACGAAGCAGAAAGACAAGGCTATACAGATTCTCTAATGTTAGATCACGAGGGAAATGTTGCAGAAGCAACTGGTGCAAATATTTTTTTCAAGGATACTAAAGGGGAGCTACATACTCCAGTACCAGACTCATTCTTAGATGGAATTACTAGAAGAACTGTGATTGAAATTGCAAAATCTAAAAATATCAAAGTTATTGAGAGAAAAATCTCACCCAACGAATTAAAGGATTTTGTTGGATGCTTCTTAACAGGTACTGCAGCAGAGGTAACACCTGTTTCGAAAATATCAAATTATTCTTTTAAAGTTTGCAAAACAATAATGGATTTATCAGATAGTTATCAATCTTTCGTTAGAAAAAAAATTGCAGCTTAATTATTTGTTGTCTTCTGATATTGCATGATCAATACCTTTTCTTAAATAGTCATAAGCTGTATACAAAGTAAGAAAAGCTGAAAGCCATAGTAAGATAATGCCAATAGTTTGAGCGTTATAATCTTGAAAATTAAAAATTTTATTTCCAGTCTCTCCAGTTAAAAGTAAAGATATTGAAAACATCTGTAAAAATGTTTTTAATTTGGCCAATCCCGATACAGGTAAATTCACCTGACCTTTTGCTAAAAATTCTCTTAAACCAGAAATTAAAATTTCTCGAGTTAAAATAATTATCGCAGCTATTACTTCGTAATTTTTTATAGTCCCATCCATTACAAGTAAAATCAAAGCAGTTGCTACAATGATTTTATCAGCGATAGGATCTAAAAGTTCTCCAAGCTTAGATTCTTCTTTATATAGTCTAGCAAGTAAGCCGTCTAAGAAATCAGTGAAAGATGCAATAATAAACAAAGTGAATGGTATAATGTCCCCATAAAATCCTGGTAAATAATATGCTAAAACAAAAAAGGGTACTATTATTATTCGGCCGATTGTTAAGTAATTAGGAAATTTAATTTTCATTCGTGAAAAAAATTATATATCTTTTTTGCAACTTTTTCCTCAACTCCTTCCACTGTCTTAATCTCGTCCAAACTTGCAGATTCTACTGCTCTTGCTGAACCAAAATGGTTAAGCAAAGCTCTTTTTCTAATTGATCCTATACCTTCAATTTGATCCAATAAAGATTTACTTATACCTTTTTTTCTTCTAGCTCTGTGAGCGCTAATCGCAAACCTGTGAGACTCATCCCTTATTCTTTGGAGAAAAAATAGAGTAGGGTCATTTTTTGAAAACTTGTACTCTTTTCCATTATGAAAAAAAGTTTCATTTCCACTATTTCTAAACTTCCCTTTAGCAATCGCTATTAATGGAATATCATGAAGTCCAAGTTCATTTAATGTTTCTCTTGCTACTGAATATTGACCTTTTCCTCCATCAACAAAAATAAGATCAGGAAATGAAAGATGACCTTCTTTTTCTTGCACTGCTTTTTTAAATCTTCTTGTAAGTACTTCTTTCATCATACCATAATCGTCTTGTTCATTTTTCTTAATTTTTATATTAAATTTCCTGTATCTTTTTTTAATAAATCCCTCATCTCCATAAGAAATTAATGCTCCAACACTATTTGTTCCTTGAATATGACTATTGTCGTAAACTTCAATAAGATTAATATTTGTTTCTAAATTAAATTTAGCTACAACCGACTCAAATAGCTCCCTGTTATTTTGAGTTTCATGAAGCTTTCTATTTAAACTATCTTTTGCATTTTTAATTGCTTGATTAATTACTTTTAACTTAGAACCTTTTTTTGCCACTGAAATATTCACTTGTTTACCCTCTTTTTGTGAAAGCGTCTGTTCTATCAAAATTTTCTCTTTAATTTCTTGGGATAGAATAATTGAGGATGGGACACTTTTATTTTCATAAAATTGTGAAACAAAAGAATTTAAAATATTGCCTAAATTTTCATCAGGATCATGTTTTGGAAAAAAAGCTTGATTACCCCAATTTTGTTTAGATCTGTAAAAGAATACTTGTATACAAGTTTGTCCAGACTCTTTATATGCTGCAATAACATCAGCTTCAACTAAGTTTGCTTCATTTATCCTTTGAGATGATTGAATTATGTTAAGCGATTTTATTCTATCTCTGAGAATTCCTGCTTTCTCAAAATCAAGACTCTCGCTAGCTTTTTCCATTTGATCGGATAAATTTTTTTGTATCTTTCTTGATTTACCGGAGACAAATTCAATAGCATCATCAACTGTTCCCTTGTATTCACTTTCATCAATATAACCAACACAAGGACCCGAGCATCTTTTGATCTGATATAAAATACAAGGTCGCTGTCTATTTTTAAAAACAGTATCATCACAAACTCTAAGATGGAATATTTTTTGGATCATTTTTATAGTCCAGTTTGCAGACCCAGCAGATGCAAAAGGACCAAAATAAAAACCTTCCTTAGTTTTTTTACCTCTATGTCTTTTTATTTGAGACCACCTGTCTTTATTGCCAATAAAAATAAATGGAAAAGATTTGTCATCTCTTAGTAAAATATTAAACTTTGGTTTATGTTTTTTAATAAGATTAGCTTCAAGAAGTAATGCCTCACTTTCATTTGATGTAGTTGTAATCTCAATTTTTCGTGTTTGAGATAGCATTCTCTCAGTTCTAATAATATGATTTTTTTCCGATACATAACTTTTGAGTCTGTTAGGCAGGTTTTTTGCTTTGCCAACATAAAGAATTTGATCTTTATCACTCAGCATTTTGTAAACACCAGGAAGCTTTGGAATTAAAGGCAACTCTTTCTTTATGATTTCTTTTCCAATTTCAGAACTAATCATGACTTCTTTTTTTTGAGATTTGTATCCCAACAGAAGAGCAATCTCTCATAATCTCGAGTTTTTCTATTTGAAGGCTTATTTTATCTATTCTTTTATCTTTAAAAAGTTCGTCAAAAACATCTTCTGCCAATGTTTCAAGAAAATTGTAATGTTTTTTTTTAACAAGTTTTTTAATTAATCTTACAACTTTCGCGTAATTTACAATTGATTTGATGTCCTTATCACTTGATGGTTTTTTGTCTACATAATCTATTTCAAGTGAAAATTTTACTTTTTGTTTTTTTTCTTTTTCAAAGTCAAAATACCCAATTTTAAGATCTAGCAGTAATTCTTTTACAAGAACTTTTTTTTCATAATTAAAAAGCTTTTTAGTTTTATTAATTTTTACGATTTTCAAATTACTTCTTTTCATTCCTTACCTTTCAAGACATCTGGCGTTTGCCAGTTTAAGCTTTGTCCACTATCAATTGAAATTACTTGCCCTGTAATAGATCTATTTTTAATAAAGAAGTCAACAGCACTACATATTTCTTCCACGTCTACTTGTTTTTTTAAAAGGGTTGATAGATATTGCCTTCT
>CACAUR010000021.1 GCA_902535745.1 uncultured Pelagibacteraceae bacterium
TCTTTACCTGTTTTAGCTGGAGCAATAACAATGTTATTAACGGACAGAAATTTTGGAACAGCATTTTTTGATGCGCAAACCGGTGGAGATCCACTTTTATTTCAACATTTATTTTGGTTCTTTGGTCATCCAGAAGTTTATATTTTGATTTTACCAGGTTTTGGAATGATAAGTCATATTGTTTCAACATTTTCTAAAAAACCCGTTTTTGGATATTTAGGTATGGCATATGCGATGGTCGCAATTGGTATTGTTGGTTTTGTAGTTTGGGCGCATCACATGTATACGGTAGGATTGAACACTGATACAAAAGCATATTTTCTAGCAGCAACAATGATCATTGCTGTTCCTACAGGAATAAAAATTTTCTCTTGGATAGCAACTATGTGGGGTGGATCTATATCTTTTAAAACCCCAATGATGTGGGCTCTTGGTTTTATTTTCTTATTTACAGTTGGAGGTGTAACTGGTGTAGTTCTAGCTAACGCTGGTGTTGATACAGCCTTACACGATACATATTATGTAGTAGCACACTTCCATTATGTGTTATCCCTCGGAGCAGTTTTTGCAATTTTTGCAGGGTTCTATTATTGGTTTGGAAAGATGTCTGGCTATGAATATTCAGAATGGCTTGGGCAGTTACATTTTTGGCTAACATTTATTGGAGTAAATTTAATATTTTTCCCTCAACATTTTTTAGGACTAGCTGGTATGCCAAGAAGATACGCTGACTATCCAGATGCTTTTGCAGATTGGAACTATATCTCCTCAATTGGCTCATATATTTCAGTGGTAGGTTTAGCTGTATTTTTAATTAATTTAGCTTACGCATTTATGAAGAAAAAAGCAGCAGCACAAAATCCATGGGGAGAGGGCGCTACAACTTTGGAGTGGACAGTACCATCACCCCCAAACTTCCATACATTTGAGGAATTACCTAAGATTAATGAATTCGGAGAAGCGGAAAAAACAAGCACATAATTATTTGTATTAGATGACAACTATTAACTTTAGAGCAAAAAATCCTTCATTACTTGATATATCAATTTTTATTGAATTGTTGAGGTTAATGAAACCTAGAGTAATGTCATTAGTAATATTCACCTGTGCAGTTGGTTTATTAACTGCTCCTAGCGAAGTAAGTTTTGTTAAATCAATTATAAACATTTTTTTTGTAACTCTTGGCGCAGGCGCAGCAGGAGCACTTAATATGTGGTATGAGGCAGATCTAGACAAATTGATGAGCAGAACATGCTTGAGACCTCTTCCTACAGGAAAGCTTAAAAAAAACCATGCGCTAATCTTTGGAATAGTTTTATCAATAGTTTCAGTTTTAGGTTTATATATCTTTTCAAATTTATTATCTGCTTTAGTTTTACTTTTTACAATTAGCTTTTATTTATTTGTATATACAATTTGGCTTAAAAGAAGAACGCCACAAAACATAGTGATTGGTGGTGCTGCTGGTGCTTTGCCACCTGTTATTGGCTGGACGATTGCGACTAATACTTTAAGTTTGGAAGCGTTATCATTCTTTTTAATAATATTTTTTTGGACACCTTCACATTTTTGGGCTTTAAGTTTGTATAAAGTCGCTGATTATAAAAAAGCCAAAATACCGATGTTACCGGTGACTAATGGGATAGAAGAAACAAAAAAAAATATTTTTGTTTACTCACTTTTAATGCTACCAACATTGACGTTGCCTTACATTATTGGTTTTGTAGGAGAGTTATTTCTTGTCAGCACTTTTGGTCTTACAATTTATTATATTTTTTTATGCTTTGCTTTGTTAAAAACGAAAAAAAATTCATTTGATCTTCAGAAAGCCAAACGAGTTTTTGGTTATTCTATTTTCTATTTATTTTTAATATTTGTTTTGTTTTTAGTTGATAAATTATTCTAATGGAAATTGATAAAAAAATTAAAAAAAGAAATATTTTTACGGCAATTGGACTTGTGATTTTCATATTATTCCTATTTATATTCACACTATATAACGTCGGAGTGTTGGAAAGAATTATATGATAAGTAAGAAAAATCTCACACCTTTAATCTTAGCTTCGATATTTTTTCTTATGTTAGGCTTGTCATTCGCTGCAGTGCCATTATATGATCTATTTTGCCGTGTAACAGGATTTGGGGGCACTACTCAAATCTCAAAAGAAGCTCCAAAAATAGTAATTGATGAACCAGTAAGAGTGAGATTTGATACGAATGTTCAAACTGATTTAGCTTGGAATTTCAAAGCCAAAAACACACTTTACGATGTAAAGCCAGGTAAAGTTTATAAGGTAGAATTTGAGGTTGAAAATTTTGGAAAAGATCCATCAAGCGGAGTTGCAAGCTATAATGTGTCTCCATCAACTTTTGGACAATATTTTAATAAGCTCGGATGTTTTTGTTTTGAAAAACAAACACTTAAAAGTGGAGAAAAGATGAGTTATATTTTAACTTTTTATTTGGATCCTGAGATGATAAATGATCCAAAAACTAAAAATATTGAAGACGTTACAATGTCGTATACATTTTTTTCATCAGACTATTACAAACAATCAAAAATTAATTAACAATGAGTTCCAAAGATCAAAAACATGATTACCACTTAGTTGACCCAAGTCCGTGGCCAATCTATACATCTTTTGCTACCTTAATTACTGCTGTAGGATCAGTTTATTATTTTCACTCAAAAGTTATGTGGGCAATGTTACTTGGTTTTGCTCTTTTAATTTATGGAGCGTATATGTGGTTCAGAGACGTTGTTAATGAGGCCGAACATCAAGGTCACCACACCCCAGTAGTTCAGATACATCACCGTTATGGAATGACATTGTTTATAGCATCTGAAGTAATGTTTTTTGTTGCTTGGTTTTGGGCTTACTTTGATGCTAGCCTGTATCCAAGCGCTTTTGTCGGTGGAGTTTGGCCACCTAAAGATATTGAAGTTTTTAACCCATGGGATATTCCACTTATCAACACACTGGTTTTATTATTATCTGGAACAACTGTTACATGGGCTCATCACTCTTTATTAGAGGATGATAGAAAAGGTTTTATTCAAGGTTTATGGGCAACAGTTCTACTAGGTTTCTTTTTTACGCTTCTCCAAATATATGAGTATCAACATGCAAGTTTTGATTTCTCAGGACATATTTACGGCGCAACATTTTATATGGCCACAGGATTTCATGGTTTTCACGTGGTAGTTGGAACTATCTTTTTAGCAGTTTGTTTATGGAGAGGAAAACTTGGTCATTTTAATAAGGATCATCATTTTGGATTTGAAGCTGCAGCTTGGTACTGGCATTTTGTCGATGTAGTTTGGTTGTTTTTATTTGCAGCAATCTACGTTTGGGGAAGCTAATTTAATTGAGATATAAGTTCCTTTTCACAATATTTGTTTCTTTTTTTATTACAATTTTTCTTACCCTTGGGTTTTGGCAGTTATACAGACTTAGTTGGAAAAATAGTCTTATTGAGGAAATAAATTCTTCTCTCATGAATGATCCAGTAAAATTTGAAGCACAAAAAATTAAAAACTTTCAAAAAATTAATTTCAAAGGAAAAATCGATAATGAGAATTTAATTTATTTATATGGACTCA
>CACAUR010000022.1 GCA_902535745.1 uncultured Pelagibacteraceae bacterium
CTGAAATAAACTTATTTAATGAAAAAAATAATGGGGAAACAATTTTAAAAATTATTAAAGAAAAATTAGCTTTATCAGTCCACGATGTATCTCTTGGTGGGATAATGATTGCTGCTTTAAAAATGTGTATAAACGGCAATAAGGGAGTTAAATTTTACAAATTCAAAGGTTTGATAAATATTTATCAATATTTTTTTTCAGAAGATCAAGGCAGATACATTATTGAGGTAGATAAGAATAATCTTAAAAAAGTAGAGAGTATTTTAAAGAAAAATTCTGTACATTTTGATTTACTTGGAGAAACTACAGATAAAGAGATCATTATAAATGATGAGATAACTTTTACAGTAGACAAGGTTGCAGAATTTTATAAAGGTTGGTTGTATAAATACATGAGTTAATTATGGCGATGGATTTAAAAGAAATTGAAAAGATGATTAAGGAGGCTCTGCCTGATGCCTCTATTGATATACAAGATCTTGCTGGTGATGGTAACCACTATTCCGCCACAGTGACTTCTTCAGAATTTAAAGGTAAAAATAAATTGCAACAACATAAAATGGTGTATGATGCTCTTAAAGGAAAAATGGGAAACGAGCTTCATGCTCTAGCACTTAAGACAAAGGAAAACTAATGGATCAACAAGTTAAAGAACAAATAGAAAATTCAATAAACAACAGTGACGTTTGTTTATTTATGAAAGGAAGTCCAGAGGCTCCTCAATGTGGTTTCTCAATGGCTGTCTCAAATATTCTAAAAATTATGGAAGTAAAATATCAAAGTGTTGATGTGTTAAAAGATCAAAAAATTCGTGAAGGTATTAAAGTTTATAGTGAGTGGCCAACTATCCCTCAACTTTATATTAAAAAAGAATTCGTTGGTGGGTGTGATATTATCAAAGAAATGTTTGAAAATGGAGAACTAAAAAAGATTTTCGACGAAAAAGGTATAGGATATAAAAAGTAATATTATCTAGAGTAATATTCGATTACTAAATTTGGCTCCATAACAACAGGATAAGGAACTTCTTCAAACTTCGGTGTTCTTACAAACTTAATTGTTCTTTTCTTTTCATCTACTTGTAAATACTCAGGTATATCTCTTTCTTTATTTGCTAAAGCAATATCAATAATTGCTAACTGTTTTGACTTATCTTTTATCTCAATTGTATCTTCTTCACCCAGCAAATAACTTGATATATTTACTTTTTTGCCATTCACTTTTACATGGCCATGATTAATAAACTGTCTTGATGAAAAAATTGTACTAGAAAATTTTGCTCTATAAATAACTGCATCTAATCTTCTCTCTAATAATCCTATTAAATTTTCAGCTGTATCCCCTTTTTTCATAATGGCTTTTCTGTAAACATTTCTAAACTGTCGCTCATTAATATTTCCGTAATATGATTTTAATTTTTGTTTTGCTTGAAGTTGAGTTCCGTAGTCTGAAAGTTTGGAATTTTTTGACTGACCGTGTTGTCCTGGAGGGTATGCTCTTTTATTGAAAGGGCTTTTTGGTCTTCCCCAAAGGTTAACTTTTAATCTTCTATCAATTTTATGTTTAGAATTTAATCTTTTTGTCATTTAGTGAAAAGGTTTATAAACTTAACATCTTATTTGTCAATTAACGTTTTTTCCCTAAACTTGCGAATACACTTGATAAAATACGTGTTTCTTTATCTGAAAGTTCCATTCGGTAAAAAATATTTCTTAAATTCTCAAGCATTAAGGGTTTTTTTTCTTTATTTTTGAAAAAATTAATTTCATTGAGATTATTTAAACATAAATTGATCATTGATTGAATTTCCTTTTTAGATGCTTTCTTAACTTTTTTAGATTTTTTAAATTTTGATGATTTGGAATTTAGTAAACTTGATATGAATTGTGCAATAATGATTAAGCTGTGTGATAAATTTAAAGATTTGAAATTTATATTAGTTGGAATTTGTAAAGTGTAGTTTGCGTAACTAACTTCTTTATTTGATAACCCTGATGCTTCTGAGCCAAATAAAAACCCAATTTTTTTTCTAAAATCTATTTTTTTTAAACCTTCAAGATTAATGTGTTTCACATTTTTGTTTCTAAATCTTGCAGATGTTGCAATTAATATATCAATATCTCCTAGTGAACTTTCTAGACTATCAAATACTTTACTTTTCTTAATAATATCTTTTGCACCAACCGAAGTTGCAAGTATTTTATCATTAGGAAAAATAGGTTTAGGATCGATCAGATATAACTTTTCAAAATTAAAATTCTTAATAGCCCTTGCACAAGCACCAATATTTTCTGAAAGCTGAGGTTTGTGTAAAATAAATGTAACTTTACTGTTGTTCATTTATTTGATGCCATGATTTCTATTATAATTAGATAATGTCGAAGGGTTTATTCCTTTTATAAATTTTGCTTCAACATCCCATATAGAAACTTTTAATGGATAACATTTTGCAATATCAGATGAATGTTCTGATCCACAGTCTCCACCTGGGCAAGCAGATAAAGCACCTAATAAATCTGTTTCAGCAAAAAATTCTAAATAATCACCAGGTCTTACAGGGCTTGATTTCATAAAATATTGTTTAGTATCATTTGTAAAACCAGTTAGCATAAATACATTTAATACATCATGCACAATTCTTTCTGCTTCATCTAACTTGATCTTTTTTTCTTTAACTAAAGCTCTAGTTAAGTTTGAATGACAACAATAATGGTAATCGTTGTTTGATGTTAACTTATAAGTGTAAGGATCACACCTAGTGCCTATAACATCGTGGACCGAACCCCCATCTTTGTCATAACCATACCAATCTAATGTATCCCATGTAATTGTAGCCAATGATCTTAAATACGGGAAACTACTAAACATTTTGTCTCCAACAGAAATATGTGTTCCATAGAGAGCTCTTGTTTTTCCAGAGTAAAACTTTTCATTTAGATTATCAGCTTGAAATAAATTTAAATCTCCAACTTGAGGTCCTTCAACACTTTCTATTCTAAAAAAATTACCTGACTTAACATTAAAAGTTTTAGCATCTCTTGGTGGAATAATGATTTCATCGATTTGTTTAATGTGTTTTCTAGCTTCATGTAATATTTCAAGATTATTATTTATACTTTCATTTGAGTAACAAACAACAGGATCTGCTCCTACCCTGCTTTCAAAATCAGTAGGTTTCTTAGAGAACTTCTTGATTTTCATTTATTTACTTGCGGGAGCTTTATCCTTAAATAATTTGAAATCTAAACTATCGATAAGAGCTTTAAACGA
>CACAUR010000023.1 GCA_902535745.1 uncultured Pelagibacteraceae bacterium
AAAAACTGTTGCTGTAGTTGGTGGTGGAAATGCTGCCGTTGAAGAAGCAATGTTTCTCACAAAATTTGCCTCAAAAGTAAAATTAATACATAGGAGAGATAAATTACGAGCAGAAAAAATGCTGCAAAAAAAACTTATGGATAATAAAAAAATTGAGATTATTTGGGACTCAGTTGTTGAGGAGATTGTGGGGGATGATGATCCTAAAAACGTTAAAGGCTTGAAAATTAAAAATGTTAAGAATAACAACATAAGTGATTTAAAAATAGATGGATTATTTATTGCGATTGGTCATGATCCTGCAACTCAACTGTTTAAAGATCAATTAAAAATGGATAAGGAAGGTTATTTGATTACAAAGCCTGACTCCACAGAAACAAATGTTCCAGGAATATTTGCTGCTGGCGATGTGAAAGACAAAATTTTTAGACAAGCTGTTACAGCAGCAGGTATGGGATGTATGGCTGCTTTAGAGGCTGAGAAATATCTGGCAGGTTAAATATTATTTTAGACTTTCACAAAAAGATTTTATTCTTTTCATTGCTATCTCAAGCTTCTCCATTGAAGTTGCATAAGAAATTCTAAAAAAACCCTCTAGCCCAAAAGCTGATCCTTGGACAACTGCTACATCATTATTTTCTAATAATGACTGAACAAACTCTGTGTCGTTGGTTATTTTTTTTCCACTTTTATCTTTTTTACCTATTAATCCTTTGCAGTTTGGAAAAACGTAAAAAGCACCTTCTGGTTTCAAACAACTTATTCCTTCAATAGCATTTAAAGAGTTTACAACAAAATCTCTTCTTTCCTGGAAAGCTTTTGCTCTAACTGGTATAAAATCTTGTTTTCCATTTAGGGCCTCAACGGCTGCTGCTTGACTTATAGATGAAGGATTGGTTGTAGACTGAGATTGTATCTTGGCTATAGCTTTAATAATATCTTTATCACCAGCTGCATAACCTATTCTCCAACCAGTCATTGCGTATGATTTGCTAACACCATTCATAGTAATAACCTTATTTTTAATTTCAGGTATTTGAGCAATTGTAAAAAATTTAAAATTATCGTAAGTGATATGTTCGTATATATCATCACTAAGTATATTCACATGCGGATTTCTTTTTAAGACCTGCGATAAATTTTTAATCTCTTGCTCTGAATAACAAGCTCCTGTTGGATTAGATGGTGAATTGAGAATAAGCCATTTAGTATTATTGGTAATTTTTGCCTCTAAATCTTTTGCACTTAACTTAAAACCCTGTTCCTCGGAACACTCTATAACAATGGGATTAGCTCCTGCCAATAAAACAATATCTGGGTACGATACCCAATATGGTGCAGGAATAATTACCTCATCACCTTTGTTTAAGGTCGCCATCATTAAATTGTAAATTACGTGCTTACCCCCTGCTCCTACAGTAATTTGATCTATTGTATAATTAAGATTATTTTCCCTTTTAAATTTTTTAACAATTGCCTCTTTTAAATCTTTGGTTCCATCCACAGCTGTATATTTTGTATCGCCAGCTTGAATAGCATCAATTGCAGCTTTTTTAATATTGTCTGGAGTATCAAAATCTGGCTCTCCAGCGCCTAAACCTATTACATCTTTTCCTGCAGCTTTTAATTCCTTGGCTTTTTGAGTAACGGCGATAGTTGGAGAAGGTTTTATTCTTTTTAAGCTATCCGATATAATGCTCATTGAAATATAATTTTATTTTATTACTTTGTTTAATATATGCAAAATACATATCAAGATTTAATTACCGATTTAGAGGGAAAAAAACCACAAATCAGTGGAAAACTTGAGGGAGGTAAGAAGTTTAAAATAATTTCAAATTTTACACCCGCGGGTGATCAACCAGAAGCAATTAAAAAACTGGTCTCTGGGGCTAATAAAGAACAATTTAATCAAGTTTTATTGGGGGTAACGGGATCAGGTAAAACTTTCACAATGGCAAAAGTTATTGAAGCTACGAATAGACCAGCTTTAATATTGGCTCCAAACAAAACATTAGCTGCTCAACTTTATGGCGAAATGAAAACTTTTTTTCCCGAAAATGCTGTGGAGTATTTTGTTTCATATTATGACTATTATACTCCTGAAGCATATGTGCCAAGGTCAGATACATATATCGAAAAAGAAGCTTCAATAAATGAACAGATTGATAGAATGCGTCACTCAGCAACAAGATCTTTACTAGAAAGAGATGACGTACTTATTGTTGCGAGTGTGTCGTGTATTTACGGATTAGGTTCCGTTGAAGCTTATAGTAAAATGACACTGACACTACAAAAAAATTATGAATATAACAGGGAACAAATTATTAAGTCTTTTGTTGCTTTGCAATACAAAAGGAATGATCAAAACTTTTATCGAGGCACTTTTAGAGTAAGAGGTGAAAATCTTGAAGTTTTTCCTTCACATCTAGAAGATAGAGCCTGGAGAATAAGTCTCTTCGGAAATAAACTTGAACAAATAGAAGAGTTTGATCCTTTGACCGGTGACAAGGTCAGAGATTTAAACTTAATAAAAGTTTATGCAAACAGTCACTACATTACACCAAAGCCTACTGTAGAGCAGGCAGTG
>CACAUR010000024.1 GCA_902535745.1 uncultured Pelagibacteraceae bacterium
AATTGATGCATTGGAATATGCAAAAAAAATGGAAGATAGTGGGGCAGGCGAACTACTAGTTACTTCTATGGATAGAGATGGAACGCAAGTTGGTTACGATATTGAGTTAATTTCTGAAATATCTTCAAAAGTAAATATTCCACTAATTGCCTCTGGTGGTGTTGGAAATCTTGATCACTTAGTAGAGGGTATTAAATCAGGTAAAGCTAGTGCAGTTCTCGCGGCATCAATATTTCATTATGGAAAATACTCAGTGAAAGAAGCAAAGCAATATTTGGAGTCTAAAGGAATTCCTGTTAGAACTTGACATGCTAAAAACTCTAGAAGATATAATTTTGATGGTAAGAGAAAGGAAGACTAAACCTCAAAGCGAATCTTATACAAATAAATTATTAGCTGACAAAGAATTGTCAGTAGAAAAGGTGAAAGAGGAAGTTAAAGAACTAATTGAGGCTGTGGAAAATAATACAAATAAAGTTCATGAGACAGCCGATGTATTGTATCATCTGATTGTGTATCTCGAAGCAAATAACGTCAAAATAGAGGATGTTATGAAAGAACTAGATAAAAGAAAAAAATGAGCTACGACGACAATAACATTTTTGCAAAAATTCTCAGAGGCGAGATACCATGCAAAAAAATCTATGAGGACGAATTTGTTTTATCTTTTCATGATATAAATCCACAAAAAAAAGTTCATGCTTTGGTAATTCCAAAAGGCAAATATGTAAATTTAGAAGATTTTACTTCTAAAGCCAGTTCAGACGAAATTGTAGGACTTATGAAAGGTATTTCAACTGTTGCAAAAAAAATTGGAATTTCAAGTATTGATAATGATGGATTTAGGACCTTATCAAATGTTGGAGAAAATGGTGGCCAAGAGGTACTTCATTTGCATTTTCATTTATTTGGCGGCGAAAAAGTAGGGAGAATGGTTCAATGATTATTAGTGTAAAAAGAAATTTTTTAGAGTTAAAAAATATAAATGAACTTGTAAAAAAAGATAAGCCGAAAGATAATTATTCTGTGGATAAAACAAAACCAGATTTCCAACTGAATAAGTTTTTTTACAAACAAATTGGAAAAAAATACAGATGGACTGACAGATTGATTTGGTCAGATCTTCAATGGTCTGACTATGTTTCAAACAAAAACTTAGAAACTTATGTTATAAAAAACAGTGATGATTTGGTAGGTTATTTTGAACTTATACATCACCCAGAAAAAAATGAGACAGAACTTGCATATTTAGGTTTGTTCGAAGTTTATTTTGGCAAGGGAGTTGGGGGTTATGCTTTAACGACTGCAATAATAAAATCTTTTGAAAAAAAAATTAAAAGAATGTGGGTTCACACTTGCACACTAGATCATCCTAATGCAATAAAAAATTATTTAGCAAGAGGGATGAAAATTTTTAAAGAGGAAAAACTAAATATAAGAGCTAGCTAGTTATAAAGATTGAGATTAAAAATATTTTCAGGTAATTTTTGATTAATATTTTTAACGACAATATTGGACCTTACTTTGTTGCCATATAAATCAATAGTTTCCCACCCTTTAATTAAGTGGTTATTCTTATCAAAAAAAATATTCAATTGATTATTTTTATCATTAATTGAAAGAAGAAAATTTTTTTCTTTTTTGACAACATTTCCTTCAATCTTTGAGATTAAAAATTCTTTGTTAAGAATATATTTAAAGTAAGTGTTTTCAGTTTTGTAAGTATTTGCAAAGTTTGAATTTTTGTTTCTAATTAAAAGTATCTTTCCGTTTGATACAATTATCTTGCCAGATTCATCATATTTACAAATCATTTTGTTATCAAATGAAATTATACAATTACCAGTCTCTTTTTTATCATTTATGAATTGTTCAAAATCAAATGCAAAATTTTTGGTATCAGAAATTTTTTTTATGATTTTAGGATCTGAGTAAGCAAACTTTTGACCAAATATAAAAAAAAAAATTAAGATGAGAAAAATTGTTCTCATTATAATAATTCTCTTTTACCAACATGATTAGCTTTACTGACAACGCCTCTACTTTCCATAATATCTATTATTCTTGCGGCCCTATTGTAACCTATTTGAAGTTTTCTTTGTAAAAAGGAGGTTGATGCTTTTCCCTCAGATCTAACTATTTCCAAGGCTTTATTGTAAAGTTCGTCATCTTGATCCGAGTCATTAGAGTCATCATCAGATGGACTTTCAGAGGATAAATTTAAAATTTCATCAACATATTCCGGATCTCCTTGTGATTTAAGAAAAGAATTTATTTTTTCAATTTCATTATCCGAAACAAATGGCGCATGGATTCTTGTAATTCGATTAGCAGAAGACATAAAAAGCATATCTCCTTTCCCTAATAGTTGTTCAGCACCTTGCTCTCCAAGAATTGTTCTACTATCAATTTTTGAAGACACCTGAAAAGAAATACGAGTTGGGAAATTTGCTTTGATAGTACCTGTTATAACATCAACGCTAGGTCTTTGTGTTGCCATTATTATATGAATACCCGCAGCCCTAGCCATTTGAGAAAGTTTTTGA
>CACAUR010000025.1 GCA_902535745.1 uncultured Pelagibacteraceae bacterium
TTTTCAGCTTATGACTTTCAAGCTTATGAACTCGCAATTTGTTTAAATTCACTTTGTTTTAATAAAACAAAAAATAAATTTAAATTTAATAAGAAAAAAGCCTCCAAGCTTTTTAAAGGTTATGAAAGTATTAGAAAACTTAAACCAGAAGAAAAAAAGAGTATGAAAATTCTTTGTAAAGGATCTGCCTTAAGATATCTGGCTACAAGAGCTTATGATTTCATAAATACTCCTAAAAATATATTAATTAAAAAAAAGGATCCCTCTGAGTATATTCAAAAACTTAGATTTCATAATTCCATAGAAAGATTCGAGGAATACCTTAATGATTAAAATTTATACAGATGGGTCATGTTTAGAAAATCCTGGAAATGGTGGATGGGCAGCAATAATTATAAACAATGGACAAAAAATTAAGATTAAGGGAAGCAAAAAGAATACTACAAATAATCAAATGGAGTTACTCGCCCCTATTGAAGCATTAAAGAAAATTCCCAAAGGAAGTAAAGTTCAAATTTTTACAGACTCGAAGTATGTTAAGTCAGGAATAACAGAGTGGATTTATAACTGGAAAAAAAATGGATGGAAAACTGCAAACAAGCAAGATGTTAAAAATAAAGATCTTTGGACAGAGCTGGATATTTTAGCCAATGAATTTAAAATAAGTTGGAATTGGGTAAAAGCGCACTCTACAGACGAGTTAAACAATGAAGTTGATTTAATTGCCAAAGAAGCTGCAAACTTATAAAATTTTACTTTTAATAAATTTTTTTACTTCATCCGTACTATTCTTAAGTACTTGAAAATTCTCATTTTTATTAAGTACGTGCTGAAGTTCTTTCGGCAATTTTTCATGTTTATTAATCGCGTTGTTTGTAGCATCTGGAAATTTACATGGGTGTGCAGTCGATAAAACTACACAATCATGCAAAGATAATTTTTGTGCAGCGCCTACTCCAATGGCGGTATGTGGATCTAAAACCATATGGTTTTCCTCATAATTTTTCTTAATTATTCCTAGAGTTTCTGTCTCATTACAACTTTCCGATAAAAAATCCTTTTGGATTATATCTAAATTGCTCTTTTCAATTTGATAAGAATTCAGCTTAACTTTTTTCATTATTTCTGCTGTTTTTTTAGAATTAGAATTATTTACATAGTAAATTAATCTTTCAAAGTTACTTGCTAATTGGATATCCATACTTGGTGATAATGTTTCTGTGACTTCTTTTGAAGTATAATCTCCTTTTGTAATGGCTCTGTGCAAAATATCATTATCATTTGTTGCAACAATTAATTTATTAATTGGTAATCCCATTTTTTTTGCAAGATACCCTGCAAAGACATCTCCAAAATTTCCTGTAGGAACTGAAAAAGAAATATCTTCTTTTCCTAATTTAAAATATGCATAAAAATAATATACCGCTTGAGCAATTATTCTAGCCCAATTTATCGAATTTACGCCTGACATATTTATAGATTTTGAAAACTCAAGATCAGAGAACATTTGTTTTACAATATTTTGGCAATCATCAAAGTTTCCATCAATTGCAATATTGAAAACATTTTTTTCCTCTACCGTAGTCATAATTTTTCTTTGGACAGAAGAAATTCTATTATTTGGGTGTAAAACAAATATATTTAAATTAGATTTTCCTTTAATTGCATCAATGGCTGCTGCACCAGTGTCACCAGATGTTGCAACAACAATATTAATAGTTTTATTATTTGATTTTAAGAGATGCTCATACATATTTCCAATTAACTGCATTGCAATATCTTTAAAAGCAAGAGTGGGTCCATGAAACAATTCTAAGATTTTTAATTGATTTAACTCAACTATTTTGACTACATCCTTTTCTCTAAAGTTAGAATACGACTTTTTAACAATTTCATTTAATTCTTTTTTGTTTAAAAAATCACCAATGTATAAATAAATAATTTCGGTAGCTAGATCTATATAATTTAATTTTTTTAAAGAGTTCATTTTGCTTTCATCAAATTTTTTGATATTCAGTGGTATAAAAAGGCCTCCGTCATCAGCAAGACTTTTGAGAAATACCTCGCTAAAGGAAAATTTCTTATTATCACCTCTTGTACTTATATATTCCATTAATAATTCTTTTTTCTAAAATATAGATATATCAAAAGAATTGATATCGCTATTGAAAACCATGTTAAAGAGTATTTAAGGTGATTATT
>CACAUR010000026.1 GCA_902535745.1 uncultured Pelagibacteraceae bacterium
TTTAAAACTTCTCTTAATAAGGAATATCCATTTGAATGAAGTCCACTAGAAGGTATTGCTAAAATCAAATTATTTTCTTTTATCTTTTCCTTCGTTAACACGTTATTCTTGTTTACAAGTCCTACAGAAAATCCAGCTAAATCAAATTTATTTTTAGAATAGGTTCCCGGCATTTCAGCTGTTTCTCCACCTACTAATTGACAGTTACTTATTTTGCAACCTTTATATATTCCTTTAATAATACTTTTTAATTTTGTTAAATTTATTTTATCAATTGAAATATAATCTAAAAAAAAAAGTGGTTTTGCTCCAAGTACCAAAATATCATTTACACACATTGCAACTAAATCTATCCCAATTGTATTAAACTTATTTAAAATATTTGCTATTTCAAGTTTAGTTCCAACACCATCAGTACTACTTACCAATAAGGGATTGTTAAATTTTTTTGGAATTTCATTTATAGAACCAAAACTACCTATATTCTTAAATTTATTTTTAGAATTTCCTTTTTTGGTTAATTTAGATATATATTTAATGAATTGATTAGATGCATTTATGTTTACTCCGCTTTTTTGATATGTAAATTTATATTTTTTCATAATTTAAAATGTTTTTAAAAAAAAATTTTTTGAAGTTATTATCTTATATAGTTTTTACTATATTTGTAGTATTTTTTGTTTGTTTTTTTTACACTTATACTTTTGGCAAAATTTTCAAAATTCAAAACATAGAAATTGAGGAGCCTTTTAATTCTAATTTTAATAAAGAAAAAGTTATCAATAAAGCATTTGGCGAAGCTTTTGATACTCTTTTAAATAGCTTAATAACCTCTGATGATAAAAAAAAAATTAAAAATACCCGGTTAAGGGATATTAAATATCTAATCGATTCTTTTACTATTACAAATGAGCAGTTCCTAAACAAAAATTATCAAGCAAATTTTGAGGTAAATTTTGATAAACCCAAAATTTTAAATTTTTTTGAAAAAAAAAACATATTCCCATCAATGTATAAAAAGAAAGAATTTCTGACCTTACTTATACTTATAGACAACGACGAAGACAAAGTTTTTTTATTTGATAGAAATCCTTTCTATTCAAAATGGAATGACGATATAAAAAAATTTTCTCAAATAAATTACGTATTACATGAAGAAGACATTCTCGATCTAAAGTTTATTAACGAAAATAAAGATGTTATTGAAAATTTTAAATTTGATCAAATTGTAAGAAAATATGATACAGAGGAGTACATAGTTGCGATATATTTTAAGAACAAGAATAATCTAAGGGTGCTTTCAAAAATGTTTTATGAAGGTAAAGTTAAGATTTCAAATCAAGGTTATAAAAAAGTTGATATTTCGGATGACTCACAACTATTAAATATTATAGAAAAAAACAAGATTTTTTTTGAGGATATTTGGAAACAAAATAACCAAATTAATACTTCAATAAAACTTCCAATAAATATTTCTGTTAGTTCAAAAAAAGTAAAACAAATTCAATTAATTGAAAATTATTTAGCACAGCTAGATTTGGTTTCAAACTTTTATGTTACAAGTTTTAATAATAGTAATACAATTTATAAAATAATTTTTAATGGCAATCCAAATCAATTTTTAACCTTAATGAAAGAGATAGATATCAACATTGATACAAATCAAGAAATATGGAAAGTAAGATAAGAGACTTAAGACAAGAAATATTTAAGTTTGAGCAACTATCAAATTTTGATAAAAATGATTTTTTTGTAAGTGAATGCAATTATTTTGCATTTAATTTAATTAAAAGCTGGCCCAATTGGGAAAAAAAAATATTAAATATTTATGGCGAGCGGAAATCAGGCAAGTCTCATTTATCAGAAATTTTTTTAGAAAACAAAAAAGGTATTAAATTTAAAGCTAATGAGCTGAATAAGAAAGCATTGGATAGAATTAAAGGTTGTAAAAATATTGTAATTGAAAATTTTACTGAAAGATGTGATGAGGAAGCAACTTATTCTCTAATAGATATGGTTGAAAAAGAGAATAAATATTTATTAATAACATCTGTGAAGGCTTTAAATGAGATGAAGACAAAACTTAAAGACTTAAATTCAAGGTTTAAAAATACTCTTACAGCTAAAATCAAGAAACCAGACGATGAACTAATTTATGCCCTTATTGTCAAAAATTTTTCA
>CACAUR010000027.1 GCA_902535745.1 uncultured Pelagibacteraceae bacterium
TTAATGGTATTTTCAACTGCATTTGGTACAGCTCTTTTTGGATTAATGATAGACTTTGACTTTTCGATAGAGCAGATATCTATGATTTCAGGAGGCTATATTTTAATTTCCTTAATTTTACTGTTTTTAATTAAAAACAAACTCAATCCAACGATTTTATAAAAACACCTTGATTTTATAGACCTCAGAGTATAAATACTCCGCATGGCTAGAGTAACTGTAGAAGATTGTATCGATAAAGTAGACAGCCCTTATGAACTAGTTTTAGTCGCAAAGGAAAGAGCTACTCAATTAAATTCTGGAATTGAACCGAGTGTAGAAAAAGATAACGATAAAAATACTGTTATCGCACTCAGAGAAATTGCAAATGAAAATGTCAGAACAAGTGAATTGACAGATAGCGCTGTTTATAAACTTAGAAAACATATCGAACAAGTTGATGACTTAAGTGAAGACGATGAAGACATAGGAGATGATTTTGAAAATTTATACAAAGGTGAAATCTCAAAAAGTGGAACACCTATTTTACCTTCTAAAAGAGCGAGAAAAGTTCCAGAAAAAATTCAAGTTTCAAAAGAAGACTTAGCTGAATTACAAAATGCTGATGCACCTCAATCAAATGATGTTCCAGCTGAAGAGGGTGGAGGAGAGGAAAGTAACGAAGTTTCTCTTGATGAAATAGCTGAAAACGATCAGCAAGAAGCTGATAATCCAAATAATTCAGAACAATAATATTTCAATCATAATCAAAATAAGTTATTTAATTAAACATAGTTTTAATGAATAAGTCTTTAAGAATTGCATGTGACGGAGAAGCTGCTAGCGGTAAAAGCACAGGTGCAAAATTAGTTTCAAAAAAATATAAACTTTTTCTTATAAATTCTGGATTATTGTACAGATATGCAAGTAAACTTATCATTAAGCATAAGCCCAAAAAAATAGTTCCTTTCTTAAAGAAGAAATTTAAAAACATCTCTTATAAAAAAATAAAAAACCAATCTCTTCACTCCCAGGAAATTAGTAATCATGTTGGTTATTTGGCCAAAAATAAAGATGTAAGAGAAATAATGAAAAAATTTCAAAAAAAGATTATTAAAAAAAATAAAAGAATATGTGTTGAGGGTAGAGACATAGCTAGCACTATTCTAAAAAAAAATCCCAGTTACGACATAGCTTTTTATTTTACTTGCAATCTTAATTTAGCATCAATTAGAAGATGGAAAGATCTAAGGAAGAAAGTTTCTCTTAAAGAAGTTAAAAAAAGTCTACGGATTAGAACAAAGCTTGACAAAAAAAGAAAACATTCACCATTAAAAAAAATGAGAGACGCTATTTTAATTAGAACAGATAAACTAAATAAAAAAAAAGTATTACTTAAAATGTCTCAGGAGATAGAAAAAATTAATTACAAAACTCTTTAATTATTTTTTCTCTATGTTCATCTAAATCTGGAATATCACCTCTTTTTTCCTCATCCTTATAATTAGACATTTTTATGGGGTTTCCAGCAGTTTTAAATTCACCAATTTTTTTATGATATGAATTCACAATCATATTTCTTGCTTTGATTTGAGGATTTTCAACAGCTTGTTTTATATTAAATATCGGACCACAAGGAATTTTTTCTTTTTCCATCAATGAGATCCAATCGCTCGTATTTTTAGTTAGAAGCTCTGTCTCTAAAATTTTTTTTAGTTCATCCATATTTTGAGCCCTAGACGAATTTGTTTTAAATTTTTCATCTTTTAAAATATTATTGATATTCAAAACTTGGCAGAGTTTTTCAAAAAGTTTGTCGTTACCAGCCGCTATGATAATGTGACTATCCTTTGTTTTAAAAGCTTCAAAAGGTGCAATCGATGGATGACGCGATCCCATTGGTTTAGGTATTTCATTCTTTGCCAAGTATCTTGCAATTGCATTTTCCAAAATTGCAATTTGACAATCAAGCATCGAAACGTCGATATAAGTTCCTTTACCTGTTTTTTTTCTGTCATATAA